>NZ_FMXV01000002.1:0-495133 GCF_900104425.1 Pseudomonas sp. NFACC13-1 | reverse complement strand
GTTTGCGGCAGGGAACGGCCGTCGTCGGAGCGCAGGATCGGCAGCACCGGCATCCACTCGCCGACCTTCAACTCGGTCTTCGACACCTTGGCCTTTAGGGCCACGCCCAGACGACCGAAATCATCGGCAGGACGACCGTCGTCATGCACCGGCAGCAACTGCGTACCCGCGGTGCCACGGCCGCCGTCGAGCTTGACCGAGTACAGGCCCAGCACGTCCACGCCGAAACCGACCACGCCCTGGGTGAAGCCGGACTTGGCGTCGAGGATGAAGTTCTGGGTCCACTCCTCGGCTTTGCCCTGGGCGTTGTTCGGGTTGGTGAAGTTGCGGTTGAAGTAGGCGTTGCGCAGGTTCAGCGTGGCCTTGGCGTCATCGACGAAGCCTTCGGCGCTGGCGGCCGTTGGTAGAAAGGCGGCAAGGCCGCTGCAACCGAGCAGGACCAGGGCGGGGCTGGCATTGAGAAGGGTACGGCGGTTTGGACGTTGATCGGGCGAAAAACGGACACGTGTGCTCACTATGACGCTCCCTACTTTTTTGTTGTTTTTATTTTTGTCATACGTCGTCGTACAACATGGGAGGGATTATTTGGAAGCGGCTGCTCATTGTCAACTGGCCATTATCGGAATTGTCCAACTCGGCTGTGCTTCAAGATGAGGCGTTTCAATGGCTGTTGCTGGACGAGGTCAAGATCGCAGGCCGTGGCGCCGGGCAGATTTGTGGTTTTAAGATAGTGGGGAGGGTGCTTGGTTGTGCGATGACTGGTCTAAGACATTAGTCGAATGCCCGCGCGCTCATGGACGGTGAGGTCTCTTGTGGCGAGGGGATTTTATCCCCGCTGGGCTGCGCAGCAGCCCTAAAGACGGCTGAATGCAATCAGCCTGACACACCGCTGCGACAGTAATTGGGGCTGCTTCGCAGCCCAGCGGGGATAAATCCCCTCGCCACAGGTGTGTGGTTGACCCTATTCCCAGTCTAAACAGGGCTGTGTTTATTCAGATGTAGGATCGTTCTGGATCGGGCTACGTCGTCTTGCGCCATTACCTACACCTGCGCCAGAATCCGCCGGCTTGTGCGCCTGGGGGGCAGGGCTCTATCGTTTCCGGGTCGCTGATTGAATCAGTGATCGGGTTTGGTAGCCCGGGCTGTCGGTGCATAGTGTCATCGCTTGCGAGTGCAATCACGCACTTCGCTTTTTGGTGGCCATGCGCAGGGCCTCTTCGGAGGCGCCGGCTCCGATGCCCGGTCTACCAACCTTCGTATGGCCGCCACCCTAATTCGTTTGGTAGCGAGAGGGTGTTGGCTCCCTTCTACAGCATCGGAGCTTCAACTATGTTCAAAGTAACTCCCAACCCACCGAACACCGATCCAGCCTCGCCGCGCAAAAAAACCAAGCCCCAAAAACACGACGAAGTCACCGACCGCGTCCTCGACCATTACCTGAACCCCAAGCCGGATAAGCCTGAAACGGATCCTGCCCCCGGCCAGCTCTTCACCGTCAACAAAGACATCGACACCGAAAGCCTGCTCGCCAACCTCAGCGAAACCCTGGCCTCGGCCCATGCCATGGTCAATGACCTGGCCTTCGACCTGGACGGTTCACGCCGACATTTCCTCCTGGGCATCCAACAACTGATCGAACTGGGCAGCCTGCTAGCCAACCGCGCGCTGGACAGCATCGAAACCCGTCAGCCGACATAACCCCGTGGTGAGGGAGCATCAGAAACACCATTAAGTGTGGGACGAACCAGCTCGCAATGGGTGACTTGAACGGGGCTCTGGATAAGGCGGCAGGTCATCTTGGAGGTGAGTTGCCTTGGGTGCGAATGTTTACAACCTCTTCTCCAAGTTGGATTCTAGTGTATATATCCTCTTTAAGGAGAAGCCTGGCACGGTCGGATTCCGCCAGTGCGGAGAAAATCTGCGCTCTTGTGGCGGTAGAAGTATTAAGCTTTGTTATGCGGCCTAACGTTGAGAGATGGGATTCTAGAAGTTCTGCATCTACCTTCATTTGAATAGGGCCCTTATTCAATATATGCTCGTCAAGATGGAGCGAATGTCTTAATAAAACAGGAAAGTCTGCGTCATCAGGGATAAGGCTCGCGGCGGGGAGATGCTCAGCGGTTAGCATCGATTGCCTAGGGGGTGCATTGTACAACTCTGTCCAATATTTTTGGGGTTTAGTGGATCCACCAGGGCGGGAGATGGCAACGGATGTAGAGGATAATGCTTCAATTTTATGCTTGGATGCATTTAGTAGCTTTTGAGCCTTTGTGAGTGGCGCCGTCGAGGGACGGGGTCGAATAGGAAAATGTCCACTTGGGTCATACCGATTGATTGGGTCCCCCTTGCAATAAGCATACGCATTGATCCCCCCCTCCCCAAACGGACTCAACTCATCCGGACTATTAAACCGCATCAACACCGGATTAAAAGCCCGATTCCCCTGTCCCAACAAATAGTGCCCGGTGATCGGCTCAGGCCGCTCGCCATTGAACCCGAGCAAACTGCTCAACCCACTTTCCCCCGTACGGTGACCGTAGGCGGTATAGGCCATCCGTTGCAAATCTGCGTCCGTCACCGCCGTCAACGGCGAACGCTGTTGATCCGTCGCCAACAGTGTCGTCTCGGTCACACCGATGACACTCAGCCGCTGAGCCAGCGGCTGTTCCCCGTTGCGCACGATCGTGAGCTGTGCCTCGCTGTCGATTTCATTGACCAGTTCGTTGTTCTGATAGAAGCGTTGTGTACCGGGATGCCCGAGCGGTGTCAGGCCTGTGAGGCGATCCAGTGGATCGTAGTGATAGCGGCATAGGATGTTTTTCGACGAAGCTGACATGGACTGGGTCTCCCGGGTGCGCTCGGTCGTGTCAGGCTCAGGTATTTTTCGAAAGGCGTCTACTAGCAGAACTGTTAGTCATCGTAGTGTGTAGCAGGCGGCGTTGGGGCAAGAACACTGATTTTCTTGTCGCCATTAAGCCCCAATCATACTCAGCTGAGAATAACTGCTATGCTTGGCTTTTTTGACTATGAAAGAGTCGGATCTGAATTTTTTCTATTGTCTCCGAAGTCTCTCTATCTTATCTGCGAAAGTTATTTCCACAATATTTTGCTTAAGGCGCTTTAAAGCGTGGCTCATATTGTTCTTTGCGAGAGCGAGGTCCTTCCGAGGTGTGTTTCTCAAGTAAATTCTTTCTACTGCATCTTTGTGTGAGTAGTAGCTTTCCCAATACTTCTCGTGTCCCAGACTCGGGCTGTGTGGTTGCATATGTTTATCATAATAGCGAGCATCTTCTGCAAGGTTTGTCTTGTCATCATAATTTTGCTGCTGCTTCTTGTTTCTTTCTACAATTTTTGATTGTTTCTCTCTAGGCTTTCCCTCTGGAGGTAGTTTAATCTTCCAACGTGTTTCGTCGGAAGGAGCTATTGGCGTGCGATTGCTTGGGTCAGTAGCGGAAGTGGCTGCAACAGAGGTGTGATGTGACGAATTTCGAGGAGGGCGAGAAATAGTTTTTGACGAAGAGGCCAATGTTCTTAGTGTCCCCGGTGGGTCTGTCCATGGCCTAAAATAAACAGGTTTGGACACCCATGGTTGTAATATATTCCCACTCGGATCATACCAATTAACCGGATCCCCCCCACAATAAGCATACGCATTGATCCCCCCATCACCAAAAGGACTCAACTCATCCGGACTATTGAACCGCATCAACACCGGATTGAACGCCCGATTACCCTGTCCCAACAAATAGTGCCCGGTGATCGGTTCAGGCCGCTCGCCATTGAAACCCAGCAAGCTGCTCAAGCCACTGTCCCCCGTACGGTGACCGTAGGCGGTATAGGCCATCCGTTGCAAATCTGCGTCCGTCACCGCCGTCAACGGCGAGCGCTGTTGATCCGTCGCCAACAGTGTCGTCTCGGTCACACCGATGACACTCAGCCGCTGAGCCAGCGGCTGTTCCCCGTTGCGCACGATCGTGAGCTGTGCCTCGCTGTCGATTTCATTGACCAGTTCGTTGTTCTGATAGAAGCGTTGTGTACCGGGCTGCCCCAGCGGTGTCAGGCCTGTGAGGCGATCCAGTGGATCGTAGTGATAGCGGCACAGTATGTTTTTCGATGAAGCTGACATGGACTAGATCTCCTAGGCGCGCTCGGCCTGTGTCAGGCTCGGGTATTTCTCGGAGGACGTCTACTAGCAGAACTGTTAGTCCGGGATAGGAGGGCATTAGATAACTCAGGTGAGGCTGATGACGTTATCGCGAGCAGGTTCGCTCCCGCAGGGATCCCCAGTGTTATCAAAAGTGGGTGAATGCTAGTCTTGAGCAACGCTGTTGCCAGGGAGCCCTCATGGGCAATCACAAGATCGAGATTCGTCGCAGTAACGTCGAGAAAATCCTGTTGGCCGCCGAGAAGGTCTTTGCCGAGAAAGGCTTCGGCAGCACCGCCATGGCCGACATCGCCGCCGAAGTGCAGTTACCGCGTTCCAACCTGCATTACTACTTCAGCACCAAGAGTGAACTGTACAGCGCCGTGCTGTTCGATCTGCTGGAGGTGTGGAAGCAGGATGCCTTGTGCTTCGAAATGTTTGACGACCCGCGGGTGGTGCTCAGCAGCTACATCCGCGCCAAGATGAACCACTCCCGTAGCCGGCCCTACGGCTCTAAGGTCTGGGCCAACGAAATTATCCACGGTGCCCCGGCCCTGGGCCAGGCACTGGATGCCAGCCTCTATGACTGGGCCAAGATGAAGGAAGCGAAAATCCGCCAGTGGGTGGAGGACAAACGCATCCTCCCGGTGGAGCCCTCGAGCCTGCTCTACATGATCTGGGCCTCGACCCAGCACTACGCCGACTTCGACCACCAGATCAATATCCTCAACGACCACCAGCCGCTGTCCGACATGCAATTCGAACGGGCGGTGCAGACGGTGACCGGGGTGATTTTGCGGGGGATCGGGTTGGAGCCTTGAGAATTTTTGGTGAGGCTGATGGCCTCATCGCGAGCAGGCTCGCTCCCACAGGGGCCGGTGATTAACACAAAATTTGTGTTCACCAAAAATCCGATGTGGGAGCGAGCTTGCTCGCGATGGCGCCAGTCCAGACACCCCAACCTTCAAGCGGTTACATGATAGGGATTGCGCGGATCATGGTTCCAATCCAGAAACGGCTTGCCGGTGTCCACCGTCACCATTTCGATGCAGTCCTGCACCGGGCAGGTGATCTGGCACAGGTTGCAACCCACGCACTCTTCATCGATCACTTCATATTTACGCGTGCCGTCCGCCTGCTTGAGGCTGGCGATGGCCTGGTGTGAGGTGTCTTCGCAAGCGATGTGGCAGCGCCCGCAACCGATGCAGGCCTCCTGGTCGATCTTGGCGATGACCTGGTAGTTGATGTCCAGGTACTTCCAGTCAGTGGTGTTGCCCATTGCGCGACCGGAGAACGCTTGCAGATTGGCGTGACCCTGGCTGTCCATCCAACGTGACAGGCCATCCTTCATCTCTTCGACGATGCGAAAACCATGCAGCATCGCCGCCGTGCAGACCTGCACCGCGCCGCTGCCCAGGGCGATGAATTCCGCCGCGTCGCGCCAACTGCCGATGCCGCCAATGCCGCAGATCGGCAAGCCTTGGGTCTGCGGGTCGCGGGCGATTTCGGCGACCATGTTCAAGGCGATGGGCTTGACCGCCGAACCGCAGTAACCGCCATGGGTGCTCTGGCTGCCGACGCTGGGCAGGGCGACCATGCGGTCCAGGTCGACGCTGGTGATGGAGTTGATGGTGTTGATCAACGACACCGCGTCCGCACCGCCCCGATGGGCCGCCCGGGCGGCGACGCGGATGTCGGTGATGTTCGGCGTGAGCTTGACGATCACCGGCAGCGAGCAATAGGTCTTGCACCAGCGGGTCACTTGCTCGACGTACTCCGGCACCTGGCCGACCGCCGCGCCCATGCCCCGTTCCGGCATGCCGTGGGGGCAGCCGAAGTTCAGCTCAATGCCGTCGGCACCAGTGGCTTCCACCAGGGGCAGGATGCGTTTCCAGGATTCTTCGACGCAGGGCACCATCAGCGACACGATCAACGCCCGGTCCGGCCAGTCCTTTTTCACCTGGGTGATTTCCCGCAGGTTGATTTCCAGGGAACGGTCGGTGATCAGCTCGATGTTGTTGATGCCCAACACCTCGCGATTGGCACCGTAGTGGGCCGAATAACGCGAAGATACATTCACCGCCGCTGGATCCTCACCGAGGGTTTTCCAGACCACGCCACCCCAGCCGGCCTCGAAGGCGCGGACGACGTTATAGGCCTTGTCGGTGGGTGGCGCGGAGGCCAGCCAGAACGGGTTGGGCGCTTTGATGCCGGCGAAGACAATCGACAGATCGGCCATTTACGCAGCCTCCACGTTAAGCATCAGTTGAGCGTTGATCGCCTCGGCGGCGAGCTTGCCGTGCTGCACGGCCTGCACGGTGAGGTCCTGGTCCAGGCTGGTGCAATCGCCGCCGGCGTAGACACCGGGTACGCTGGTGCGCAGGTGTTCGTCCACCAGAATTCGCCCGTCCTGGCGCTTGAGCTCTCGGGCCAGTGGGTCCACCAGTGCGTGGTCATCGAAGGCTTGGCCGATGGCTTTGAAAACAGCGTCGGCGGCCAGGTCGAAGGTCTCGGCACCGATGACCAGCCGACCGTTTTCCAGATGGGTACGGGAAAAGCGCATGCCGCGCACATGCCCGGCGTCATCGAGCAACACCTGTT
This sequence comes from Pseudomonas sp. NFACC13-1, assembly GCF_900104425.1. NCBI lineage: Bacteria > Pseudomonadati > Pseudomonadota > Gammaproteobacteria > Pseudomonadales > Pseudomonadaceae > Pseudomonas > Pseudomonas sp. NFACC13-1. Next base: position 488,388 of record NZ_FMXV01000002.1, on the reverse strand, counting down.
GCGGTTGGGCCCAGGTCAGCAGACGCACCTGGTTAGCCTTGGCGATGTCTTGCTCATGCAAGGTGGCCCCCATGTCCTCGAGGCCGCGACGGTAGACCAGGCTGACGTCCCGGGCGCCGAGGCGAGCCATCTGCACGGCCATGTCGATGGCGGTGTTGCCGGCACCGAGCACGATGCAGCGGTCGGCCAGCGGCAACTGGCTGAGGTCTTCGGCCTGGCGCAGTTCGCGGATGTACTCGGTGGCGGCCAGCAGCCCCGGCGCCTGCTCGTCGCTCAGGCCCAGTTGTTTGCTGGCGGCCAGGCCGAGGCCGAGGAACACGGCGTCGAACTGCTGGTGCAGGTCGCTCAGGCTCAGGTTCTCGCCGAGTTTCTGGCCGTGACGGATTTCGATGCCGCCGATGCCCAGCAGGAAATCCAGCTCGCGTTGGGCGTAATCGTCCACCAGTTTGTACTTGGCGATCCCGTATTCGTTGAGACCGCCGGCCTTGTCCCGGGCTTCGAAAATCACCACGTCATGGCCGTGCATCGCACTGCGGTGTGCACACGCCAGTCCCGCCGGCCCGGCCCCGACCACGGCGATGCGCTTGCCAGTGGTGGCGGCACGCTTGAACGGGTGTTCGCTGAAGTGGGCATTGTCCACTGCATAGCGTTGCAGTTGGCCGATCAATACCGGCGCGCACTCATGGGCGTTATTGCGCACGCAGGCTTGCTGGCACAGGACCTCCGTGGGGCAGACCCGGGCGCAACTGCCGCCGAGGATGTTGGCCGAGAGGATTTTCTGGGCCGCGCCTTGGACGTTGTCGTGGTGGATGTTGCGAATGAACGAAGGAATATCGATCTCGCTCGGACAGGCGTTCACGCAGGGCGCGTCGTAGCAGTACAGGCAGCGAGATGCTTCCAGGTGGGCCTGGCGTGCATTGAGCGGAGGCGTCAGGTCGCTGAAGCGGGCGGCGAGGGTGGCCGGGTCTTCCTGGGAGTGGGGGAGGTGACTCAAGGGCTGGATCATGGAGTGGGCCTCACGGTGTTTGAGGTGCTGCCTCTGGTGGGCAGTGGTTTTTCGGTGTCTGGACTGGCCTTATCGCGAGCAAGCTCGCTCCCACAGGGGATCTGCAGTGCCCATGGCTTTCGCATTCACTCAAATCCAATGTGGGAGCGAGCTTGCTCGCGATTGGCCGAAGGCCTGGGTTCAGCGCTTCACGGCAACCGGCCTGTGCAACTCCGCCCGCTTGCTCAGCAAATCGAACACCGCCGGGTACGCCGGCCGTTCGATGTAGCGCCCGGCGCCGCGCTCGGCCCGCAGGTCGCCGTCGGCCCACACCAGCCGACCCTGGCTGATGGTGTGGCTGGGCACGCCGCGCACGGTCTTGCCTTCGAAGATGTTGAAGTCCACTTGCTGGTGATGGGTCTTGGCTGAGATCGTGCGGCTGCCCTGGGGATCCCAGAGCACCAGGTCCGCATCGGCGCCGACGCGAATCGCCCCCTTGCGTGGGTAGAGGTTGAAGATCTTCGCGGTGTTGGTGGAGGTGAGGGCGACGAAGTCCTGCATCGACAATTTGCCGCTATTGACCCCCTCGTCCCAGAGCACCGCCATGCGGTCTTCGATCCCGGCGGTGCCGTTGGGGATCTTGCTGAAGTCGTCACGCCCGGCAGCCTTCTGTTCGGCGCAGAAGCAGCAGTGGTCGGTGGCGGTGGTGTGCAGGTTGCCGGACTGCAAGCCGTGCCAGAGTGCCTCTTGATGCCCGCGTGGGCGGAAGGGCGGGCTCATCACGTAGCCGGCGGCGGTCTGCCAGTCGGGATTGCGATAGACACTGTCGTCCAGCAACAGATGCCCGGCCAGTACTTCACCGTAGACCGGCTGGCCCTTGCTGCGGGCGTAGGTGATTTCGTCCAGGGCTTCCTTGGTGGACACGTGCACCAGGTACAGCGGCGTGCCCAGGGTTTCGGCGATGCGGATGGCGCGGCTCGCGGCTTCGCCTTCCACTTGCGAAGGGCGTGACAACGGATGGGCTTCGGGGCCGGTGATGCCCTGGGCCAGCAACTTGCGTTGCAGGTGGTAGACCAGTTCGCCATTCTCGGCGTGCACGGTGGGCACCGCGCCCAGTTCCAGGCAGCGCTCGAAGCTCGCCACCAAGGTGTCGTCGGCGGCCATGATTGCGTTCTTGTAGGCCATGAAATGCTTGAAGCTGTTCACCCCGTGATGGCTGACCAGTTCGGCCATTTCTTCGCGGACCTGTTCGCTCCACCAGGTGATCGCCACGTGGAAACCGTAGTCGCTGGCGCTTTTTTCGGCCCAGCCGCGCCATTGGTGAAAGGCTTCCATCAACGACTGCTGGGGGTTGGGAATCACGAAGTCGATGATCGAGGTGGTGCCGCCGGCGAGACCCGCCGCCGTGCCGCTGAAGAAGTCTTCACTGGCGACCGTGCCCATGAATGGCAACTGCATATGCGTATGGGGATCGATGCCGCCGGGCATCAGGTATTGACCGCTGCCATCGAGCACTTCGACAGCGGCGGGAACATCCAGGTTGTCACCGATGGCCTTGATCACGCCGTCGGCGCAAAACACATCGGCGCGATAACTTTCATCATGGGTAATAACGGTGGCGCCACGGATCAACAGAGACATTCCGAGTTCCTCGCAGGCATGACCGACTGTTGCCGGTTCTTTATGTTTTATCGATCACGGTAGGTAAAGTCGTGCCGGTTTATATTCTTGTCACAACTGTCAGGATTAGACGCTAGCTGGAGTTTATGAAATGAGCAAGATTATTTTTTATAAGCTTATGCGTTAATTAAGATATTGAAATTAAAGGATTAATTTATTGATTCACCAAAATGGTGAGGCTGCTCACCATTTTGACGCACTTGACAGGATCGTTATTTGAGCGAGATTTGTCATGGTAAATCAGCGGCTTGAAAGCGTTGCAAGTGCGGTCTAGACACCTCGCGTCGATCCGGGGTGCACCACTTTGAATCCCCCACTCGACAGGGCGTGAAGGTCATCTAGCCTCAAGGGCGGTAAGCAGGGAGTGAAACAAGGCAATAACGTGGCGTTAAAACGTTAAACATCAAAAGGTTGAAAGGGTTATATCGATCATCCGGTCAGCTCGGCGCATTATCCGGCACGGTTATTGAGTGCCGTCGTGGGTCTGGCGGGGTGGTCGGTAGCACGCGTGCAAGTACTCCGGCCATCGCCCGTCGATGAGCAAAAATAATGAAAACAGTGGAGCGGACATGACCAGATCAACAGTGACCGAGCGCGACGGATTGTTCGAGCTTGAAGCCGGCAGCGACGTCCTCGACAGCCCCCGTTATAACCACGACATCGCGCCGACCAAGGTGCACGAGCGAACCTGGAACAAATGGCACATCACCGCACTGTGGGTGGGCATGGCGATCTGCGTGCCGACCTACACCCTAGGCGGCGTGCTCACCGCCTATTTCGGCCTGACGGTGGGCGAGGCGCTGCTGGCGATTCTGTTTGCCAACATCATCGTGCTGATCCCCCTGACCCTGAATGCCTTCGCCGGGACCAAGTACGGCATTCCGTTTCCGGTGCTGTTGCGCTCGTCCTTTGGTGTCATCGGTTCCAACGTGCCGTGCCTGATCCGCGCCCTGGTGGCGTGCGGCTGGTTCGGCATCCAGACGATGTTCGGCGGGCTGGCGATCCACCTGTTTCTCGGCTCGGTGTTCGACGGCTGGAAAAACCTGGGCGGCACCGGCGAAGTGATCGGCTTCATGGTGTTCTGGGTCATCAACCTGTGGGTGGTGTTGCGCGGCGCCGAGTCGATCAAGTGGCTGGAAACCTTGTCTGCGCCGCTGCTGGTGCTGGTGGGCGTCGGTCTGTTGGTGTGGGCATTGCCCAACGTTTCATTGACTGAACTGATGGCGGTCCCGGCCAAGCGACCCGAAGGCGCGGGGGTGACCGGCTATTTCCTCGCCGGGCTGACGGCCATGGTCGGTTTCTGGGCCACCCTGTCGTTGAACATTCCAGACTTCAGCCGGTATGCCAAGAGCCAGAAAGACCAAGTCGTGGGGCAGATCATCGGCCTGCCGTTGACCATGTTCCTGTTCGCCTCCCTTGGCGTGGTCATGACCGCCGCCTCGGAAAAACTGGTGGGGGTGACCGTCTCCGACCCGGTGACCTTGATCGGGCACATCCAGAGCCCGGTGTGGGTGGCGCTGGCCATGGTGCTGATCATCGTCGCCACGCTGTCGACCAACACCGCCGCCAACATCGTTTCGCCCACCAACGACTTCCAGAACCTGGCGCCGAAACTGATCGGCCGCACCAAGGCCGTGATGCTCACCGGGCTGGTGGGGCTGGCGCTGATGGCCCACGAACTGTTGAAGAAACTCGGCCTGATCGTCTCCGAGGTCAGCCTGGAGTCGGTCTATTCCAATTGGTTGCTGGGCTATTCCAGCCTGCTGGGGCCGATTGCCGGGATTATGGTGGTGGATTATTTCCTGATCAAGAAACAGCAACTGGACCTGGCCGGGTTGTACCGCGACGACATTTACCCGGCGTGGAACTGGAACGGCTTCATCGCCTTTGGCGTGCCGGTGGTGCTGACCTTGTTGTCCCTGGGCAGCGACGCGTTCAGTTGGTTCTACAGCTACGGCTGGTTCACCGGCTCGGCGCTGGGTGGGGTGATTTATTACGGGTTGTGCAGTCTGCGAACGAGCCCGTCCGTCGCTAAAACCGCGGTGTGAGGGAGGGCCTCATCGCGAGCAGGCTCGCTCCCACATTGGATTTGGGTGGATGCAAAGTCTGTGTTCACAACAGATCCCCTGTGGGAGCGAGCTTGCTCGCGATAGCGGCCTCAAGTACACCGAAAACATGCCTGAAAAAATGGAGATTCCCATGAACGCAGCCATCGACGTCCTGCAATCCACCCACCCGCACATCAACCGCGACCGCCTGTGGCAGTCGCTCATGGACCTGGCCCAGCTCGGTGCCACGGTCAAAGGCGGTGTGTGCCGGCTGGCCCTGACCGACCTCGACCGCCAGGCCCGCGACCTGTTCGTGCAATGGACCCAGGCGGCGGGCTGCACCGTCAGCATCGATGGGGTGGGCAATATCTTCGCCCGTCGCCCGGGGCGCAATCCGAACCTGCCACCGGTCATGACCGGCAGCCACATCGACACCCAACCCACCGGCGGCAAGTTCGACGGCTGCTTTGGCGTACTGTCCGGCCTGGAGGTGCTGCGCACCCTCAATGACCTGAACATCGAGACCGAAGCGCCGTTGGAGGTGGTGGTCTGGACCAATGAAGAAGGCTCGCGCTTCGCCCCGTGCATGATGGGCTCCGGGGTGTTCGCCGAGAAATTCACCCTCGAAGAAACCCTCGCCAAGACCGACGCCGAGGGCATCAGCGTGGGCCAGGCGCTCAATGCCATCGGCTATGCCGGCCCGCGCCCGGTCAGTGGGCATCCGGTGGGGGCGTATTTCGAGGCGCACATCGAACAGGGGCCGATCCTCGAGGACGAGGGCAAGACCATCGGCGTGGTGATGGGCGCCCTGGGGCAGAAGTGGTTCGACCTGACTTTGCGGGGCGTCGAGGCTCACGCCGGCCCGACCCCGATGCACCTGCGCAAGGACGCCCTGGTGGGGGCGTCGATCATCGTCGGCGCCGTCAACCGCGCCGCCCTCGGTCATCAGCCCCATGCCTGCGGCACGGTCGGTTGCCTGCAGACCTATCCGGGCTCGCGCAACGTGATCCCCGGCGAGGTGCGCATGACCCTGGATTTCCGTCATCTCGAACCGGCTCGCCTGGATTCGATGATCGTCGAGGTCAAGCAAGTGATCGAAGACACCTGCCGGCAGCACGGCCTGACCTTCGATTTGAAACCCACCGCCGACTTCCCACCGCTGTATTTCGACCAAGGCTGCGTCGACGCCGTGCGCGGGGCCGCCCAAGGGCTGGGCCTGTCCCACCTGGACATCGTCAGCGGTGCCGGCCATGACGCGATCTTCCTCGCCGAACTGGGCCCGGCCGGGATGATCTTCGTGCCCTGCGAAGGCGGTATCAGCCACAACGAAATCGAAAACGCCGCCCCCGACGATCTCGCCGCCGGCTGCGCGGTGTTGCTGCGAGCGATGCTGGCGGCCTCCCAGGCGATTGCCGAGGGGCGCATGGCGGCGTGAAGGGTAGAAGATCGCAGCTGAACGTTTATATAGGAGCTGGCGAAGCCTGCGATCTTTTTACTCTTCAAACCCAAATGGCATCCCACAGGGGATAGTCACCAATACGCCTCACCAATCCGGCACGCAACGGATTGCTGATGATGTACCTTGCAGCATCTTTCAGATCCTCCTCTTTGCGTAGCGCACGATCATGGTAGCCCCGCTGCCATAGTCGGCCATGCTGGTAACGAGCAAGATTGACAGCTCGGCTGCTGCGAGATTTGATGCGGCTCATTAACTCGGCCAGGCTGCCACTGTGCAATTGTGCTAGCCAATGTACATGATCCGGCATCACTACCCAGGCAAGGGAGGTTGCCATTGAGACTTCTTCGGCACTGCGCAACTGATCGACGAGTAGCCGTCCCAGTTGCCAATCTCTAAAAATAGGCTGGCGCTGGTACACAACGGCGGTCAATAGATAGATTCGGTCGTGCTCACTAACTCGACCTTTACGCAAACGACATCCATGTGCTGCGGTGGGCATTGCGTGATCTCCAAAAAAATAGGTAGATCATCAAAAATTAGTCGTTGCGACGAAGGACGCTTGAAAAAGCAATTGCGCAATATTTCAGTGCGCATAGATTTCTGTAGGAGCTGGCGGAGCCTGCGATCTCTTGATCTTGATCTTGATCTTGATCTTGATCTTGATCTTGATCTTGATCTTGATCTTGATCTTTCGCTCTCGACTCAATTGGTAATGGAAAGATCGCAGCCTCGTTGCACTCGACAGCTCCTACACGGTTCCTACGCCGCTGCTACAGGGAACGTGTCATCACTGGGGGTGGTCGTAACTTCCATGCGCGCCTGAATCACATGGAGACCCAATGAATCAGCAAGTCCCGACCACCGATACCAACCGTCGTCAATTACTGCAGATCATTGCCGGACTGTCCGACGGGGTGATGTTGATCGAGGTCGACCAGACCATTGCCTGGGCCAACGCGGCGGCCTTGACCATGCACGGGGTCGAGGACCTCAGTGAACTGGGCGCCACGGCCCGGCAATACGCCCAGCGGTTCAATTTGCGTTACCGCAACAATCATCCGCTGACAGAAGACAACTACCCCATCGCCCGGGTTGCCCGTGGCGATGAGTTCAGCGATGTGTTGGTGGAAGTCACGCCCCAGGCCGACCCGGATCGCACCTGGGTGCATCGGATCCGCAGCATGGTCCTGGCCGACCGCAACGGCGAGCCGGAACTGCTCGTGTTGATCCTCAGCGATGCCACCGAATGGGCCAGCGCCGAGCAGCGTTTCGAGAAAACCTTTGGGGCCAACCCGGCGCCGGCAGTGATCTGTCGCCTCAGCGACCTGCGCTACATCAAGGTCAATCCGGGGTTCCTGGAGATGACCGGCTACAGCCGCGAGCAGGTGATCGGGCGTTCGGTGTATGAACTGGATGTGCTCGAAGCCGCCGAAAAGCGCGACCTGGCTGTCGAGCGCCTGGGCCAGGGCGCGACGATTCCGCAGATGCAGGCCGAGTTGAAATTGCCCGATGGCACCAGCAAGCAGGTGGTCGTCGCCGGTCAGCCCCTGGACCTGCATGACGAAGACTGCATGCTGTTTTCCTTCATGGACATGGAGCCGCGCCGCAAGGCGGAAACGGCGCTGCGCCAGAGCGAGGAGCGTTTTGCCAAGTCGTTCCGCCTGTCGCCCGTGCCCACCCTGGTGTGCAGCGCCGAACAACAATTGCTGGAAATCAACGAAGCGTTCCTCCAGACCACCGGTTACGCCAGCGAAGAGTTGCTGGGTAAGACCGTGGAGGAGATCGGTTTTCTCGACCCGGACGCCGGCGCCGCGCTGTTTGCCCGGTTGGAAAAGGCCGCCGCGGTCTCCAGTATCGACGTCAAGGTGCATAAGAAGGGCGGTGAGCTCATCGATTGTGAGGTCGCCGCCGACACGGTGCTTATCCAGGACAAGCCCTGTTACCTGTTGGTGCTGATGAACATCACCGAACGCAAGCGCTCGGAGCTGGAGCTGGTGGCGGCCATCGAGGAGGTGATGAAAGACGCGTCCTGGTTCAGCCGGACCCTGATTGAAAAACTGGCCAACGTGAAGAGCATCAACGCCCAGGTGCCGAGCGTGTCATTCACCGAGCTGACGGCCCGGGAACGGGACGTGCTGGGCCTGATCTGCGAGGGGCTGGCAGACAAGGAAATCGCCGCGCGGCTGAAGCTGGCGCCCAACACCGTGCGCAATCACGTGGCGACCCTGTATTCGAAGCTGGATGTCCACAGCCGCAGCGAGGCGATTGTCTGGGCGCGAGAGCGGGGTTTGTTCTCCGGCGAATGGCGAATGAAGGCACCATGATAGCCAGTGCAAATGCACCGGGCGTACTGGTGCAAATTCGGGTTTTGCATGGGGGGGCGGTTCCTTAGGCTATGGGGGTGCGACATCGTTCGTGATGTCGCGTCCCCGCGAAACACTCAAGGAATATGCCACGATGTGCAGTGAACGAACCCGATACGAGCGCGACAGGATATCTATTCGGACCAGGAGGTCGGTGCTGTCCACCGTTCATTTGTCCCTTCAGGGCTGAGGTGCATCGCATGACCCATTTGGCCCCCTTGCGTGCCCGTCTCGAAGAAAGCTTCACGCCGCTGGCCTGCGAATGCAGCCTCAATGGCGACGGCACCCTCACCGTGCGTCTGTATCACCGTGAAAGCGGCGAGGTGGATTTGGTGGTGAGCGGCATGAGTGTCGACAGCGTCCGTTCGGAAGAAAGTATCGCGAAGTTGATCGATGAGCTGCGCTATGAACTGCAAAACACCCCGCTGCATCGCAGTGAGCTCTGACAGATAAAGATCACCCCCCACTTCCCACCCTTGGCTACAACAATGGCCCCCGGCAATCGAGCACCAACCGCGCACCGCCGTGTTCGCTGCTGCCCACCTCCAACGTAAACCCGTGCAGGTTGACGATCGCTGCGACGATCGACAGGCCCAGGCCGAATCCGCCGTGCTGGCTGCTGCCCTCTGCACGGTAGAAACGGCGGAACACCGCCTTGCGCTCCGCCTCGGGGATACCCGGGCCGGAGTCGAGCACTTCGATGCGCGTGCTATCGCCCTGGTCGACCCCACGCAGGATCACTGTGCCCCCCGGCGGGGTGAACTTGATGGAGTTGCTCAGCAGGTTCGACACGGCCTCGAACAGCAAGGCGCGGTCGCCGTTGAGCAGGGGCAGGGCGTCGGGCGCCTCCAGGATGAAGGTCAGTTCGCGTTCCTCGGCCAGGGGCAGGTAAAAATCATGCAACTCCTGCAATAACTGCAACGGATCGAGGCGTACGAAGCCCGAGCGCCGTTGCTGGTCTTCCAGTTCGGAAATCCGCAACAAGCCGCGAAACCGCGCCATCAGCGTGTCGGTCTCGGCGATCACCTGGTCCATCTGCAAGGCCTCGGGGGAGCCGTCCGGCGCTTGCTGCTGGATGCGATAAAGCTGGGCACGCAGGCGCGTCAGCGGGGTGCGCAGGTCATGGGCGATGTTGTCGCACACGCCTTTGACCTCATTCATCAGGCGCTCGATGCGCTCGAGCATGGCATTGACGATCGCCGCCAGCATGTCCAGCTCATCGCGCCGGCTCGACAGCGGCAGGCGATGGGTCAGGTCGCCGGCGACGATGGCTTCGGCGCTGGCCTGCAACTGGCGAATCCGTTGTAGCGGTCGGCGGCGTAGCAGGTGCCAGCCAGCGATGCCCGGCAGGATGGTCAGCGATACGCCCCAGAACAGCGCGTGCAAGATGATCCGTGTCACCGCGAACAGCGAGCCGTTGTCCCGGGCCAGGACCAGCCAGCGTCCGTCCTGAGTCCGGGTCGCCACCGCGTCGCAGCTGTCGGAAGGCACGCCCGGGTCATCGGAGTCGACGCAGCCGCCGAGCATGTGGATCTTGCCGTCAAGGGGCAGGTCGGCGGGTACCCGCAGGATCGGCCCGCTCAAATGGCGCAGTTGCGGATCGAACAGCCCGTAGGCGTCGACACCGCGCTCGTCCAGCGTCAGGCTGGCCATGAGCGCATCTTCCAGCTGATCGCCGTGGATCCGGGCGAACAGGTGCTGGCGCTGCATCAGGGAGTGTTTGGCCAGGCTGTCGAGGTAGCCAAACACTTCGTAATACATCACCCCCATCAGGATCGCGCTCCAGATCACGAACAGCGAACTGTACAGCGCCAGCAGGCGGCTGCTGGAGGAGCGCCAGCCCTTAGCGGGGTTCAGCAATGACATAGCCGGAACCCCGTACCGTGCGAATCAGCGGTTCCAGGCCCGGTGGGTCGATTTTCTTGCGCAGGCGGCCGATGTGGACGTCGATCAGGTTGGTGCCGGGGTCGAAGTGATAGCCCCAGACTTCCTCGAAAATCATCATGCGCGAGAGGATTTGCCCGCTGTTGCGCATCAGGAATTCCAGCAGCTTGTATTCGGTGGGCAACAGGCTCAGCAACTGCCCGTTGCGGCTGGCTTCGCGGCTGATCAGGTTCAGTTCCAGGTCGGCCACCCGCAGCGCGGTTTCCGGTTCGCGGGTGCCATTGTTGCGCCGCAGCAGCACTTCGACCCGGGCGGCCATTTCGTCGGTGGCGAACGGCTTGGTCAGGTAATCGTCGCCGCCGGCCCGCAGGCCACGCACGCGCTCATCCACATCGGAAAGGGCGCTGATCATCAGGATTGGCGTGGCCACGCCCATGGTGCGCAGCGTGGTGACGATCACCAGCCCGTCGAGCTCTGGCAGCATGCGGTCCAGCGTGATCAGGTCGTAGTCGCCGCTGACCGCCCGTTCCAGGCCTTCGCGACCGTTGTCGACCCAATCGACGTCCAGGCCGTTGCGGGTCAGCTCGGCCACGATTTCACGGGCGGTCACGGCGTCGTCTTCGATGGTCAGGATGCGGTTCATGGGCGGTACCGTGTGGGGAAGTTGGAGCGATTGCGCAGCATTCTGCCAAAAATTACCTGTCGGCTTTCTGAAAAAAAGTTCATGGACCGGCACGCCGATTCGCTGGCCTGGATCAACACTTGGTCACAAATTATCCCTAACATGAATTTCGCTCGCACTATCATGTCGCGTCTGTTGCCCCGCCTCGGTGCGCTGTTGCCGGGTACCGACGCGAATCGGTGGATGTGTGCCGCAAGGAGCCGAAACCTCACTGAACCTTCAAGGAAGAGCTGCATGATGCAACCTCAAGACGTTCTACGCCGAACATTCGATATCCAACCGTTGACCCGCGCCGACATGACGGTGCGCCTGGACGGGCAAGTCGTCAACGCCGCCCACGGGGAAACCGTCCTCACCGTCATCCAGTCCCTGGGGCAACGCCAGGTCGCCCGCAACGACCACGACCAGATCAGCGGCGCCTACTGCGGCATGGGCGTATGCCAGTGCTGCCTGGTCAAGATCGACGGCCGCCACAAGCGCCGCGCCTGCCAGACCCCGGTGCGCCCTGGCATGCAGATCGAAACCCGGGCCAACCGCTTGACCGAAACGGAGGCGCCATGAGCCTCGATCCGGTGATTGTCGGCGGTGGGCCGGCGGGCATGGCTGCGGCCATCGAGCTGGCCACCCACGGGGTGCGTTGCACCTTGCTCGAAGAAGCGCCGCGCCTCGGCGGCGTCGTGTACCGCGGGCCGCTGCGCGACGGCGTCAGCCTGGATTACCTGGGGCCGCGCTACAGCGAATCCCTGGAAAAGCTCCACGGAGAATACCAGCGCCACGCCGGGTTGATCGAGGTGCGATTGGGCAACCGTGTCATCGGTGCCGAAGGCTTCCGGGCGTTGATGCTGCTGGATGCCGACGAGCGCCTGGGCGAGCTCGCCTATTCCCATCTGGTCCTGGCGGCCGGTTGTCACGAACGCAGCGTGCCGTTTCCTGGCTGGACGCTGCCGGGGGTGATGATGCTCGGGGGCCTGCAATTGCAGATCAAGAGTGGCGTGGTCCGGCCACCGAGCCCGGTGGTGATCGCCGGCACGGGGCCGTTGCTGCCGCTGGTGGCTTGCCAGCTGCACGCTTCGGGCGTGGCGGTGGCGGGTGTCTTCGAAGCCTGTGGGTTCGGCCGGATCGCCAAGGAAAGCCTGGCGTTGCTGAACAAGCCGCAGTTGTTCCTCGACGGCCTGAGCATGCTGGCCTATCTCAAGCTCAATCGCATTCCTGTGCGCTATGGCTGGGGCGTGGTGCAGGCTGACGGCGAGGGTGAGTTGAGCCACGTCACCGTCGCGCCTTATTCCGCGACCTGGGAGCCGGACCTCAAACGCGCCGAACAGGTGCCGGCCCAGACCCTCGCGGTCGGCTACGGTTTTATCCCGCGGACTCAATTGAGCCAGCAGATGGGCCTGGAGCACGGTTTCAGCGAGGACGGCTATTTGCGGGCCGTGTCCGATGCCTGGCAACAAAGCAGCGAAGCGCACATTCACCTGGCCGGCGACATGGGCGGGATCCGTGGCGGTGAAGCGGCCATGCTCAGCGGGCGCATCGCGGCGTTGTCGATCCTCATGCAACGCAACGTGCTGGATCCGTCCACGGCACTGGCCCACCGGGAGCGCTACCAGGCGCAACTGGCGCGGATCATTCGCTTTCGCGCCGCCGTGGATCGCTACACCCAGCGTGGTGCCGGGCAAACCGCGTTGCCAGCCGCCGACACGGTGATCTGCCGCTGCGAGCACGCCACCCGCGCCGACATCGACCGGGCGCTGGAGCAGGGCGTGCAAGACATGGCCAGCCTGAAGATGCGCACCCGCGTGAGCATGGGCGATTGCCAGGGACGGATGTGCGTCGGCTACTGCAGCGACCGCTTGCGCGAAGCCACCGGGCGCGCCGACGTGGGTTGGCTGCGGCCGCGTTTCCCCATCGATCCGATACCCTTTTCAGCGTTCCAGAACGCCGGCACGGAGGCCGTTTCCCATGATTAAGGACTACGACGTGGTCATCGCCGGTGGCGGTGTGATCGGGGCCTCGTGTGCCTATCAACTGTCCAAGCGCAAACACCTGAAGATCGCCCTGATCGACGCCAAGCGCCCCGGCAACGCGACCCGCGCCTCGGCGGGTGGGCTGTGGGCCATCGGTGAGTCGGTGGGCCTGGGTTGCGGGGTGATCTTCTTTCGCATGATGTCGGCCAACCGCAAGCGCCAGACCCAGGGCGCCGCCGTGGCGGTGGATGCCAGCACGCCGCACATCCTGCCGCAGTCGTTCTTCGAGTTCGCCTTGCAGTCCAATGCGATGTACCCGCAGTTGCACCGCGAATTGATCGACCGCCATGGCATGGATTTCAAGTTCGAGGAGACCGGGCTCAAGTTCGTGATCTACGACGACGAAGACCGTTTGTACGCCGAGCACATCGTCGCCTGCATTCCTCATCTGGCGGACCAGGTGCGCTGGCTTGACCAGGCGGCCTTGCGCGCAGCGGAGCCGAATGTGAGCCATGAGGCCCTGGGCGCCCTGGAGTTTCTCTGCGATCACCAGCTCAGCCCGTTCCGCCTGGCCGACGCCTACACCGAAGGCGCCCGGCAGAACGGCGTCGACCTGTTCTTCAACACCAACGTGACCGAGGTGTTGCGCAGCGGCACACGGGTGAGCGGGGTGCAAACCGCCGAGGCGGGGACCTTCCACTGCCGGACCCTGATCAACGCGGCCGGTGCCTGGGCGGCGGACCTGAGCGAGCAGGCCACCGGCGTGCGGATTCCGGTCAAGCCGGTCAAGGGCCAGATCCTGCTGACCGAGCGCATGCCGAAAATCCTCAACGGCTGCCTGACCACCAGCGACTGCTATGTGGCGCAGAAAGACAACGGTGAAATCCTCATCGGCAGCACCACCGAAGACAAAGGTTTCGACGTGACCACGACTTATCCGGAGATCGAAGGGCTGGTGCAAGGCGCGGTGCGCTGCATTCCGCAGTTGGTCGACATCAACCTGAAACGAACCTGGGCCGGCCTGCGCCCGGGTTCGCCTGATGAACTGCCGATCCTGGGGCCGATGCGCGGGGTGGAAGGCTATCTCAACGCGTGCGGCCATTTCCGCACCGGCATCCTGACCTCGGCCATCACCGGCGTGTTGCTGGACAAACTGGTCAACAACGAGCCCTTGCCGCTGGACATCACGCCATTCCTGGCGGACCGCTTCGAGGTGGCGCCGAGGGTTGTCGAGCCGAAGGAAGTGGAACTGGCCTGAGCAAATCCTGTGTGGGATCTGTGATCAATACATATCCCGTAGTCACCCGAAAACAAACTGTGGGAGTTGCGGTCAGTGCATATCCCGCAGACATCCGGGAACAAACTGTGGGAGCGAGCTTGCTCGCGATGGCGTCAGGTCAGTCAGTATCCTTGTTGACTGGTACACCGCTATCGCGAGCAAGCTCGCTCCCACAGGGATCCAGGGTGAATCGGAATCCTGCGGTCATTCCATCGGCGTGCTGACAAACGCCTCCAACCCTTCGGCATAGGCGGTGAACGCGCTGATCGATGGGAATGACTTGTCCTGCACCTGGTCCGGCACCACCAGGTTGGTGAAGCTCCAGGCCACTGCCACGGTGATGCCCGCCTGATCGAGTGTGCCGTCGGTGGCCAGGGGCTGTTTCACCAGTTCCTGTTCGAGCATGCCGTAGGCCGCCGCCAGTTGGCCTTCCACGCGTTCGACCCAAGGGGCATGTTGGATTTCTGTCGGCCGCAGGTTGCGTTCGTAGTAGATCTGCACCGACTTCTCGCACGCCGCCAGGGCCAGGCCGATCAGGCGCAGTGCGCGCAGACGTTGGCCACTGTCGACCGGCATCAGGCTTCTGCCCGGCGCGGCCAAGGCCTCGAGGTAGTCGATGATCAACGTGGAATCCATCAGCACATCGTCATCGTCCAGCACCAGGGTCGGGGCCTTGACCACCGGGTTGATGCGCTGGAATTGTTCGAAATGCCTGAACACCGAAACGGACTCGTGTTCCAGGGCAACCCCCAGGCACTTGGCGGAAATGGCGACGCGGCGCACGTAGGGCGAGTCCAGCATGCCGATCAGTTTCATGACATCTCCTTCAGAAAATCCTGCGGGCGTTAATCCTCGAACCCGACCTGTTCATGGATTTCGTCGACCTTGAGTTCCAGCCGGTAAGCCACGGCGATGAACAACGCCTGGCACAGGCACAACGTGGCGCTCAACGAACGAAAGGCGAACGAACTGCCTTCGTTCACCAGCAACACGGCGTTGGCCCGCTTGGCCAGGGGCGAGAGGTTGCTGTCGGTGATGATCAGGGTCTTGGCCTGGTGATGCTGGGCAATGCGCAGGCAGTGCTGGGTTTCCTTGCCGTAGGGCGTGAAGCTGATGGCGATGACCAGGTCATTGGCCCGCACACTGCGCATCTGCTCGCGATAGCTGCCGCCCAGGCCGGACACCAGGTGAATGCGTTTGTTGGTGTGTTGCAGGTTGTAGACCAGGTAATCGGCGACCGCGAACGAGCGGCGTACGCCCACCACATAGATATTGTCGGCGTTGACCACCAGGTCCACGGCCTTTTCGAACGCCTGGTCATCCAGCTCCAACCCCAGGCGCTCGATGCCCGACAGGGTCGCGTTGACGCACTCGCGGGCCAGGTCGCCGCCGCTGGCTTTCTGCGACTTGTTGGCGATCATGCTGCGGATACGCTGTTGGTAGTTCTGCACCGGCGTGGTCTTGTGGGTGTAGGCCTCGCGGAACAACGCCTGCATTTCGCTGAACCCGCTGAAGCCGAAGCGCTGGGAAAACCTGACGATGGCCGAGGGGTGCACTTCGCATTCCCGGGCGATGTCACTGATGCGGTCGACCATGATCCGGTCGCTCTGCTGGCTCATGTAGCTGGCGATGCGCTTGAGCTGGCGCGGCAGGCTTTCGTATTCGTCGGTGATCAGTTGCAGCAGGCGCTCGGCATTGATCGGTGGGCTCGGGAGGGCGGGTTCGGACGCGCTCTCGGATGGCGCCGGCAGATCATCGGGGCGGGTCATAGAAAATCCTTCTGGCTTGTTCTTATAGGGCGGCCCGAGAAAAGGCCGGCCCTCGACAATAGGTTGGCTGGTCGCAGTCTACAGCGTAGGCGCAGGGAAAATCATGGGCGGACAAATGTTGCAGCAGGTGCTGAAACGATGCACTGCGTCTGGTTCGCTGTGGTCATAGCGTATTGGAAAAAATATTCCACATAAAAAATTTATAGAATAATTATTGATTATTGCGCGCTGCTCGTTTTAGTCTGCATTCACCAACAGCGTTGGCGCCGGTGTCGGCGACAAGCGCAGGCTGATAAAAATAACAGGAGCCAGCATGGGCCAGACTCGTTTTGCCAGTGGGCGTCAATTGGATGTGATCTGCCTGGGACGCCTGGGCGTCGACCTCTACGCGCAGCAAGTCGGTGCGCGCCTGGAAGATGTTTCGAGCTTCGCCAAGTACCTTGGCGGTTCGTCGGCCAACATCGCCTTCGGCACGGCGCGCCTGGGCCTCAGGTCGGCGATGTTGAGCCGGGTAGGCGATGACCACATGGGCCGGTTCCTGGTGGAGTCTCTGGCCCGCGAAGGCTGCGATGTCAGTGGCATCAAGGTCGATCCCGAACGCCTGACGGCCATGGTCTTGCTGGGGATCAAGGACCGGGAAACCTTTCCCCTGGTGTTCTACCGGGAGAATTGCGCCGACATGGCGCTGCGCGCCGAAGACATCGACGAAACCTTCATTGCTTCCAGCAAGGCTTTGCTGATCACTGGCACGCATTTCTCCACCGACGGCGTCTACAAGGCCAGTATCCAGGCGCTGGACCATGCGCAAAAACATCAGGTCAAGCGGGTCCTCGACATCGATTACCGGCCAGTGCTTTGGGGCCTGGCGGGCAAGGCCGATGGCGAAACGCGGTTTGTGGCCGACCAGAAAGTCAGCCAGCACGTGCAGAGCATCCTGCCGCGTTTCGATCTGATCGTCGGCACCGAAGAAGAATTTCTCATCGCCGGCGGCAGTGAAGACCTGCTGACTGCGTTGCGTACTGTGCGCTCGCTGACGGCGGCGACCCTGGTGGTCAAGCTCGGCCCCCAGGGTTGCACGGTGATCCATGGTGCCATTCCGGCCCGGCTCGAAGACGGCGCCATTTACCCGGGCGTGCGGGTCGAAGTCTTGAATGTACTGGGCGCTGGCGATGCGTTCATGTCCGGATTTCTCGCCGGCTGGCTGGAGGACGCCAGCGATGAACGCTGCTGCCAGTTGGCCAATGCCTGCGGTGGGCTGGTGGTGTCGCGCCATGCCTGTGCCCCGGCGATGCCGACCCGGGCTGAACTCGACTATTTGTTCGACAGCCCGGTGCCCATCACCCGGCCGGACCAGGATGTCGTGCTGCAACGCCTGCATCAGGTCAGCGTACCCCGCAAGACCTGGAAACAGCTGTTCATCTTCGCCTTCGACCATCGCGGACAACTGGTGGAACTGGCCCAGAAGGGCGGCCGCGAGTTGAGCAGCATCGGCGAACTCAAGCAACTGTTCATTCAGGCGGTGGCGCGGGTCGAAGCCGACCTGCGGCACCAGGGCATCGAGGCTGACGTCGGTCTGCTGGCCGACCAGCGCTTCGGCCAGGATTCGCTGAACGCTGCCACCGGCCGCGGCTGGTGGGTGGCACGGCCGGTGGAAGTGCAGGGTTCGCGGCCACTGGCCTTCGAGCACGGGCGCTCCATTGGCAGCAACCTGATCGCCTGGCCACAGGAGCAGATCATCAAGTGCCTGGTGCAATTTCACCCGGACGACGAACCGCTGCTACGCCTGGAGCAAGAGGCGCAATTGATGGGGTTGTACAGGGCCTCCCAGGCCAGCGGCCATGAATTGCTGCTGGAAGTCATTCCGCCCAAGGATCATCCGTCACCGCACCCGGACGTGCTCTATCGTGCCCTCAAGCGCCTCTACAACCTGGGCATCTTTCCGGCGTGGTGGAAGATCGAAGCCCAGGGCGCGGATGAATGGCAGCAGCTCGATGAGCTGATCCAACAGCGCGACCCGTATTGCCGTGGCGTGGTCCTGCTGGGCCTCAACGCCCCGGCCGCCGCGTTGGCCGAAGGGTTTCGCCAGGCTAGCCAGAGCAGCACCTGCCGCGGTTTCGCCGTGGGCCGCACGATCTTCCAGGAACCGAGCCGGGCCTGGCTGGCCGGGGAAATCGATGATGAAACGCTGATCCAACAGGTGCAGGGCAGGTTTGTGGAGTTGATCGAGGCCTGGCGTGCTGCGCGAAGTCAGACATTGTGAATACTGAACCTGTGGGAGCGAGCTTGCTCGCGATAGCGGACTGACAGTTGACAATCAGTCGCCTGACCCACCGCTATCGCGAGCAAGCTCGCTCCCACAGGGTTCATTGCCGTCTTCAATGGTTATGAAAAAACAATAAAAGGTGCAGCCATGCCCGCTATTCGAATTGGCATCAACCCGATTTCCTGGAGCAACGACGACTTGCCATCGTTGGGCGGCGAGACGCCGTTGAGTACGGCGCTGAGTGAAGGCAAAGCCATCGGCTACGAAGGCTTCGAGCTCAACGGCAAGTTCCCCAAGGACGCCAAGGGCGTCGGCGATGTGCTGCGACCGTACGACCTGGCGCTGGTCTCCGGCTGGTATTCCAGCCGCCTGGCCCGGCGCTCGGCGGCGCAGGAGATCGATGCGATCGCCAGCCACGTCGAGCTGTTGGCCCAGAACGGCGCCAACGTGCTGGTGTACGGCGAGGTCGCCGACTCCATTCAAGGCCAACGCATTCCATTGGTCGAGCGGCCGCGTTTTCACACCGACGAAGCCTGGCAAGCCTACGCCGAAAAACTCACCGAACTGGCGCGCTTCACCTTGTCCCAAGGCGTGCGCCTGGCCTATCACCACCATATGGGCGCCTATGTCGAGTCGCCCGCGGACATCGACAAATTGATGGCCCTGACCGGCAGCGAAGTCGGCCTGTTGTTCGATTCGGGTCACTGTTACATGGGCGGGGGCGAACCGCTGCATGTCTTGCGCAAGCACATCGAACGGGTCTGCCATGTGCACTTCAAGGACGTGCGCAAACCGGTGGTGCAACTGGCGCGCAATAACCTCTGGAGCTTCCCCGACTGCATCATCAACGGCACCTTCACCGTGCCGGGGGATGGCGATATCGACTTCGCCGCGTTGCTCGATGTGCTGCTGGCCGCCGACTACCAGGGCTGGTTGGTGGTGGAAGCCGAGCAGGATCCCGCCGTAGCGCCGAGTTATGCCTACGCCAAGAAAGGCTACGACACTCTGCGCGCCTTGCTGCAAGAAAGGAGTGCGTCATGAGCCTGTTGATCAAGAGCCATTCCAGCGGCCGAACCATGGTCCAGTTGCCAGCGGGCGAGCTGGAATACGTCGGGTTCGCCGCCTACCGCCTGAGCCTGGGTGAAACCCTGCCGGTGGCCGCCGGGGACCAGGAACTGTGCCTCGTGCTGCTCAGCGGTCGCATCAGCCTCAAGGGCGAAGCGCCGGGGCAGGGGGCCTTCGATTGGGACAACCTTGGCGATCGCCTGTCGGTGTTCGAGGACAAGTCGCCCTATGCCGCGTACCTGCCGCCCGGCAGCCAGGCCCAGGTCACCGCCCTCAGCGATGTACAGATCGCCGTG
This sequence comes from Pseudomonas sp. NFACC13-1, assembly GCF_900104425.1. Taxonomy (NCBI): domain Bacteria; kingdom Pseudomonadati; phylum Pseudomonadota; class Gammaproteobacteria; order Pseudomonadales; family Pseudomonadaceae; genus Pseudomonas; species Pseudomonas sp. NFACC13-1. The sequence goes on along the minus strand of NZ_FMXV01000002.1, from coordinate 468,651 downwards.
TGTGCCGCGCCGGGTTCGGCGCGTAGCGAATACGGCCCGCGGTTGATCCGCCCGGAGAGCATGAAGCGCAGCGTGCGCGGCAAGGGCGCCAACACCCGTTATGTCTGCGACATTCTGCCGGACAGCGAACCGGCCCACTCACTGCTGGTGGTGGAAGTGCGCACGCCGTCGGGGCACTCCTCGAGTTACCCGCCGCACAAGCACGACACCGACGACCTGCCACACCAGAGCTTCCTCGAAGAGACCTATTACCATCAGGTCAACCCGTCCCAAGGCTTCGTGTTCCAGCGGGTCTACACCGACGACCGCAGCATCGACCAGGCCATGGCGGTGGAAAACAGTGACCTGGTGGTGGTGCCCAAGGGTTATCACCCGGTCAGCGTGCCCTACGGGTACGAGTCGTATTACCTCAACGTCATGGCCGGCCCGAAGCGGGTCTGGCAGTTCCATAACGACCCGCAGCACAGTTGGCTGCTCGACCTCTGAATGCCACACTTTCCACGGAGAACAAGAACAATGAGTAACGCCCCGGTAGTAGGCCATTACATCGACGGTCGAGTGCAGGCCAGCGACAGCGCGCGCCTGAGCAATGTCTTCAACCCGGCCACCGGCGCGGTGCAGGCCCGGGTGGCCCTGGCCGAACCGAGTACCGTCGACGCGGCGGTGGCTTCGGCGCTGGCGGCGTTCCCGGCCTGGTCCGAGCAGTCGTCCCTGCGCCGTTCGCGAGTGATGTTCAAGTTCAGGGAATTGCTCGATCGGCATCACGACGAACTGACGCAGATCATCAGCCGTGAACACGGCAAGGTGCTGTCCGACGCCCACGGTGAAGTCACCCGGGGCATCGAGATCGTCGAGTACGCCTGCGGTGCGCCGAACCTGCTCAAGACCGATTTCAGCGACAACATCGGCGGTGGCATCGACAACTGGAACCTGCGCCAGCCCCTGGGTGTTTGCGCCGGGGTCACGCCGTTCAACTTCCCGGTGATGGTGCCCTTGTGGATGATTCCCCTGGCGCTGGTCGCCGGCAACTGCTTCATCCTCAAGCCTTCGGAGCGCGACCCGTCCGCCAGTTTGCTGATGGCCCGCTTGCTGACGGAAGCCGGCCTGCCGGATGGCGTGTTCAACGTCGTCCAAGGCGACAAGGTGGCGGTGGATGCGTTGTTGCAGCACCCGGACATCGAAGCGATTTCCTTTGTCGGCTCCACACCGATCGCTGAGTACATCCACCAGCAGGGCACGGCGCACGGCAAGCGCGTCCAGGCCCTGGGCGGGGCGAAGAACCACATGATCGTCATGCCCGATGCCGACCTCGACCAGGCGGCGGATGCGTTGATCGGTGCGGCCTACGGCTCGGCCGGCGAACGCTGCATGGCGATTTCCATCGCCGTGGCGGTGGGGGATGTGGGGGATGAATTGATTGCCAGACTGTTGCCTCGCATTGATCAACTGAAGATCGGCAACGGCCAGCAGCCCGGCACCGACATGGGACCGCTGGTCACCGCCGAGCACAAGGCCAAGGTGGAAGGTTTCATCGACGCCGGCGTGGCCGAGGGCGCGCGCCTGATCGTCGATGGCCGTGGTTTCACGGTGCCTGGGGCCGAGCAGGGGTTCTTTGTCGGCGCGACGCTGTTCGACCAGGTCACCACCGAGATGAGCATCTACCAGCAAGAGATTTTCGGGCCGGTGCTGGGGATTGTCCGTGTGCCGGACTTCGCCACGGCGGTGGCGCTGATCAATGCCCATGAGTTCGGCAACGGCGTGTCGTGCTTCACCCGTGACGGCGGCATCGCCCGGGCGTTCGCCCGCAGCATCAAGGTCGGCATGGTGGGCATCAACGTGCCGATCCCGGTGCCCATGGCCTGGCATTCCTTTGGCGGCTGGAAGCGTTCGCTGTTCGGCGATCACCACGCCTACGGCGAAGAAGGCCTGCGCTTCTACAGCCGCTACAAAAGCGTGATGCAGCGCTGGCCCGACAGCATCGCCAAGGGTCCTGAATTCAGCATGCCGACTGCCCAATAACCCGTTTTTACAGTGCCGGAGGGAGAACAACAATGAACAAACCCCTGCGTTTTGCCTTGAATCGAATGGTTGCCCCGCGTCTGTCGCTGCCCGAATTCATCGACCTGGCGCTGGCGTTGAGAACCGACGCCATCGAGATCCGCAACGATCTCAAGGGCGTCGAGATCGAGGACGGCATGGCGCCCGGCCGTGTGCGTGAGTTGTGTGAGGAAAGGGGCATCAAGGTGCTATCGATCAATGCCCTTTACCCCTTCGATGTGTGGAACGAGGAACGCCGTGCCCAAGCGGTGAGGCTGGCCGACTACGCCCGCGAATGCGGTGCCGAAGGGCTGGTGATGTGTCCGCTCAACGACCGGGCCGACCCGCGCAGCGAGGCTGAACGGGCGGCGGGGTTGCGTACCGCCCTCAGCGAACTGGCGCCGATCCTGCGCGCCTTCGGCATCTACGGCTTCATCGAACCCCTGGGTTTCGAAGAGTGCTCGTTGCGCCGCAAGCGTACCGCCGTGGACGCGATCCAGGCCATCGGCGGGCTGGATGTGTTCCGCCTGGTGCACGACACTTTTCACCATCATCTGGCGGGGGAGCAGGCGTTCTTTCCCGAACTGACCGGGCTGGTGCACATCTCCGGCGTCGAAGATGCCCAGGCGCCCTTGGCGACCATTCGCGACGGCCACCGGGTGCTGGTGGGCGCGGCCGACATTCTGGGTAATGCCGGGCAGATCGAGGCGCTGCGGGCCGGTGGCTACGAGGGCTACCTGTCCTTCGAACCGTTTGCCGAGAGCGTCCATGAACTGGCTGATATCCGCCAGGCGTTGGGGGCGAGCATGAATCACCTGCAAAGCTCACAGGCCTGACCCGACTTCCTGAACGATGGAGAACCCCTTGTGGGAGCGAGCTTGCTCGCGATGACGGCGCTCCAATCAATACATGCGTCGCCTGACACACCGCTATCGCGAGCAAGCTCGCTCCCACACTTGACCGAGTTGCGTTTGAAAAGGTGCAAGCATGACCACAACACGACTGACCATGGCCCAGGCCCTGGTGAAATTCCTCGATAACCAGTACGTCGAGGTCGATGGCGTCCAGAGCAAATTCGTCGCCGGGGTCTTTACCGTTTTCGGCCACGGCAACGTGCTGGGCCTGGGCCAGGCGCTGGAGCAGGACAGCGGCGACCTGGTGGTCCATCAGGGCCGCAACGAGCAGGGCATGGCCCATGCCGCCATCGGGTTCGCCAAGCAGCACCTGCGGCGCAAGATCTACGCCTGCAGCGCGTCGGTGGGCCCTGGTGCGGCGAACATGCTGACCGCCGCGGCCACCGCCACGGCCAATCGCATTCCGTTGCTGCTATTGCCCGGCGATGTCTACGCCAGTCGCCAGCCGGACCCGGTGCTGCAGCAGATCGAACAGTTTCACGACCTGAGCATCAGCACCAACGACGCCTTCAAGGCCGTGAGCAAATACTGGGACCGCATCAACCGCCCCGAGCAGTTGATGACTGCGGCGATCCAGGCCATGCGCGTGCTCACCGACCCGGCCGAAACCGGCGCGGTGACCCTGGCGCTGCCCCAGGACGTACAGGCCGAAGCCTACGATTACCCGGATTATTTCCTGCAAAAACGCGTGCACCGCATCGACCGTCGCCCGGCCACCGAGGCAATGCTCGGCGACGCCCTGGCGCTGCTCAAAGGCAAGCACCGACCGTTGATCATCTGTGGCGGCGGCGTGCGGTATTCCGGGGCCAATGCGGCGTTGCAGGCCTTCGCCGAGCGTTTCGACATTCCCTTCGCCGAAACCCAGGCTGGCAAGAGCGCCGTGGTGTCGAGCCATCCGTTGAACGTCGGTGGCGTCGGCGAGACCGGCTGCCTGGCGGCGAACCTGCTGGCCAAGGACGCCGACCTGGTCATTGGCGTCGGGACGCGCTACAGCGACTTCACCACCGGCTCCAAATGGTTGTTCCAGCACCCGGACGTGCAGTTCCTCAATCTCAACGTCAGCCCCTGCGACGCCTTGAAGCTCGACGGCGTGCAGCTGCTGGCCGACGCCCGCTCGGGCCTGGAGTCACTGTCCGCAGCGCTGGGCGACTATCGCGCTGAATGGGGCGGGCAGATCGCCGACGCCAAGGCCCAGTTGGGCGCCGAGGTCGATCGGATCTACCAGGCCGATTATCAAGCCGAGGCGTTCCTCCCGGAAATCGACGACCACATGGACCCGGCGGTGTTTCGCGAATTTATCGAACTCACCGGTTCCTGCCTGACCCAGAGCCGCGTGCTGGGCACCCTCAACGAAACCCTGGCCGACGATGCGATTATCGTCGCCGCCGCCGGCAGCTTGCCCGGCGACTTGCAGCGCGCCTGGCGCAGCAAGGGCGTGAACACCTATCACGTCGAGTACGGCTATTCGTGCATGGGTTATGAGGTGAACGCGGCCTTGGGTGTGAAACTCGCCGAGCCCGATAAAGAGGTGTACGCCCTGGTGGGCGATGGTTCCTACATGATGCTGCACTCGGAACTGGCGACCTCGATCCAGGAGCGACGCAAGATCAACGTGGTGCTGCTGGACAACATGGCCTTCGGCTGCATCAACAATTTGCAGATGGGAAATGGCATGGACAGCTTCGGCACCGAGTTCCGTTTCCGCAACCCGGACACCGGCAAGCTCGACGGCGCCTTCGTGCCGGTGGACTTCGCCATGAGTGCTGCGGCCTACGGCTGCAAGACCTACAAGGCGACGACCTTGGAGGAACTGCGCGCGGCCCTGGCGGATGCGCGGCGCCAGACGGTCTCCACTTTGATCGACATCAAGGTCCTGCCCAAGACCATGATTCACAGCTACCTGTCGTGGTGGCGGGTGGGCGTGGCGCAAGTCTCCACCAGCGCCCGCACCGATGCCGTCGCCAAGACCCTCAATGAACGACTGGCCAAGGCCCGTCAATACTGATTGCCCCAACCCTACGAAAGGAGTTCCACATGTCTTTGAAGCTGGGCGTCATTGGCACCGGGGCCATCGGCCAGGACCATATCCGTCGTTGCAGCCAGACCTTGCTCAATAGCCAGGTGGTGGCGGTGACCGACATCAACCTGCAACAGGCGGCCAAGGTCGTGGCCGATCTCAAGCTGACCGCCGAGGTCTACCCCGACGGTCATGCGTTGATCAAGGCGCCGGACGTGGAGGCGATCCTCGTTACCTCCTGGGGCCCGAGTCATGAAGAATTCGTGCTGGCGGCGATTGCGGCGGGCAAACCGGTGTTCTGCGAAAAGCCCCTGGCGGTCACGGCCGAAGGTTGCCGCACGATCGTCGACGCCGAAGTGGCCCATGGCAAGCGCCTGGTGCAGGTCGGTTTCATGCGGCCCTACGATGAAGGCTATCGGGCGCTCAAGGCGGTGATCGACAGCGGCCAGATCGGTGAGCCGCTGATGCTGCACTGCGCCCACCGTAACCCGCGCGTGGGCGAGAACTACAAGACCGACATGGCGATCACCGACACCTTGATCCACGAGCTGGACGTGTTGCGCTGGTTGCTGGCCGATGACTACGTGTCGGTGCAGGTCGTGTTCCCACGCAAGACCAGCAAGGCCCTGGCTCACTTGCGGGACCCGCAGATCGTCCTGTTGGAAACCGTCCGGGGCACACGCATCGACGTCGAGGTGTTCGTCAATTGCCAGTACGGCTATGACATCCAGTGCGAAGTGGTGGGGGAGACCGGCATCGCCAAGCTGCCGGAACCGTCCCAGGTACAACTGCGCAGCGGCGCCAAGCTGTCCAATGCGATCCTGATGGATTGGAAGGACCGTTTCATCGCCGCTTATGACGTCGAACTGCAGGCCTTCATCGACGGCGTGCGCGCCGGGCAAGTGGGCGGGCCCTCGGCCTGGGATGGGTTTGCCGCGGCGGTGGCGGCGGATGCCTGTATCCAGGCGCAGCAGAGTGGGCAGATCGTCAAGATCGACCTGCCCGAGCGCCCGCGTTTCTACGGCTAACCCCAATCCCCTTTGGGTATGCAGTCAAATGGTGGGGGCGAGCTTGCTCGCTATAGCGGTGGGTCAGTCGACATGATGCAGGCTGATCCGCCGTCATCGCGAGCAAGCTCGCTCCCACAGTCGACTGCGTTCCCTCAAAGGTACTCGGTCAAATTGTGGGAGCTGAGCTTGCTCGCGATGGCGTAGTGTCAGTCGACATCAATGTTGAATGTATCGCCGTCTTCGCGAGCAAGCTCAGCTCCCACAGGGATTGCATTCATTCAGTGATTAACAAGGAGCTTTCATGCGAATCGGGCTAGTCGGCTACGGCAAGGGCGGGCGGTTCTTTCATGCGCCGCTGATCAGCAGTCTGCCGGGGGCTACGTTCGTCGGCGTGGTGACCCGGTCCGCCGAGCGCCGCCAACAATTGGCCAGCGATCACCCGCAGGCCCAGGCCTTTGACACCCTCGAACAATTGGTGGCGGCCGGTGTCGATGCGGTGGTGGTGTCCACGCCTTTGGACGGTCGCCCGGCCATTGTGATGCAGGCCATCGAACTCGGCGTGGCGGTGGTCAGCGACAAACCGTTCGCCCCTGACGCCGCGCAGGCCGAGGCGATGGTGTTGGCCGCCGAGCGTCGCAACGTGCCTTTGAGCGTGTACCAGAACCGCCGCTGGGATTCGGATTTCCTGACCCTGCGCAAACTGTTGGCCTCCGGGGCTCTGGGGCAAGTCATTCGTTTTGAGTCGAGTGTCGAACGTTATTCGCCAACCTCGGTAGGCAAAGGCAGCGGTGGTGGGTTTCTGCGGGATTTGGGCAGCCACTTGGCGGACCAGGCGCTGCAACTGTTCGGGCCAGTGGTGCGGGTCTACGCCGAGCTGGACTACCGGCAGGCGGACCAGGTGTTCGACAACGGCTTCTTCATGTCCTTGACCCATGCCAGCGGCGTAATCTCCCACTTGAGCGGCAATTGCGTGCAAAACGCACCGCGCCCGCGCTTTCGGGTCAACGGCACCCAGGGCTGTTACACCGTCGAGGGCTTGGACGGGCAGGAGGCTCAGGCATTGGCCGGGTTGAGCCCGGCGACCGAGGGCGAGCGCTGGGGGGCTGAAGAACATCGGCGCTGGGGCTGGTTCGAACACGGCACCGAGCGCGAGCGGGTGACCTCGGAGCGTGGCTGCTGGCTGGCGTTCTACCAACACCTGCAAACCGCGTTGCAGGGCACTGGCCCGCTGCCGGTGGAGGCCCGCGATGCGCTGGCGACCACCCGCATTCTCGACGCCGCCAGGCAGAGTGCCGGGCAGGGCGAAGTGGTGCGGTTGTCCACGCCGGTGGGTCATGGAATAAAAAACGAATAAAATTCTAAAATAAGTTGATATGGAAAATATTTTCCAATAAAGTCGATTCCAGGTTACCGACAACCCTGTTTATCTTCCGCCAAGCCAGCCTTGAACGGATGACAGACGAAACAAAAACAAGAAACACAGCTAGGTACCGTCGATGAAAACCTTCAGCCGCTCTGCGTTTCACCTGCCACGTCTGCTGCGCCTGTCCGCAGTCTTTCCCCTGTTCGAATCCCTGTGTATCCAGCGCAACGGCGCCGTGGTCTGTTGCATGCCCGGCGCGCCCATCGTGCGTTTGCCCCGTTCCTGATCCGCTACGCCTTATCCATAAAACCAACAAAAAAGTGGAGAAAGACCGTTCATGAAGACCAAGACCCGTATCGCCTCGCTGGCCCTGTCGTTGATGCTCACCAGCGGCGCTGCCCTGGCGGACCTGAAGATCGGCGTCAGCATGTCCCAGTTCGATGACACCTGGTTGACCTACCTGCGCGAATCCATGGACAAGAAAGCCAAGTCCCTGCCGGACGGCGTGACCCTGCAGTTCGAAGATGCCCGCAGCGACGTGGTCAAGCAGCTGAGCCAGGTGGAAAGCTTCATCAGCCAGAAGGTCGACGCAATCATCGTCAACCCGGTGGACACCGCCGCGACCCAGCGCATCACCAAGGCCGCCGTGGCCGCCGGCATCCCGCTGGTCTACGTCAATCGCCGCCCCGACGACCTGAAACTGCCGGCAGGCGTGGTCACCGTTGCCTCCGACGACCTGGAAGCCGGTCGCATGCAGATGCAATACCTGGCCGACAAGATGGGCGGCAAGGGCGACATCGTGATCCTCTTGGGTGACCTGGCCAACAACTCCACCACCAACCGCACCAAGGGCGTTGAGGACGTGTTGAAGAATTACCCGAATATCAAGCTCAAGGAACGGCAGACTGCCACTTGGTTGAGGGACAAGAGTATGAATGTGGTCGGCGACTGGCTGACCCAGGGCACCGAGTTCCAGGCGGTGGTGGCCAACAACGACGAGATGGCCATTGGCGCCGCGATGGCACTCAAGCAAGCGGGCACTAAGCCGGGTACGGTATTGATCGCCGGGGTCGATGGCACGCCGGACGGTTTGAACGCCATCAAGAAAGGCGAAATGGCGGTCTCGGTGTTCCAGGACGCCAAGGGCCAGGCCGATGGCTCGATCGACACGGCGGTGAAAATGGTCAAGAAGCAGCCGGTCGAGCAGGCCGTCTGGGTGCCGTACCGCCTGATCACACCGGAAAACGTCGATCAGTTCAAGTGACGTTCAACCCGGCCCCACCACAATAATAAGCAGGCAAGGTCGCAACGCCGACCTTGCCGAGGGAGTACCTGATCATGTTCGCTTCAGCGACTGCTTCGAGCGCCCCGGCCATGACTTTCCGGCCGGATGTATCACTTGATGAGCCGTACCTGCTGGAAGTCGTCAATGTCAGCAAGGGCTTTCCCGGTGTGGTGGCCCTGTCCGATGTCCAATTGCGGGTACGCCCCGGTTCCGTGCTGGCCCTGATGGGCGAGAACGGTGCGGGCAAATCCACCTTGATGAAGATCATCGCCGGCATCTACCAGCCCGACGCCGGTGAACTGCGCCTACGCGGCAAGCCGGTGACGTTCGACACGCCGCTCGCGGCGTTGCAGGCCGGCATTGCGATGATCCATCAGGAATTGAACCTGATGCCCCACATGAGCATCGCCGAAAACATCTGGATCGGCCGCGAGCAGCTCAACGGCCTGCACATGGTCGACCATGGCGAGATGCACCGTTGCACCGCCCGGCTGCTGGAACGCCTGCGCATCAAGCTCGATCCCGAGGAGCAGGTGGGCAACCTGAGCATCGCCGAGCGGCAGATGGTGGAGATTGCCAAGGCCGTCTCGTATGACTCCGACATCCTGATCATGGACGAGCCGACCTCGGCCATCACCGAGACCGAAGTCGCCCACCTGTTCTCGATCATTGCCGACCTCAAGTCCCAGGGGAAGGGCATCATCTACATCACCCACAAGATGAACGAAGTGTTCGCCATCGCCGATGAAGTGGCGGTGTTTCGCGACGGCGCCTACATCGGCCTGCAACGGGCCGACAGCATGGATGGCGATAGCCTGATTTCGATGATGGTCGGGCGCGAACTGAGCCAGTTGTTCCCGGTGCGGGAGCAACCCATCGGTGAGTTGGTGCTGTCGGTGCGCGACTTGAGTCTGGACGGCATTTTCAAAGGTGTGTCCTTCGACCTGCACGCGGGGGAGATCCTGGGCATCGCCGGGTTGATGGGCTCGGGCCGGACCAACGTGGCCGAGGCGATTTTCGGCGTGACCCCGAGCACTGGCGGCGAGATCCGGCTGGACGGCCAACCCGTGCGCATCAGCGACCCCCACATGGCCATCGAGAAGGGCTTCGCGCTGTTGACCGAGGACCGCAAGCTCAGCGGCCTGTTCCCGTGCCTGTCGGTGCTGGAGAACATGGAGATGGCGGTGCTGCCCCATTACGTCGGCAACGGTTTCATCCAGCAGAAAGCCCTGCGCACCTTGTGTGAGGACATGTGCAAGAAGCTGCGGGTCAAGACCCCGTCGCTGGAACAGTGCATCGACACCTTGTCCGGCGGCAACCAGCAGAAGGCGCTGCTGGCGCGCTGGCTGATGACCAACCCGCGCATCCTGATTCTCGACGAGCCGACCCGCGGCATCGATGTGGGCGCCAAGGCCGAAATCTATCGGCTGATTTCCTACCTCGCCAGCGAAGGCATGGCGGTGATCATGATTTCCTCGGAACTGCCGGAAGTGTTGGGCATGAGCGACCGGGTGATGGTGATGCACGAAGGTGACCTGATGGGCACCCTCGACCGCAGCGAAGCGACCCAGGAACGAGTGATGCAACTGGCTTCGGGCCTGTCCTGATGCTCGTCAGTCCAGATAAAAAAGGTAAGTGGCTATGAACGCAATACTGGAAAACAAACCCGCGGCCGCATCGACCAGGTCCCGGCGGCGCCTGCCGACGGAATTGAGCATCTTCCTGGTGCTGATCGGCATCGGCCTGGTGTTCGAAATGTTCGGCTGGATCATGCGTGACCAGAGTTTCCTGATGAACTCCCAGCGCCTGGTGTTGATGATCCTGCAAGTATCGATCATCGGCCTGCTGGCCATTGGCGTGACCCAGGTGATCATCACCACCGGTATCGACTTGTCGTCCGGCTCGGTGCTGGCACTGTCGGCCATGATCGCCGCCAGCCTGGCCCAGACGTCGGACTTCGCCCGGGCGGTGTTTCCCTCGCTGACGGATTTGCCGGTGTGGATACCGGTGGTGGCGGGGCTCGGGGTGGGGCTGCTGGCCGGGGCGATCAACGGCAGCATCATTGCCATTACCGGCATCCCGCCATTCATTGCCACCCTCGGCATGATGGTCTCGGCCCGTGGCCTGGCGCGCTACTACACCGAAGGCCAGCCGGTGAGCATGTTGTCCGATTCCTACACCGCCATCGGCCATGGCGCCATGCCGGTGATCATCTTCCTGGTGGTGGCGGTGATCTTCCACATCGCCCTGCGCTACACCAAGTATGGCAAGTACACCTACGCCATTGGCGGCAACATGCAGGCGGCGCGGACCTCGGGCATCAACGTCAAGCGCCATCTGGTGATCGTCTACAGCATTGCCGGGCTGCTGGCGGGCCTGGCCGGCGTGGTGGCTTCGGCGCGAGCGGCGACCGGGCAGGCGGGCATGGGCATGTCCTACGAGCTGGATGCGATTGCGGCGGCTGTGATCGGCGGCACCAGCCTGGCAGGCGGGGTGGGGCGCATCACCGGGACCGTGATCGGGGCACTGATTCTCGGGGTGATGGCCAGCGGCTTTACCTTCGTCGGCGTCGATGCCTATATCCAGGACATCATCAAGGGCTTGATCATCGTGGTGGCGGTGGTCATCGACCAGTACCGCAACAAGCGTAAACTCAAGCGCTGATCCCCTGGTGTTGCGACAAAGCGCCACGCCTGACCCGCGTGGCGTTGCCATTTGTCTTCTTAATACAGCTATTGCAGCGAATTTCTTGTTATAAACGCACTCCGATGACTGCCAAAAGCCTGTCAGAGAACATTTGAGGGGGTTGTCGGACATTTTCCCTATGTTTTCAGTTGCTGAGGCCTCGACTCGGCCTTAGACTGCCGCCCCTCGTAAATTGAGTGCCGGGTGGCGCTTGGAATAGACGGCGCCTTTCCCGATGAGCGTGGCAGCTGCGCTGCGGGACGCTCCATAATTCGCCTTAATGCACGTTTTTTTATAGAGAAATCAATGACAAAGGAAAAGTTGCTGGCCATGCCGGCGGATGACTACATGAATGCCGAGCAGCTGGCTTTCTTCACCAAGCTGTTGCAGAACATGAAGGTCGAAACCCACGAGCGCATCGAACAGAACCGAATCGCCATTGAAAGCCTGGACACTCCGGCCGACCCGGCGGACGCTGCTTCCGTAGAAGAAGAGCGTACCTGGCTGGTCAACGCCATCGATCGCGACCAGCGCATGCTGCCTCAACTGGAGCAGGCCCTGGACCGTATCAACGACGACAGCTTCGGCTGGTGCGACGACAGCGGCGAGCCGATCGGCCTCAAGCGCCTGCTGATCAGCCCGACCACCAAGTACTGCATCGAAGCCCAGGAACGTCACGAACAGATCGACAAGCACCAGCGTCAGGCCTGATTCGCGTTTTCCGAAAAAAGATCGCGACCTTTTGACGAAGGCCGCGATCTTTTGCTTTCGCCCGTGCCTGTTCGTCTACTTCCGTTGACCTACTGCAAGAACACGACTAATGGACCATGGATAATGGCTCGGTAGTGGCGTTTAATGAGGTCATAACAACGAGAGTGTGGGTGACGAACATGGCGACAGACGGAACGCTGGCGGGTGCGGTGCCGGCCTCGGAACCTGTGACAAAAAGCGCGGCGCGCTGGCTGACGCCGACCTTGCAGAGCCTCTCCCTGGCCTTGCTGCTGTGCGGCATGGCCCTGGGTGGCTGGTCGCTGTACCTGGGCCTGCCGCTGGTCATGCTCATCGTCTGGTTGCCGCGCCTGCGTTCGCGCGTGGCCGTGGCCCCCGCATCCACGACCGACCCATTGGCCGAGCTGACCCGCGATCTGTCCTACACCACCAGCCATAACGCGCTGTCGGCGGCCGGCGTTGCCTATTCGGTCAAGCAACTGGCCGGCAAGGTCCAATCCCAACTCGATGCGGCGGCGCAGATCGTCAGCAATGCCGAATCGATGATCGCCACCGAACAGGCCACTTCGCAACTCAGCCAGCAGGCCTTGAGCGCTGCCAGCGAGGCCCATCGCAGCAGCGTGGCCGGGCGTAGCGAACTGGTAGAGTCGATCAGCCGCATGCATCAGCTCAGCCAGCGCGCGAATGACAGCCGTGAGTTGATCGAAGCCTTGAGTGTACGCAGCGATGAAATCCAGCGAGTCAGCCTGGTGATCCAATCGATTGCCAGCCAGACCAACCTGCTGGCGCTGAACGCAGCCATCGAGGCGGCTCGCGCCGGTGAGCATGGCCGTGGGTTCGCGGTGGTGGCCGATGAGGTCCGCGGCCTGGCCGGGCGCACCGCCGCGGCGACCGGCGAAGTCGGGGTGATGGTGGCCGACATCCAGCAGCGCACGACCCAGGTGGTGGAGCAGATCCGTCAATTGGCCGCTGACCTGGACAGCGGTGTGCAGCAGGTGGAGCACACCGGCCAGCACCTGGAAAACATTGCCAGGCTTGCAGAAGGGGTCGAGACCCAGGTCAGCGCCATCGCCCAGGGTACCGACACCAACCGCGAACAACTCGACAGCCTGTTCCACGCCATCGAGCAGATGCGCAGCGACCTGTCCATCAGCGACCAGCAGACCCAGCGCCTGGCCGAGGCGGCGGTGCAGATGGAAGGCCAGGCCGAAACCATCAGCGAACGCCTGGCCGAGGTGGGGCTCGACGATTATCACCAGCGGGTCTACGACCTGGCGCGGGAAGGGGCGAGCCAGATCGCCGCGCAGTTCGAGGCCGACATCGACCAGGGCCGTGTCAGCCTGGAGGACCTGTTCGACCGTAATTACCAGCCGATCCCCAATACCCAACCGGCCAAATTCCAGACCCGTTTCGACCGCTACACCGACCAGGTCCTGCCGGCGATCCAGGAGCCGTTGCTGGCCCGCCACGAGGGGCTGGTGTTTGCGATTGCCTGCACCCAGCAGGGCTACGTGCCGACCCACAACAAGGCGTTCAGCCAGCCACTGACCGGCGATCCCCAGGTGGATACGCTCAATAACCGCACCAAGCGCAAATTTTCCGATCGCACCGGGATTCGTTGTGGCAGCCACCAACAACCTGTATTGCTCCAGACCTACACCCGCGACACGGGAGAACTGATGCACGATCTTTCCGTGCCGATCATGCTCAAGGGGCGTCATTGGGGTGGTTTGCGGTTGGGCTACAAACCCGAGAAGCCGCGTTAGGCCGGAACGGCATCGATGTGGCAGGACGCCTTTGTGGCGAGGGGATTTATCCCCGTTGGGCTGCGCAGCAGCCCTAAAAAAGGCTGGACGCAGCTAGCCTGACACACCGAGCCAACAGCGCTTGAGGGCGACTGCTGCGCAGCCGAGCGGGGATAAATCCCCTCGCCACATGCATCCTTTGGTAGGCCACAAGAGCAGCCTTGCACTCAGTCAAAGGTCCTGGCTGCCATAGCAGTCTTGTCCGTGGCCAAAGGTCTGGCGGCTATTTACCGTCGTGCAGCCGCACATTCAGTTGATCCACCAGCACTGCCTCTTCGCCGTCGGCGAGCAGCCATTCTCGCAGCAGGTCTTTTTGCTGGTCCGACCAGAAGTCGGCTTCCACCAGCTTGATCTCCGGCGCCAATGGGTGTGCGACGATGAAATCGTCGATGGCTTTGCCGTCCGAGGGCAGGCCGAGTTGGTCGAACAGAGTGCTGAGTTCGTGGGAAGGTTGTTCCATGGAAGTCTCCTTTGGGTGGGGGCGCCGTCGTGGCGCCTCGGGGCTTACCTTTATCTGAGGCAAGCGGTCACCAGGAGTTCGATTGGAATCAGGCTTTCAACGCCCCTTCATCCACGGCGGCCTTCAACGCCCTGGCTGCTTCCCTGGCCGCCTCGGCCGCGAGCAGCGAAGTCTTGAACCAGCGATCCTTTTCCACCTGGTGGCAACTGACGGTGGTCAACGGTGGCTTGGCACGCATCACGATGACGGCCTGGAACTCGCCTTCGACTTCTCTGGCTTCGCCCCGGATAAAAAACTCGCCAATATCAAATTCCGTCACGTCGCGCCTTCTCCTCGAACCATTATGGGTGCGCGATCCGCCGATTTAAGACGGTCTTCGCTGGGCGGGCAGTATGGCAGCAGTTGCCCGTCGGCGGCTGAGTTAACGCATGGACGGGCACGAAAGCGTTTCAGGCGCTGTTTTCGAGGCGTCTGGCCAGGTAGCAGGCCTCGTTATGGTCGGTGCGGAATCCTCTTACACGTCCAGTCGATGTTTCTTCAATGTGAAAAAAACACTTGCCGGCCAAGACCACCCGATAACGCGGTTGAATCAACGAAATTGGCAGGCAATCGGCTCCGTCAGGGCTGTTGGCTGGTTCAACGATGCACGGGGCGGCGGGGAGGGCTTGGGTGGTGAAAGTGGCCATTGTGAATTCCTTTTCATGGTTTACCGACGAATTGCCGGGTACTTCGAGTAGTCTCCACGCCTTCGGCTACTCTAGAATCGGCAGCGTCGTGTGGACGGTTGCGCCTATCTAAAGCAATTTTTTTTGGGCTCGATGTCAGAAAAATGCTTTTTTAAGTGAGAAATTTCCCTAAAGTTAGTAGTCCCATCTTTTCCGATGCTCAGAGTGGTGTTTTCCTTCAGCCTCTGGCGACCCCCCGGGAAAGACGGCGAGAGCGGCAACCTTTAGTCTGCTCTCGGCCCGGGACAGGGGCGCGCCGTTCATTTCGAATTTCAGTGACAGGTCCATTACGACACTACAGTCGGTACGGGTTCTCGTGGTCCGTCCTTTGCGCAGGGCGGGTCTTTTTCAAAAATGGGGATGTTTCCTTGGCAGTAAGTAATCTCGACATGCATGCGTTGTTTGTACTTGGTGACCTGCGGGCAAAACTGGTCAAACAATTCCAATCACGTTTCGTCTACATCACCGAGCAGACCGCCGAAGGTATTTATGTCGCCGAAATCGACACCGAGTCGGCCCTGGTGGTCGATGACAAGCCCAGGCTCGAGCTCAAGGTCGGTGATCATTTTCGTGCAGCGGTATTGCCCAGCCGCGAAGGTGGCAAGTTTGAAATCCGCTTTCGCGAAATCAAGCTGACGGTCTATGGCCTGGGCGATTACGCCTTCGTTACGACCCCGGGTGGCCACGCCATCCTGTTCAAGGAAGGCCACAGCGTGGTGACCGTGTTTGCGGCCAACGAGCAGTTGCAGGAAGGCTTGACCAAGACCTTGAAGGCGGTGACCGCCAAGGCCGCC
The DNA here is from genome assembly GCF_900104425.1 of Pseudomonas sp. NFACC13-1. NCBI lineage: Bacteria > Pseudomonadati > Pseudomonadota > Gammaproteobacteria > Pseudomonadales > Pseudomonadaceae > Pseudomonas > Pseudomonas sp. NFACC13-1. The sequence goes on along the minus strand of NZ_FMXV01000002.1, from coordinate 452,827 downwards.
AAGTGGCGCAAGGGCGAGCTGGTGACTTTCAAGGCCAGTGAGTGACCGTTTTGGAGCCCGTGCGCCCAAACCACTGACAGTTTCGCAAGAACTCGCTGGAACCTCGGCTACAGTCAATTGACTGAACTATTCAGGGGCTTGCGTTCGGTTACGCAGGGCCGTTCAGCTATTGCTGTATCTGGCATGAGGTGCAAAGCATGAAACGAGTTCGACAGTGGCTGGCTGCCTGGGCCACCTTCGCTGTGTTGGTTTCACCCCTTCCGGTGTCGGCCGCCACAGCGCCGATCCACTTTGCCGACTTGAACTGGGAAAGTGGCAGCCTGATCACCGATATCCTGCGAGTCATCGTTGAAAAGGGCTATGGATTGCAGACCGATACATTGCCCGGCACCACCATTACCCTGGAAACCGCCCTGGCCAACAACGACATACAGGTGATCGGCGAAGAATGGGCCGGCCGCAGCCCCGTGTGGGTCAAGGCCGAGGCCGAGGGCAAGGTGGTCGCCTTGGGCGATACGGTCAAAGGCGCGACCGAAGGCTGGTGGGTGCCCGAGTACGTCATCAAGGGCGACCCGGCCAAGGGCATCAAGCCCCTGGCGCCGGACCTGCGCAGCGTCGAAGACCTGGCGCGCTACAAACACGTGTTCAAGGACCCGGAGAGCCCTGACAAGGGCCGCTTCCTCAACAGCCCCATCGGCTGGACCTCCGAGGTGGTCAACAAACAGAAGCTCAAGGCGTATGGCTTGTCGGACAGCTACGTGAATTTTCGCAGCGGCTCGGGGGCGGCGCTGGATGCGGAAATCAGCTCGACGATCCGCCGGGGCAAGCCGATCCTGTTTTACTATTGGTCGCCCACGCCGCTGCTCGGGCGTTTCAAGCTGGTGCAGCTGCAAGAGCCGCCGTTCGATGCCGAGGCCTGGAAGACCCTGACCGACGCCGATAACCCCAACCCGAAGCCGACCCGTTCACTGGCCTCGAAGCTGTCGATCGGTGTCTCGGCGCCGTTCCAGAAGCAGTACCCGGAGATTGCCGAGTTCTTCAGCAAGGTCGACTTGCCCATCGAGCCGTTGAACAAGACCCTGGCCGACATGAGCGAGAAGCGCACGCCACCCCGTGAAGCCGCCGAGGCGTTCCTCAAGGCCCATCCTGAGGTCTGGCAGGCCTGGTTGCCCAAGGAGGTCGCCGACAAGGTGTCCGCCAGCCTCTAGGCGCGCATGTGCCAGCGGGTTGAACGCTTGATCCTGGGCAATGAATCATTCACTGGAAACTGGCAACCTGCGCCCGTCCAGCGAAATGCCAAATTCGAGCTAGGATGATTGTTCAACCTTTTTCAGGAGGCTGGCGAATGACGCTTTTATTGGCTCGGTCGCTGGTCGCAGTGTTTGCGACCATCAGCTTGATTCATTTGTATTGGGCCCTGGGTGGGCGGTGGGCAGCCCTGGCGGTGGTGCCCCAGGTGCCGGTGAGGCAGGGGGAGGCGCTGCGACCGGCGTTCGACCCCTCGGGCTGGCTGACGTTGCTGGTCGCCCTGGCGCTATTGATGATTGCGCTGCTGGTGTGCCTGCGTGGCGGCCTGCTGGCCCAGCCGGTCACCCATCGGGCGTTGCAGTGGCTGATCAGTGCGATCGCCTTGCTGATGTTCGCCCGGGCCATTGGCGAGTCGAACCTGGTGGGCTTCTTCAAGGAGGTCAAGGGCTCGACGTTCGCCAGGCTCGACACCTGGGTCTATTCGCCGTTGTGCGTGGTGCTCGGGGCGGGGTTGCTGACGGTGGCGTGGGCTTGAACGGCAGTGCGGTGCAAATGGGTTTGAGTGATGCGGTGGTTTGTGGCGAGGGGATTTATCCCCGCTGGGCTGCGAAGCGGCCCCAAATTTTTGTATTTGAATCGAGAGTCTGGCGAGCGCTGCGCACTCGAGCGGGGATAAATCCCCTCGCCACAACTGTGTCCGGCTCAGGGGCTTAGCTTTACCTCACCGGGTTAGATACCGTCCTCTGTCCGTCTACTGCTCACTTCCGCCGGCACATCATCCCCGGCCATGCGCTTGCGGAACAACGCTGCCCGGGCCAGCAGCAGAGTGGTCACCGGCACGGTGATGGACAGCAGGATCGGGATCAGCCAGGCATGCAACACCGGCCCGGACTTGAGTGCCGAAAAATACACGATCGAGGCCAGCGCCACGCACCAGGCCCCCAACGTGGAGGCCAGGGCCGGCGGGTGCATGCGCTGGAAAAAATCCTTCAAGCGCACCAGGCCGATCGCCCCGGCCAGGGCGAAGAGGCTGCTGAGCACCAGCAGGATCGCCACCGGGATTTCAACCCACATCGACAGTTCGCCGTTCATTCGATCACCTCGCCACGCAGCAGGAACTTGGCCAGGGCGAACGAGCCGACAAAGCCGAACAGGGCGATCAGCAGCGCCGCCTCGAAATAGGTGTCACTGGCATAACGGATGCCCAGCACCAGCATCATCAGCATCGCCACGATATACAGGTAGTCCAGGGCCAGTACCCGATCCTGGGCCGAAGGGCCCTTGAACAACCGCCACAGGGTCAACACCATCGCCAGGGAGAACAGGAACAGGCTCAACAGGATCGCATTGGACAGCAACGGGCTCATTCGAAAATCTCCATCAACGGGCGCTCGTAGGTGGCCTTGAAATGCGCGATGAAGGACGCCTCGTCGGCTAGGTCGAACACGTGCATCAACAGGATGCTGCGATCCAGGGCCAGTTCCGACCAGACGGTCCCGGGAATCACCGTGGTGATCATCGACAGCGCAGCCAGGCCGTTGGCATCGCGTAGGTCCAGCGGCACCTTGATGAACTGCGAGCGGGGTGGCCGCCGGCCAGCGTTCAGCACTCCCCAGGCCACCGCCAGGTTGGACACCAGCACGTCGCGGCCTACCAGCAGGAACAACCGCAATACCACCCACGGCCGGCGGATGCGGATCGGTCGCGGGCGCAATGGGCGCATCATCAACGGAGCCAGGAACCCCAGGGCAGCGCCCAGCAACAGGTGGCCGGCGCTGAGGGACACGTTCAACAGCAGCCACAGCAAGCACAGCGCCAGGGACAACCAGGGGGCGGGAAACAGGCGCTTCATGGCTGCACCTCCCGCAACGCGGCGCGGGTTTCGGGGCTGGGCACGGCGCGGGTGGCAAGTACCGACATCACGTAATGTTCCGGATTGTTCAGCGCATCGGCAGCGGATTGGGTATAGCGCAGCAACGGCTCGGCCTTGAAGGTCAGGGCGATGCCCAGGCCCAGCAGCACGACGATCGGCAGGCATTCGAACGGCCGCAGCAACGGCGAGGGTCGCTCTTGCGGCGTCCAGAAGCGCTGGATGCCCAGGCGCGAGAAGGCGATCAACGAGGCCAGCCCCGACAGGATCAACAACGCCAACAAGCCCCACGCCTGGTTCGACACCGGCGCCCCGGCGCTGGCCTCGAGCCCCTGGGGATTGAGCAGGGCACTGAGCAGGCTCAACTTGCCGATGAAACCCGAGAGCGGCGGCATGCCGATGATCAACAGCGCGCAGAAGATAAAGCTCAAGCCAAGGAAGGCCATGGTCCAGGGAATCACCTGCCCGACCACGGCTTTTTGCTCGTCATCGAGGTTGATGCCCTTGGGCGGCTGCAAGGATTCCAGCGGTCGCGGCAAGGTATCGAAGTCGTCGTCCAGGGACAGTTCATTGGCCGAGCGCGAACGTTCGATCAGTTCGGCCAGCAAGAACAGCGCACACAGTGCCAGGGTCGAACTCACCAGATAGAACAGCGCCGCACCCACCAGGTTCGGTTGGGCGAAGCCGATGGCCGACAACAGGATCCCGGCCGAGACCAGGATGCTCAGGCTCGCCATGCGCTCCAGGCGCTGGGCGGCGAGAATGGCGATGGCGGCGCAGACGATGGTCGCCATGCCGCCGTAGACCAGCCAGTCGGCGCCGAAATACGCCGAGGCGCCGGCCTGGCCGGAGAACAGCAGCGTCCACAGGCGCAGGAGCGTGTAGACGCCGACCTTGGTCATGATCGCAAACAGCGCCGCCACCGGTGCGCTGGCGGCGCTATAGGCCGGCACCAGCCAGAAGTTCAGCGGCCACATGCCGGCCTTGGCCAGGAACGCTACCGCGAGAATCCCTGCCCCGGCGTGCAGCAAACCGCGGTCGGCCTCCGGCACCAGCGGGATTTTCAGGGCCAGGTCGGCCATGTTCAATGTGCCGGTGACGCCATAGATCAGCGCCGCGCCGATCAGGAACAACGATGAGGCCAGCAGATTGATGGAGATGTAATGCAGGCCCGACGACACTCGCGCCCGGCCCGAGCCGTGCAGCATCAGGCCGTAGGAAGCCGCCAGCAGCACTTCGAAGAACACGAACAGGTTGAACAGGTCCGCCGTCAGGAAGGCACCGTAGAGGCCCATCAACTGGATCTGGAACAGCGCATGGAAACTGGCACCGGCGCGGTCCCAGCGGGCCGTGGCGAAGAGCAGGGCGCTGACGCCGATGATGCCGGTCAGTACCAGCATCAGCGCCGACAGGCGATCGACCACCAGGACGATGCCGAACGGCGCCTGCCAATTGCCGGGCAGGTACACGCCAATGGAGGCGGGCAAGGCCTGGTCCTGGGTCCAGTAGAGCAACAGCACGGCGATGCCCAGGCCCAGCAGGCTGGAAAACAGGTTGATCCGGGCCTTGAGCGGGCGGTGCTTCTCGCCCAGCATCAGCATCACCGCGGCGGTCAGCAGCGGCAGCAGGATGGGTGCGGCGATCAGATGGGGCGTCACGATCATTCCTTGGGCTCCCGACCGTCCACATGGTCGGTACCGGTCAGGCCCCGGGACGCCAGCAGCACCACCAGGAACAGCGCGGTCATGGCGAAGCTGATCACGATGGCGGTCAGCACCAGGGCCTGGGGCAGCGGGTCGGTGTAGTGCAGCAGGTCCTGGGGCACGCCGTCCTTGATGATCGGTTCCTTGCCGATGAACAGGCTGCCCATGCTGAAGATGAACAGGTTGACGCCATAGGACAGCAGGCACAGGCCCATGACCACCTGGAAGGTCCGTGGCCGCAGCACCAGCCAGACGCCGGAGGCGGCCAGTACGCCGATTGCGATTGCGATGACTTCTTCCATCAGACGGTGGCTCCTTTGACGGGGGCGATGGGTTTGGCTTGCAGGCCCGGCTTATGGGCGCGCACCGACTGGTGAGCCAGGGCGGTGAGGATCAACAGGGTGGAACCGACCACCACGGCGTACACGCCAATGTCGAAGAACAGCGCGCTGGCCAGGTGAATGTCACCCAGCAACGGCAATTCGAAGTGCCAGGTGTGGGTGGTCAGGAACGGATAACCCACGGCCATCGCCCCCAGGCCGGTGGCCGTGGCGAACAACAGCCCGGTGCCCATCCAGCGCAGCGGTCGCAGGCTCATCTGCGCCTCGACCCACTGGGTGCCGGCGACCATGTATTGCAGGATGAACGCCACGGACATCACCAACCCGGCCACGAAGCCGCCACCGGGTTGGTTGTGGCCGCGCATGAACAGGTAGAACGACACCACCAGGGCAATGGGCAGCAGCAGGCGCACCAGCACCGATGGCACCATCATGAACCCCAAGGCGGTGTCGCTGGCATGGCGCGGGTTGACCAGGTCGGTGACCACGTCCGGTGCCAGCAGGCGCTGTTGCGCCGGCAGTTGCATGCTTTCCTTGGGCGGGCGGAAGCGTCGCAGCAGGGCGAACACCGCCAGGGCCACCGCCACCAGTACGGTGATTTCCCCCAGGGTGTCGAAGCCGCGGAAGTCCACCAGCATCACGTTCACCACATTGCTGCCGCCGCCTTCGGGCAGGGCGCGGCTCAAGTAGAACGATGAAATGTCGTTGGGCGTTTGCCGCGTCAGCATGGCGTAGGACAGCAACGCCATGCCGCCGCCCACCGCGATGGACAGCAGCAAGTCCCGCAGGCGCCGGATGCGCGCGCGCCGCTCGCTGTTGGGCAGTGGCGAGACGTCCTCGATCCGCCGTGGCAGCCAGCGCAGGCCCAGCAGGATCAGCACCGTGGTCACCACTTCCACCACCAGTTGCGTCAAGGCCAGGTCGGGGGCGGAGAACCAGACGAAGGTCACGCAGGTCATCAAGCCGCAAACGCTGACCATGGTCAGGGCCGCGAGCCGGTGATACTTGGCCTGCCAGGCCGCCCCCAAGGCACAGATGATTGCCAGCAGCCACAAGGTGACGAAAACGATGGAGCCGGGGATCTTCGGCCGGTCGCCCCAGACCAGCGTGCTGTGCAGCATCGGGATCAGCCCGGCGAGCACGGCGGCCAGGACCAGCCAGAACAACTGGGCCTGCAGGCGGCGGGTGCTGATCCGTCGCTCCAGGCGCCGGCCCTGGCGCATCATCAGCACCAGGCAGCGCTCGAACAGGCGCTTGCCGCTGAGTCGGCCAATGAACGGCGGGTGCTTGATGTGGCCTTGCCGGAACTGATTGCGCAGCAACAGGTACAGGACGATGCCGCCGGACATCGCCACCAGGCTCATGATCATCGGTGCGTTCAGGCCGTGCCAGATCGCCAGGCTGTACTCGGGCAGCGTGCCGCCCACCACGGGCAATGCGGCGGCGGCGAGCAAGGAGCCGACCACCTGGGCCGGAAAAATCCCCACCAACAGGCAGGTGAACACCAGCAACTCCACCGGTGCGCGCATCCAGCGTGGTGGTTCGTGGGGGGTATGAGGCAGGTCGGTGGCGGTGGGGCCGAAGAACACATCCACGGTGAAGCGCAGGGAGTAGGCGACGCTGAACGTCCCGGCGATGGTGGCGATGATCGGCAGGGCCAGCTCGACCCAGGCGGTGGCGGAAATGAACACCGTCTCGGCGAAGAACATCTCCTTGGACAGGAAACCATTGAGCAGCGGCACCCCGGCCATCGCTGCGCTGGCGACCATGGCCAGGGTGGCGGTGAACGGAATCAGCCGCACCAGGCCGCTGAGCTTGCGAATGTCCCGGGTGCCGCTTTCGTGGTCGATGATCCCGGCGGCCATGAACAAGGAGGCCTTGAAGGTGGCATGGTTGAGGATATGGAACACCGCCGCCACGGCCGCCAGTGGACTGTTCAGGCCCAGCAGCAGGGTGATCAGCCCGAGGTGGCTGATGGTGGAGTAGGCCAGCAAACCCTTGAGGTCGTTCTGAAACATGGCGCAGTAGGCGCCCAGCAGCAAGGTACAGGCCCCCGCGCCGCTGACGATATAGAACCATTCTTCACTGCCCGACAGCGACGGCCATAACCGCGCCAGCAGGAACACCCCTGCCTTGACCATGGTCGCCGAGTGCAGGTACGCCGAAACCGGCGTGGGGGCGGCCATGGCGTGGGGAAGCCAGAAGTGGAAAGGGAATTGCGCGCTTTTGCTCAGGGCGCCGATCAGGATCAGCGGCAACAGGATGGGGTAGAGGGCATGGGCACGGATCAGGTCGCCGGCGGCCAGGACCTTGTCCAGCTCATAGCTGCCCACGACATGGCCGAGCAGCATCACCCCCGCCAACAGGCAAAGCCCGCCGGCACCGGTTACCATCAATGCCATATAGGCACCGCGCCGCGCGTCGGAGCGGTGGTGCCAGTAGCCGATCAACAGGAAGGAGAACAGGCTGGTCAGTTCCCAGAAGAACACCATCTGGATCAGGTTGCCGGAGATCACCAGCCCGAGCATGGCCCCCATGAACGCCAGGAAAAAGGCGAAGAAGCGCGGCACCGGATCGTCCGGCGACATGTAATAGCGAGCGTACAGCGACACCAGCGTACCGATGCCCAGCACCAGCAACGAAAACAGCCAGGCGAACCCGTCCAGGCGCAGCACGAAATCCAGGCCCAGGCTGGGCAACCAGGCATAGTGCTCGCGGATCACGCCGCCGTCGGCGATCTGCGGGTACAGCAAGGCCACCTGAACGGTGCCGGCCAGGGCCACGAGGCCGGCCAGCAGTGATTCGGCGTTACGGGCGTTATGCGGCAGCAGCGCCGCGACACAGCTGCCGATGAAGGGCAAAAGCAATAGAACTATCAGTGACATAGGCTTCTATTCGGCGGGAGGTTGTGAGGGATCATACGTGGCGTATTCCCGATCACCAACCGTGAGGGTGTCGCAGAATCCTACAAGGTAGATTGAGTTTTCTGACTTTGCGCGCTAAACATCATCCGCGGCGAGGGAGCGTGCTCCCGCCGGGCTTGTGTAGGAGCTGCCGAAGGCTGCGATCTTTTGATCTTTCGCTTGGGATTCAAGTGTCTGGGGAAAGATCGCAGCCTCGTTGCACTCGTCAGCTCCTACACAGGCTCAAACGCCCCCGGCCTCACTGTTCGTGCTCAAGCACCTCACCCACCTCGACGACATCTTTTCTGCGGGTCTTCAGTTCACTGACAATTACCGCCGCCACGATCAGCGCCGCGCCGAACAACGCGATCGCTGGCAGCCGCTCGCCGGCCAGGCGCCCGGCGATGCCGGCCCACACCGGTTCGCCGGCATAGATCAGCGTGGCGCGGGTCGGCGAGACGCTTTTCTGCGCCCAGTTCATCGCCACCTGGATCGCGGCGCTGGCGGCCCCCAGGCCCACGGCACTGACCAGCAGCAACAGGGAAAAATCCGGGATCGCTTCCTGGGTCGGCACCACCATCAGGAACGCCAGCACCGCCGTGCTCGCCAGTTGCACCACGGTCACCCGGCGCACGTCGACCTGGCCGGCATAGGCGCTGATCAGGATGATCTCAGCGGCAATCGCGATGGCGCTGATCAACGTGGCGATTTCACCGGGGCTGAAATTCAATGAAGCGCCCGCCGGCCCCGACACCAGCATCAAGCCGGTGAACGCCAGCATGATGCCGATGCTGGGCATCAGCCCAGGGCGACGGCCCAGCACCAGCCATTGCAGCAACGGTACGAACGGCACGTAAAGCGCGGTGATGAACGCCGACTGGCTGCTGGGGATGGTTTGCAGGCCGACGGTCTGCAAACCGTAGCCGAGCATGATCGCCACACCGATGAAACACCCGGCCTTGAGTTCGAACAGCGTCAGGTCGCGCAGGTGCCGCCAGGAAAACAGTGCGACGAACGCGGCGGCGGCCGCGAAGCGCAGGCCGACGAAAAACATCGGTCCGCTGACCGTCATGGCGTGCTGTACCAGCAAGAACGTCCCACCCCAGATCATGGTGATCAGCACCAGCACGCATTCGGCCTTGCTGAACCGGGAGAACCGGGAGGAAGCTTGAGGAGAATTCACCGATGCCATGACCTTGCGCGCCACTTGAGGCGGACGCACAATGCGTCCGAAGTTGGGCAGTATAATGCGCAGCCCTAGCATGTGAGCAATATAGTGCACAGAAATATTGGCCAGCGGGCGTCCGTCCTGCAACACGTCAGCCAGAACATCCGCCGCCTGCGCCATGCCGCGCAGCTCAGCCAGACCGCGCTGGCGGAATTGTCCGGGGTCAGCCGGCGCATGCTGGTGGCCATCGAGGCGGGGGAAAAGAACGTCAGCCTGACCACCCTCGACCGTGTCGCCGAAGCCCTCGACGTGGCCTTCAGCGATCTGATCCAGGCCCCCGAGGCGCGTGACCCGAGCCGCATCAACGAACTGGCCTGGGCCGGCACCATCCCCGGCAGCAAGGCCGTATTGCTGGCCAAGGCCACCGCCAGCCGTGAAGTCGAGCTTTGGGAATGGCGCCTGGAGCCCGGCGAGCATTACCCCTCAGAGCCTGACGCCGACGGCTGGAGCGAGCAGCTCTATGTCTTCGAGGGTTGCCTGACCCTGCTGTTGGGCAGCGAGGAGCGCCGCATTGGCGCCGGTGAGTTTTTCATGTTCGCCAGCAACCAGCCCCATGCCTATCGCAACGATGGCCCGGTGGCGGCGAGATTCGTACGCAACGTGGTGATTTGATTCCTGGGGAGAGCGGTATGGACACAGCGCTGGAACGACAGGGGAGTGGCCTCATCCGCGAAGCCGACATCCTGATTATCGGTGGCGGCCTGAGCGGTGCCATGCTGGCCGCGCAATTGCTGCGCCTGCCGGGCCGGCGCGAGGTGCTGATCGTCGAGCCGCGCAGCGAGCTGGGCCGGGGCGAGGCCTACAGTGCCGTGGAACTGGGGCACACCTTGAACGGCAATGCGGCGCGCATGAGCGTCGATCCGGACAACGCCGACGACCTGACCCAATGGCTCACCGCATTCATCGAGGCTGGCGGCTGGCCCGAGTCGGATCAGCAGCACGTGCCGATCAGCGAGTTGTTCCCGCCCCGGGGAATCTTTGGCCTGTATGTGCAGCAACGCCTGGCCGAGGCCCGTGAGTTGGGCGCACGAAACGGTTCGACCGCCGAGCATGTGCGCGGGGAGGCTGTGGACCTGCGGCTTGCCGACGATGCCGTGATGGTTACGCTCGCCGACGGCCAAGTCTTGCGAGGCGGTTTCGCGGTGCTGGCCACCGGCATGTTCCCGGCGGCGCGCACCCCGCAAACCGAATCCAGCGGCTTGAATGCCGCAGCCCTGGATCCCTGGGATGTGGCTGCGATGCGCCAGCTCGACCCGCAGTCCACGGTGTTGATCATCGGCTCGGGCCTGACCATGGTCGATGCCGTGGTGTCCCTGGAACAGGCCGGGCACCGTGGCCCCATCGAAGTGTTTTCCCGCCATGGGCTGTTGCCACACGTGCGCCGCCAGCCGCCGGCCTGGGTGGATTTCCTCGCCGAAGATCACGGCCTGCGTTCGCCACGCCAGTTGATGCGCGCCCTGCGTGAGCAATGCCGCCAGGCCCAAGCTCAAGGCATCGATTGGCAAGCGCCGCTGGACACCGTGCGTGCGCATATCGGGCGCTTGTGGAACCAGGCCAGTGACCTGCAGCGCCGACAGTTCGTGCGGCATGTGCGGCCGTGGTGGGAGAGTCATCACCATCGTTCGCCACCGTTGAGTGCGGAGTTGGTGGCGCGTTTGCATGGGGAAGGGCGGTTGCGGATCCAGGCGGCGTCGTTCAAGGGGTTGGCGTCGTCTCCCGAGGGCACAGTGGGTGTTCGCATCCGTCGCCGGGGCGAGGCAGGACTGGAAGTGGTGCAGGGCGCCGCGCTGATCAACTCCAGTGGCATTGAATATGACTGGCGCCGCGTTGCACGGCCGTTGCCGCAACAACTGCTGGCCCGGGGGCTGATCCAGCCGGGGCCGCTGGCCTTGGGCATCGCCGCCCGCGCCGATGGTGCGGTGCTGGATGCTCGAGGCGAACCCGCCGAGCGCCTGTTCGCCATGGGCCCGCCACTGCGGGGGATGTGGTGGGAAAGCACCGCCGTGACCGACGTGGCGAGCCAGGCCAAGGCGTTGGCGGGGCGGTTGGTTCAATTGCAAACCCAGTGAACGCGCTCCCCCGTGGCGAGGGAGCTTGCTCCCGCTGGGTTGCGGTAGGAGCTGCCGAAGGCTGCGATCTTTTGATCTTTTGATCTTTTGCTTGAGATTCAAGTGTCTTGGGAAAGATCGCAGCCTCGTTTCACTCGGCAGCTCCTACACAGCTCCTAGACAGCCAGCGGGGGCAAGCTCCCTCGCCACAAAGGTGTTCGCTGAAGTGAGCGGTTATAACTCGCTGACCTTGACCCAACGCTCCTCCCGCGCCGCGATGCGTATCGCTGCCGCCAGCCGTTCCACTTCCCAGGCCTCGTCGAAGTCCGTGCCGCTGCCGCCTTCGCCAGCGAGGGCCATGATCAGTTCCTGCACCTCCAGTGTCTTCAATTCGTTGTAGCCCAACTGGTGTCCGGCGGCGGGGCTGAATGCGGCATAGCCGGGCAGGTCCGGACCGGCCAGCAGGCGTTGGAAACCTGGCTGGCCGGCGCGACACAGGCGCAGTTCATTGAGCCGTTCCTGATCGAAGGCCAATGTGCCGAGGGTGCCGCTGATCTCGAAACTCAGATGGTTCTTGTAGCCATGCTTGAGCCAACTGCTGCTCACCGTGCCTCGGGCGCCATTGGCGAAACGCAGCAGCCCGTGGATGTGGTCGTCCACCGCGATGGCCCGTTGTTCGGCATTGCCGGCGCTGGCAGGGCGTTGGTGATGCACGGTCTGGCTGTCGGCGCACACGGCCTCGACATCGCCCAACAAGTGCCGGGCCATGGCCAGCAAGTGGCTGCCCAGGTCGGCCAGTGCGCCACCGGCGTGGGTCGCTTCGCAACGCCATGACCACGGCGAAGCGGGATCGGCCATGAAGTCTTCGCTGAACTCACCCTGGAAGCTGATGATCTGTCCCAGTTCGCCGCGCTGGATCATGTCCCGCGCCAGTTGGATGATCGGGTTGTGCTGGTAGTTGTAGCCGACCCGCGTCACCACCCCCGCGGCCTTGGCCGCCTGGCGCATCTGCTCGGCCTGCTCCAGGGACACCGCCAGGGGCTTTTCACAATAGACCGGCTTGCCCGCCGCCAACGCCGCCATGGCCATCGGGAAGTGCAGGTGGTTGGGTGTGGTGATGGCGATCAGGTTGACCTTGGGGTCGTCGATCAGCTGTTGCCAGTCACTGTGGGCCGTCTCGAACCCCCAACTCTGGGCGCACTGCCGGGCACGCTGTGGATCGGCGTCGGCCAGGGCCGCGAGTGTCAGGTTCAGGGGGAGGTCGAACACCGCCCTGGCATTGTGGAACGCCAAGGCATGGGCACGGCCCATGAAGCCGGTGCCAATCAGACCGATGCCGAGTTCACGCATGAGAAAGAGCCCTTTGAATTGTTATTTTCAGAGGGCTCTTTATGGAATAAATATTCTCAAATTGCAAATGTTGGAATAAATATTCATTTTACGATCGCAGAGGATCCCTTGTGGGAGCGAGCTTGCTCGCGATGACGGAGTGTCAGCCAAGATCTTTTTCACTGACACTCCGCCATCGCGAGCAAGCTCGCTCCCACAGGGTTCTCACAAGTCTGCCATGGCGTTCGCTATCAGGACAGGAACCCACCATCCACATTCAACGCCACGCCCGTGGTGTAGCTCGATGCATCGCTGGCCAGGTACAGCACCGCGCCGGCCATTTCGCTCGGGTCGGCCACGCGCTTGAGAGGGATCTGCGCCAGTGCGGTTTTCAAGATGGCGTCGTTCTTGACCAGCGCCGAGGCGAACTTGGTGTCGGTCAGGCCCGGCAGCAGGGCGTTGCAGCGGATGCCGAACTGCGCGCATTCCTTGGCGAAGACCTTGGTCATGTTGATCACCGCGGCCTTGGTCACCGAATAGATGCCCTGGAAGATCCCCGGCGAGATGCCGTTGATCGACGCCACGTTGATGATGCTGCCGCCGCCGTTCTCGCGCATCAGCTTGCCGGCTTCCACCGACATGAAGAAATAGCCGCGGATGTTCACGTCCACGGTTTTCTGGAACGCACCCAGGTCGGTGTCCAGGACATTGCAGAACTGCGGGTTGGTGGCGGCGTTGTTCACCAGGATGTCCAGGCGCCCGAACTGTTCGCGGATACCGGCGAACACCTGGCTGATCTGCTCCATTTCCCCGATGTGGCAGGCGATGGCGGTGGCCTTGCCGCCGGCGGCGATGATCGCATCGGCCACGTGCTGGCAACCGTCGAGCTTGCGGCTGGACACGATCACATGGGCGCCTTGCTGGGCCAGCAGTTTGGCGATGGCTTCGCCGATGCCGCGGCTGGCGCCGGAAACGAAGGCGATTTTACCGTCGAGGTCGAACAACTGGGTCTTGGACATGCTGTTTCCTTGTGATGGGGCGCTCAGAGCGTGGATTTACCGATGACCTGCAGGCTCATCTGCTCCAGCAGTTTGTTCATCTGAACGAACTGCGCGAAGCGTTTGTCCTGGGTCTGGCCGTGGAAGAAGCGGTAGTAGATCTGCTGGACGATCCCGGCCAGGCGGAACAGGCCGTAGGTGTAGTAGAAGTCGAAGTTGTCGATGCGGATCCCGGCGCGCTCGGCGTAGTAATCGACGAATTCGCGGCGGGTCAGCATGCCGGGGGCGTGGCTCGGCTGGCGGCGCATCAGTTGTACCGGCGCCGGGTCGTCCGCCTCGATCCAGTAGGCGAGGCTGTTGCCCAGGTCCATCAACGGGTCGCCCAGGGTGGTCAATTCCCAGTCCAGCACGCCGATGATCTGCATCGGGTTCTCCGGGTCGAGGATCACGTTGTCGAAGCGATAGTCGTTGTGGACGATGCTCGAGGTGGGGTGGTCGGCGGGCATCTTGTCGTTGAGCCAGGCCTTGACCGTCTCCCATTTCGGCGCATCGGGGGTCAGGGCTTTTTCGTAGCGGTCGCTCCAGCCACGGATCTGCCGGGCCACGTAGCCTTCGGGCTTGCCCAGGTCGGCCAGGCCGCAAGCGGTGTAGTCGACGCGGTGCAGTTCGACGAGCCGGTCGATGAAGCTCTTGCACAGCGCTTCGGTGCGGGCGGCGTCGAAACCCAGCTCCGGCGGCAGGTCGGAGCGCAGGATGATGCCCTTGACCCGTTCCATCACGTAGAACTCGGCGCCCATCACCGACTCGTCAGTGCAGTGCACATAGGCTTTGGGGCAGTACGGGAACGCTTCGCGCAATTGGTTGAGGATGCGGAACTCACGGCCCATGTCGTGGGCGGACTTGGCCTTGTGGCCGAACGGCGGCCGACGCAGGACGAATTCCTGTTCGGGGTATTCCAGCAGGTAGGTCAGGTTCGATGCGCCACCGGGAAACTGGCTGATCCGTGGCAGGCCGGTGAGGCCGGGAATGTGGGCCTTGAGGTACGGGTCGATCAGGTTGGCATCGAGTTCTTCACCGTCGCGCACGCGGGTGGACTGATCAGTAAACGCCATGCTTATCCCTTCTGCTTATTTTGGAGGCCATCGATCATTGGCTAATCTAATGGCGCGTGGGAGGCGTCACAAGCACGCCAGGGTCTTATAGGTTAGCGTGTTGCTGGATAATCAGCGGGCTTGATGCATGGCGGCGTGCGCGTCGGAAGCGGGCGAGCTATGGTTCGGGGAGTCGCTGTCAAAGGAGCCACCGCGATGGGATGCCCGCAAGTCTGTAGCACCGCGACCCTGCAATGCAGCTTCGGCGCCGCCCCGGCGGTGCTCAATGTGCTGCCGGTCAATCGCCTGCTGACCGGCGGGATGCCGGCGGCGAACATCATGGATCACATCCCGCTGGTAAACATCACCACCTTCGGCATGTGCATGAGCCTGGCGAACCCCACCGTGGCCGCCGCCACCGCGGCGGCCCTGGGCGTGCTGACCCCCATGCCCTGCATCCCGGCCACTGCGGCCCCATGGATCCCTGGCGGCGCCCCGACCCTGTTGCTGGGCAACATGCCGGCCATCGATGCCAACAGCACCTTGATGTGCTCCTGGGCCGGGGTGATCAAGATCGTCGTGCCGGGGCAGGTGCAGATGTTGATTCCCTGACGGTGACGCCTGTGAACAACCACAAACTCCCTGTGGGAGCGAGCTTGCTCGCGATAGCGGTAGATCAGTTTGCGGTGATTGACTGTGCCGACGTCATCGCGAGCAAGCTCGCTCCCACAAGGGGACGTGTGCTGATCGCTCAATTTCGATCCATCATCGGGGCGACTCGGCCTCAAGCATTGGCGTGGGTCAGCCCGGTCAAGGTGTCGGCGATGGCCTTCGTGCGTTGTGCCGTGCCTTCGGTGGTACGGCTGGAGTCTTCCAGGGCATCGAGCATCTCCCGCAGGGCGCTTACGGCAACGGATTGGTCTTCGATCTGTTGGGCGACGCCTTGGATCTCCGTCGAGAGCAGATCGATGTCCACGCCGATTTCCGCGGCATTCTGACGGGTGATTTCCGCAAGCTTGCGGACCTCATCGGCCACCACCGCAAAGCCTCTGCCCATCTCACCGGCCCGCGCTGCTTCGATGGCAGCGTTGAGGGCCAACAGGTTGGTCTGACCGGCGATTTGCTGGATGACCTGTACGATCGACTGGATACGCAAGCTCGAGCTGGCGAGCGCACGGGCACCGACCACCGCTTCACCCGCTTGCGTGGCAAGCTGCTCGACGGTGGTGCCGGCCTGCTCGGCCACGCTGTTTTGCCGGTCGATCGTGCCCGTCAGGTCATCCATCGACAGGTGCAGTTCGCCGGAGTAATGCTTGATTTGCGTCGCCATCAGCGCTTGTTGCTGGCTGGCCTGCGCCAATACCTGGCCCAGGTCCGTCAGGCCGTCGAACACCGGCAAGATCGTCTGGTCCAGGCCGCGAGTGTCCAAGGCGCTGCTGAAGTCATTCATCTTGAACGCCATGATCTGCTTGACCACGACATGGTTCAGGCCCGCCAGCTTCTTGATCTGGCGGCGCAGGAAAAAGGCTTTGAACTCGCCATGGTGGGCGATGAAGTGATCGACGTACTCATCAACAAAAACGGCGCCCTTGGTGACCCTGAAGAAGAAAATCGCCGTGAGTGTCTGGTTAAGGTTCAAACCGAGGATTTCACCAAACGTCGAGAAGCCGGCCAGAGGCACATCCCCGAAAATACCGGTCATGCTGCCCAGGTCGCTGCTGTTGTTGAGCCGGCGCAGGATGCAATCGTTGAGAATGGCGGCCACCGGCTGGCCACCTTTACCCTTGAGGAATTTCTCGTAGTCGAGCCGGGTCGCCTCGCGCAGGGGCGTGCGCTTGACCATCACCAGCTCTTCGCCGGGCGCCACGTCGCAGAACAACTGGATGATCTGCTGCTGATGGTCGATGCGGGCAATGGAACGGACGAACAGCTCATCACCCACGCGGATAGCGAACGAATAATCGGCCAGCTTCTTTTCCAGCGCCTGGGCACTGCACTCGAAGGCCTCGCACAGCGCCTGGACCATGCTCTTGATGTTTCCACGGCTGTCGATGACCTGATCGATGGTGCGGTCTTCGACCGACGCGGTCAGCACGCTGAACGTCAGCCCGGCAGGTTGGAAATTCTGGCTCTTGAACACCCCGAAGCGCACATCCGCCGCGGTTTTCAGAAAGACGATCTGCGCATGGTTCTGGTAACTGCGCTGCCCGTCACTGATCAGAGTCTTCTTGAAATCCGCCTTGCCACCGGCTGAGCCACCAACGAACAGGCAGGGGAAACGGCCTGATTCATAGAGCGCCTCCATAAAGAACGACTCGGAAGCCGAAAGACCATCGAACACCACGTACGCCAAGGTATCGCGATGGTCAATGGGCGTGCTCACCTGCGCCTGCTTGATGTTACTCACCAACCGAGCGATTCGCTCACGCATGGCCAGGCGCTTGCCGCCACCGCGAATGTCCTCGCACTCCAGCGGCACCATCACCACCTCGGCCGATGCAATCACACTGGCGTCGAACAGCTGCAGCACCACCCGGTCCCAGGTCTCGCCGGTCTGGCAGTACAGCGCGTTCGCAGCGTTGCACAGTTCACCCGACGTCGTGCACAGGCTGATGGCGCTTTGGGGAAAACGCTGCTTGACCTTGGCGGCGACCCGGTCGATGTCCAGGTGAGGGGAGACAAACCCGGCGATCAATACCGGTGTGATGCGTACGTTGGCCAGCGCCTGGTCCAGTTCGCTCAACGTGCAGGCCACGCTGACCGCCCCTTGTGTGCGGGCTCGGGCTATGTTGAAGAGATTCGATAGGTTCATGGCAGGACTCGGTTGAGCGCGACGTGACGCGTACGAGGTATGGGGGCTTCTGTAGCGGTCACGGCAGGGGCGGTATGGGCGTGAGCTTGTGCTAATTGCGGGGGCGGTCCATAGGGGCTTTTGGTTGGGGTTTGCTCCGTCTGTTGGATAGCGACTTTCGTATAGGGAGCTCGATGAAAAAACATGCCCTGACCCTTGGATGAAAAAAAGACACCGGCTATGCTCTGATGATGGCCTCTTGCTACTCACCTTGCCCGCCACAAGCAGTTTTTGGCGAGAGACGGAAACTTACTCGTCATCGTCCTTGAGGAGACGAGGAGAAAAACGGGGGCAGATTTGAGTTCACTTGTAATCGGCCTGTCTCATAATCGTGATCTGTCCAGGTTTTCTCGTTGTTGAGCAATAGATCGAATTTTTTAGCGAATGGCTGAGGTTGTTGTGTAATGAATAATGAAAAAATACTACCTGAGCCTCGAGATCGAAGAGGCGACGCGCAATCCAAACGGTTGGGTATATAGAATGTATGGTCACTTTGGGGTGAACGATGCAGTGCCATCTGAAGCTATTGTGGGCGCTTGGAAAGTTAATGAGGAAGGACTCATTGTTGGGGACTTTATTTCGAATCCGAAATTCATCCCGAAATGACAGAGTAGTGAGTTAGGGTGCTGAGTATCTCTATAGTGGAACCCAAATAGCTCTATCGTTATTGTGTTTTTTATAGAAAGCGTGGTGTGCCCCCGTTTTTGTGATAAGGCTGATTAATGACTCGACGGCTGGGAAGCCGTCGATATTGATGATCAGGCTGTATGGCAGTTGCGCAGAGATAGAGGGCTTTAACTATGGAGTCCGTAGGGCCTGTAAAGGATGTTGCACCTGCTAACTAGGTGCTGGCGGAAACACCCGTCAACGGCTATTTTTGCCGGCCTTGTTTCCCCAACCCATTAGGTGCTTAAAAAACCACCAATTGTGTAGAAAATTTGGTCTGTCTCGGAGGGCTGGAGGGATCCCAGCTGTCAATTGTTGTGAAACCAATCGTTACTGGAGGTTGAATCCAATGCAATATGTAAATCTGCTTGGGATGCACCCTGGTTGCGTGGAATTGCGACTATTTGCGAAAACATTCTTCGAAGCCCTAGGCGTTAATGATGGAGAAGAGCGCGAGAGCGATAACTACATTGATGGTTGTTATTTGAAGGGCTCCCTTGGTGGCATGATTTTCTCCGTCGCTATTTCAGACGAAAATGCGCATGAAGACGTACCATATTGGATTCACATTTCAGCGGACGTGGTTACACTTGACGCTCTGGAAGATGCGGTTTCTCAGTTGATTCGAGATAAGGTACTTCCAATGGGGTTTCAGTTGGCCCGCATTGTTAACTTATGCACGCGAGGTGAGCGGCGAATTGACTACTAACATGTCAAGCGTGATGGGGATTGTTTTAAGAGTATTATTGATGGGTGGCAGCGATAGATTTTGCAAATAACGAAATTTCTGGATTGGATCACGGCGACCAGCACGCTTGAGAAGTCAGAAGGCAACAGAGAGAAAGGGGCTCTAATAGATGAGGTTTGCAATGAGCGTAGTCGAAAAATTTGAGCTATCAGGTGGAGTTACGATCCTCGCCTGTAAAGGCTGCAACTCAAATATTGATGTCGTCGGCAAGCGGTTTTATCCGGTTTCTGGTGATAAAATTCGACAGCCTTTGACGATAGTTTGTGAGCGTAAGATGTTAAATAAACAGTCGAAACTTGATCAAAGGGTTTTTGAAGCAAAAGATGTTGTGGAGCTGTCGCGAGAAGAGGCAAGAAGTGGAGCTTGGCAATTGGTCTTAGAATAAGATCAAGAGGGCTTAATGGGGTGGGTAAGATTCTAACTAACTTGAAGTGGTGTTATCACGCTCTTTAAAGGATAAATAGAATGCTAACCATTGTTGGGTAAAAAAACATTGCGCAAAAATAGGTGCCGAGTTTGGCAAAAAAATTTTTTGAGGTTTTGGTAGATGACTTCTCCAATTATTTTTAGCTTGAGCGAAGATGATAAGTCGATGATGTTGGTTTATCGTCTTCAACATGACTTGGAAAGAGATTGCGAAAGAGTCTCTTTGGCTCAAGCTTTAACATTGGATAGAACTCGCCCGCTTATGGGTCTTAAAGGAACCTATGGGCTTTTCGGATCAGTAGATTGGTGGGATAGCATCCGCCAAGGACAAATGCCGCTGTTATTCGTTTCTGGCGTCATTTTGCGGGCCTATGTTGCGGGGCAAGATAAGTATCAAGCGAATAATATGCTTGATTTAGAGCTAAAAGACGGCTCGGTGCGAGCTGTTGGTATTTATGTCAATGACAGGGAAGACGTTCGGTTGTTTCGGCCTGGTTACAAAGCTAGTGTTGTATATGCGTTAGATGAGTTGAAGCAGCAGCCGGCTGCTGATGGTGGTGTGAATTATTCGAAGGTTGCATTAGAGATGGCGGTTTCGTTGCAGTCTGTTATATAGCGAAAACCAGTTTCGTTGGCAGCTTTGGGGCAGTGCGGGCAGACCAAGTCTTCTGTGATGTATTTTAATTGACTGAAGTAGTAGGGAATAAAAAAGGGTGCTGTCTCTTCTGGAGTTGACTAAGTTTTTGGTCCGACTTGTACGAAAGGACTCTCCATATGCCACGCAGAGCATGCGTCTCGATACCTGGCGTACCCTTGCGTTCAATTCTATGGGGCAACGAGGCATATTTGTTCCGAACGGTGATAGCTTGAATGGGTGGAAGCCATGGTGATGAAGAGGTTGATGAGCTTGGATGAAATGGAGCCAATCGCTAAGGAGGCTACGCGTCAGGCGTTAAGTGAGTATCCGGAACCGTCGAATGAGGATCAGTCCAATTGGACGCTGGGGAAATTCGAAACTGAGGGCGAGGGCGTGTTTGAAATATACATACCTTCCGAGCAGCCGTTGGACGCAAAGGTGATTAGTCGAACCCGAGTTGATCGCAAGACTGGGGCGGTCAACGTCGAGGTCTTCCTGAAGAGTTAGGCTCTGTACGAAAAGGAATGTCGCAAACACCGCATAGCAAAAGCTAACGAGACCATCGCAGCATAACTTTTCGCGAGCTTGTCGAGGCGTGTGACGATGCGGCGGCTTTCTTTCAGCCAGCCGAACATGCGTTCGATGATGTTTCGCAGCCGGTATTTTGGCCGATCGAAGAAGCGAAGCAAGCCCAAGCCGGGCTTGGGTTCGCGCTTCATGGATCGCAGAGGGCTTACCCGCTGGAGAAAACGGGACAGGCCCAGAGGGATCCGTCGTTTTCCCCGAGCCTTGCTTCATCCGAGCATTGGGTCCTAGCGTAGGAAACTTCTGAAAATCCCACCAAAAGCACTATTCTGGCCCTAAGCCTCTCGCCGGAGGTTTTCTGTCGCGTTACGCTCTGGATGTCGCTGCACATTCAGCGATCGGGCTTGGTAACCCGGTGGAATAAGGCGTAACAGTGCACGGACAGGATTGCAGGTTTTCAGGCCTGCGATTTTGTTTTATGGCAGCTGTGCGTGGGACGTCTTCTGACGTGCCGGTTTCCTTGATTCCCCGGTTTATCAACCTGCGCACAGCTGCCACCCATTCGCTTGGTAACGGATGCGGCAGCTCTTCGAATCAAGGGAGTTGAACAATGCATATCAATAGATCAAGAAAACGGCCTCATCTGCTCCGCAACTCTGTATCGCGGTCCCGCTGCATCTCAGTCAGTGGAGATAGCAAATGACCGAACAGGCAGAAGCAAAAACTATCGGCTACACCCCATTCCATTATTGCTCCGACCGTCCGCTGTTCCGCGTTAACGGCGGTGTCCCGTTAAATGAAGCGTTGCAACAAGCGTCAGATCTCTTGCATCTCGCCTACCGCCTTGCAGAGGATGCCACTTTCGAAAGGAAAACGGACCGCCATGCCTGGGCCGCTCATTATCTAATGGAGATGAGCAAAGCAGTGATTGATGATGTAGTGAAAGTCATGACGGTTAGGCCTGAGGGATCAAAACACTCCAATAGCTAACGGACACATCGAGACAGCAAGCATTAGATTCGCCGGAACGGGGGAAAAACGGGGTAGGCCACGATTATGGGGCGGACCGATTACATGAGCTCAAATTGTGGTCTGTCCCTGAGGGATCCCCAAAAACTGGTGAAATGAATTTGATGAAATACTACGAAACCGATAGCGTTAGGATAAAATTTTACCGATCAATTGCGAGTGAGAGTGATGTCCAGAATCTTATCTATATCTCTAAGCGTCCTTGGAATGTTGGGTTTGCCGCTGGTGTTGTCTGGCTGTTTTCTAGCGCGCAACTTGGAAGAGCAGGTTTTTTTATATGAGTTGCGCATTGTAAATAAACTTGCAGTGCCAATAGCTTACTGTGAAGACTTCGAAGCTGCGTCTTGTCCTAACGTGGTCCAGGGTGGAGGAAGTGAGCGAGAAGTTTTCAGTTCGTATGTCGGAAATCGCAGTGATGAAGATAAGCTAAGGTCATTCAATCGTCAAAAGATCAAGATATGTGGGGAACTCGTTGAGCTCAAGCTAATCAGCTCAGTTTCACCGGTAGTCAAGCATGACAAAGATCATTTCGAGATCATCATCGACACTGCGGTGACCGATAGGTTTTGCCAGTCGGAGGTATCAGGATAACGGGGACAAACCCTAATGGATCCCCACAAATCTACTCCAATGCCTGCGCCTCTTGATATACCTCTTCTCACAACGGGCGCTCAAGTCTCTCCAAGGTTCTCCGAGAATTTGAGCCGCGTCCACAAAACGTGTCTGTCCGCGATGTACTGCGAGCATTGGAACCTCACGTAGGAAACGTCTGAAAATCCCACCAAAAGCACTATTCTGGCCTTAAGCCTCTCGCCGGAGATTTTCTGTCGCGTTACGCTCTGGATGTCGCTGCACATTCAGCGACCGGGCTTGGTAACCCGGTGGAATAAGGCGTAACAGTGCACGGACAGGATTGCAGGCTTTCAGGCCTGCGATTTTGTTTTATGGCAGCTGTGCGTGGGACGTCTTCTGACGTGCCGGTTTCCTTGATTCCCCGGTTTACCAACCTGCGCACAGCTGCCACCCATTCGCTTGGTAACGGATGCGGCAGCTCTTCGAATCAAGGGAGTTGAACAATGCATATCGATAGATCAAGAAAACGGCCTCTTCTTCTCTGTAGCTCTGTATCGCGGCCCCGCTGCATCTCAGTCAGTGGAGATAGCAAATGACCGAACAGGCAGAAGCAAAAACTATCGGCTACACCCCATTCCATTATTGCTCCGACCGTCCGCTGTTCCGCGTTAACGGCGGTGTCCCGTTAAATGAAGCGTTGCAACAAGCGTCAGATCTTTTGCATCTCGCCTACCGCCTTGCAGAGGACGCCACTTTCGAAAGGAAAACGGACCGCCATGCCTGGGCCGCTCATTATCTAATGGAGATGAGCAAAGCAGTGATTGATGATGTAGTGAAAGTCATGACGGTTAGGCCTGAGGGATCAAAACACTCCAATAGCTAACGGACACATCGAGACAGCAAGCATTAGATTCGCCGGAACGGGGAAAAACGGGGTAGACCACGATTATGGGGCGGACCGATTACAGAAACTCAAATCGTGGTCTGTCCCCGGTTCCCCATGTTGATGGCCCATGAGCCGGATGTTGTGGATGCCGGCAAGAAGCTGCGGGGGTTTATCGCCGATCGCAAGAAGTGGGCGGATGTCAGGCCTTATCTGGACGAGTGTGTTTTTGCCCTGGCCAATGAGACGACTCCGGCGTCGGCGGGGGATAGGTACAAGCTGGAAGCCAACCGCTGAACAATTGACGAAAAACTGTGGGAAAAAACTGTGGGAGCGAGCTTGCTCGCGAAGACGTCGGCACATCCAGCATCGAGGCCAACTGATCCGACGCCATCGCGAGCAAGCTCGCTCCCACAGGAGGGGCTGTGCCAGTCGATAAACTGAGGTTCATCCCCCGATCCAAATGTGGGAGCGAGCTCGCTCGCGAAGACGTCGGCACATTCAGCATCGAGGCCAACTGATCCACCGCTATCGCGAGCAAGCTGCTCCACAGGAGGGGCTGGGCCAGTCGATAAACTGAGGTTCATCCCCCGATCCAATGTGGGAGCGAGCTTGCTCGCGAAGACGTCGGCACATTCAACATCGAGGCCAGCTGATCCACCGCTATCGCGAGCAAGCTCGCTCCCACAAGGGGGCTGTGTCAGTTGAGGAATTCAGGTTCATCACCGATCCGGCGTGCGACCTGGCCTCAGCCCAAATCCCCAGCCTCATGCCGCTCCGGCACCTGGCTCGCCTCATCCCCCCACGTGCGGTTGACCCGCTGTCCGCGCAGGACGGCGGGGCGCTTGGCAATGTCTTCCGCCCAGCGCTGCACATGGGTGTATTCGTGGGCACTGAGGAATTCGGCGGCGCCGTACACGTTGTTGCGCACCAGTTGGCCATACCAGGGCCAGACCGCGATGTCGGCGATGGTGTAGTCGTTGCCTGCCAGGTATTGGCTTTCGCCGAGGCGGCGGTCCAGGACGTCGAGTTGACGCTTGGTTTCCATGGTGAAGCGATTGATCGGGTATTCGAGTTTCTCCGGTGCATACGCGTAGAAATGCCCGAAGCCACCGCCCAGGTACGGGGCAGAGCCCATCTGCCAGAACAGCCAGTTCAGTGTTTCGGTGCGGCCCGCCGGATCGGTGGGCAGGAAGGCGCCGAATTTTTCCGCCAGGTAAAGCAGGATCGAGCCGGATTCGAAGACCCGAATGGCGGGTTCCACGCTGCGGTCCAGCAGGGCCGGGATCTTGGAGTTGGGGTTGATCTCGACAAAGCCGCTGGAGAACTGGTCGCCTTCGTTGATGCGGATCAGCCAGGCATCGTACTCCGCGCCCGTATGACCCAGCGCCAACAGTTCCTCCAGCAGGATGGTTACCTTCACGCCGTTGGGCGTGGCCAGGGAATAGAGCTGCAGCGGGTGCTTGCCAACCGGCAAGGTTTTGTTATGGGTCGGCCCGGCGACAGGGCGGTTGATGCTGGCGAAATGGCCGCCAGACGGGGCGTCGTTTTTCCAGACCTTGGGCGGAACGTAGGACGCTTTACTCATCGGGACATACCTCATCGTTGCTTGCGGTGTGATCCCCCAGAGTCTACCGCTGTTCGTTCATGATTCGTGCGACTTCACCGGAAGCCTTGAGTTCTTCGAACGCGCGTTGGGCCTTGGCGACGACTTCATCCGGCGTGCTCAGGCTGAAGGCCAAGTGGACCCTGTGGGGTTGTTCGTCGAGGATATAGACCTCTTCCAGCGAAGCGAAATCCACTTGCGCATCCTGGCTCATCAGGCGTGCGGTGTTCTCCGGCATCGGCAGCAATTGGATCTGGCGATTGAGCAGTTTCTGAAAGTTGTCGTGGTTGTTGGCCGAGATGACCAGCCGGGTGAACCCGCGCTGCTGCAGGTAAATCTGCTTGGCGTCGTTTCGTACCACGCCGATGCTGTACTGCTTGGCCTCCTCGAGGCTGCTGACGGTGATGTCGCGGTTATCACGCAGTTTATAGAGCCGGCTCGCCACCCGATGTATTTCACCCACCCATTTGAACAATGTCTCCCGGGCCGGGGTGCGGTCCAGCGGGAAGATCAGTACGTTGGGCTCGTGCAGCGCTTTTTCGTAGGCCCGGGCCCACGGGTACAGCGACAGGCTGTAGTCGGTGAGCTGCGCGTTTCTCAGTGTCTCCTCGGCAATGCGAATGCCCGGCCCGACGACCTTGTCGTCACGCTGATAGGCGTACAGGGAGTCTTCGGTGACGACTTCGATTGTGTCGGCGTGGCTTGCCAGGCAGATCGAGGCGAGTAGCAGGCATGAGCAGAGTGTCAGGCGAATGTGCATATGCAGACCTCATGGCGCGCGGTAGTCGTTACAGGGCAACGCGGTCGCGCCCCTGGTGTTTGGCCCGATACAGCGCCTGGTCGGCGCGTTGCAGCAATTGATCGAAATGGTCCATGGTCTCCGGGTCCAGTTCGGCAACGCCGATGCTCACGGTGACGAAAGGCGAGACCTTGGAGCCGCTGTGGGGCAGCTCGCGCTCCGCCAGGCTGGTGCGAAAGCGTTGAGCCGCTTGGCAGGCCTGTGCGGCGTCGACATTGGGCAGGACCACGACGAACTCTTCGCCGCCCACGCGGGCGGTCAGTTCGCCAGAGCGGCCGAACACGCTGCGCAGGGCCTCTGCGATTTCTTTCAGGCAAAGATCGCCCTGCATGTGGCCGTAGGTGTCGTTGTAGATCTTGAAGAAATCGACGTCGCACATGAGCACGGCCAGCGGGGTGTTGTGGCGGATTGCCCGACGAAACTCGATTTCCTTCAGTTCGTCGAAGTAGCGACGATTGGCCAGGCCCGTCAAGGCATCGTGACGGGACAGCGCTTCGAGCGATTGGTTGGCCGCTTTCAGTTCCGCGGTGCGTGCCTCCACCAGTTCGGCCATTTGATCGCGGCTGGCGGCCAGGGCCAGTTCGTCCGAATGCTGGCGTTCGAGGTGGGCGTACAGATTGTCCTGGAGTTCGTTGACCTGGAATTCCAGCAGGCTCAGTTCGTCCTGGCGATTCACCGCCCGTTGCAGCTTGAGGTGATGTTTGAGGGTATGCGGCGCGAGTTCGCCCAGGTGACGGGCGATATGCACCACATGCACGGTCACCAGGCGGTTGAACATGGTCATGACCAACCCGGCCAGCAGCAGGGACTGGATGAGCTGGGTGATGACGATGCTGCGTGCTTCGCTCCAGAGACGCTCCCACAGCAGGTTGTTGTCGCCTTCGATGGTCAGCTCACCGACTTTCTCATGGGCCCCGGCGTAGGGCTCGGCGATAAGCTGGCGATGCAGCACTGGCACCACGCCCGATTGACCGACGGCGTATCGATTGAGTTCGATGACTTCCGGCGCTTGCCCGGGGCGCAGGATGTTCAACACCACGCGCCCCACGGGGGCCGCCGCGGCGACGCTGGTGATTTGCTGGTCGAGGGATTCGCGGTCCAGTTCCCAAATGGCGTAGGCCAAGGTGTTCTGGAACACCTGATCGATCAGGGCCAGCTCCGAATTCATTTCCGCCAGGTTGTTTTCCCAGGCCAGCCAGGTACGCCAGGTGACCATCGCCAGGGTAAAGAACAGGCAGAACAACAGCGTTGCCAGCACCAGGCGCCGGCCCAGGGAGCTGAACGCCTTGGTCGGTGGTGGCTGGGACGCCGCCGTGCGGAAAGAGTCCCCCATGTCATAACCATTTGCGCAGGATGGCGTCGTAGACCCCATTGCGACGGATGGTCTCAAGGCCGGCGCGGAATTTCTCCACCGTCTCGGCCGGCGTCTTGCGACTGAACGCCATGCTCAGGCCGTCTGGGCTGCTCAGTTCGGGAAGGGCCAGCGAGCGGATCAGCACCTTGTCCGGGTCTTCGCCATTCTGGCGAGTCAGGTACAGCGCGTTGAGCTCGTTGGAAATCCACAGCTCCACGTGATCGACCTTGAGCTTGCGGTAGTTGTGTTCGTACTTGGTGCTCGACTGCAGTTCCTCGCCGATGCGAAAACCCTTCGAGACCAGGTATTGCTCGCCCACGTCCTGATTGACCGTGGCGATCTGGTGACCATGGGCGTCGGCCAGCGAGTCGAGTTTTACCGGTCGGTCCGCCAGCGAGTAGATGTACCACTGCGTCGGGCCAATGGTGCCCACCCACTGGAAAAGCGATTCGCGAGCAGGCGTGCGGACGATCGAATAGATCAGCACATTGCTTTCGTTGAGCGCCAGCTCGTAGGCCCGGGCCCAGGGCATGGGCTGGATGGGCGCGTCCATGCCGACCTCCTTGAGCACGGCCTGGACCACTTCGGTGCTCATGCCGGTCACGCGTCCGTTCTGCGTCATGTTGTAGGGCGGCAGCTCCTCCGTCACGATGCGCAGGGGTGTCTCTGCCGCGCAAGCGCTTGCAGCGAGGAACATCAGGACGCCCCACGTCAGCAGGCGATTCAGCGGCAAACTCATTGATCGTTACCCTATGCAACTGGCAGAGCCCGGCAAAGCCTGGGGCTATTATTGATAGGGTTATCGGCTGGGCTGGCGCCCGCTTGAGTCCGGCCTGTCGAAACCGACAGCCCAGCCGAAGGATCAACCGTTCAACAGCGTCATCGTCTGCGCCTGGTATCGATCGCCCGCCACCACGCCTTCGCCTGCGAAAATCCCATCCAGATGGGCCAGTTCATCAGCGCCCAACACCATTGAAGCCGCCGCCACATTGCTCTCCAGGTACTTGCGCTGCTTGGTGCCCGGGATCGGGATGACGTGGTCACCCTGGGCCAATACCCAACCCAGGGCCAGTTGCGAGGCGCTGATGCCCTTGTCCGCGGCCAAGGCCTTGACCCGTTCGACCAGCGCCAGGTTGCGCTTGAAGTTGTCGGCCTGGAAGCGTGGGCTGAAGCGGCGGTAATCGTCGGCGGCGAAGTCTTCCGGCGATTTCAGTTCGCCGGTCAGGAAGCCTCGGCCCAAGGGGCTGTAGGCAACGAACGCAATGCCCAGGCGCTTGCAGGTATCGAGCACGCCATTGTGTTCAGGCTCGCGGGACCACAACGAGTATTCGCTTTGCACCGCCGCCAGCGGATGCACGGCGTGGGCCCGTTGGATGGTCTCGGCGCTGGCCTCCGAGATGCCGAGATGGCGGACCTTGCCGGCCTTGACCAGCTCGGCCATGGCGCCGATGGTTTCCTCGACAGGCACTTCGGGATCGATGCGGTGTTGGTAGTAAAGATCGAGGTAGTCGGTTTCGAGGCGCTTGAGGCTGCCCTCGATCGATTGCCGGACGTATTCGGGACGGCCATTGACGCCCCGGGCATGGGGATCGCTGCTGCGCACCAGGCCGAACTTGCTGGCCAGGTAGAGGCTCTGCCGCTTGCCCCGCAGGGCTCGTCCCAGCAATTGCTCATTGGTGTAGGGCCCGTACATGTCGGCGGTGTCGAACAGCGTCACGCCCAATTCCAGGGCGCGGTGGAGCGTGGCAATCGCTTCTGCCTCGTCCACACCCGTGGTGTAGAAGTCCGACATGCCCATGCAGCCCAGGCCGATGGACGAAACGTTAGGGCCGTATTGGCCGAGTTGGCGGGTCTTCATGATGTTTTGACTCCTGGATATGAACGACCCGTTCAGTGTCTGATAAGCGTTTTTCTGGATAAATACACAAATATTGGTTTAACTATTCGTGATTCCTGAATAGTGGGGCGCACATTGGACCGACTACATGCCATGCAGGTGTTCCGGCGCATTGTGGAGCTGGGCGGCTTCGGCAAGGCGGCCGATGACCTTGGATTACCCCGTGCCACCGTCAGCCTGTTGATCCAGCAGTTGGAGGCTCACCTCGGTGTGCAGTTGCTACAGCGCACCACCCGCCAGGTGCGCGCGACACTGGACGGTGAAGCGTATTACCAACGCAGCGGCCAGTTGCTGGACGACCTCGCTGACCTTGAGAGCTCGTTGTCGGCGCAAAGGAGCCAGCCTCGCGGTACGTTGAAGGTAGACATGCCGATCGCTTTCGGTTGCACCTGGATCCTGCCGCGCCTGCCGGACCTCTACCGGCGCTACCCGGCGCTGCAACTGGACATCGGTTTCCACGATCGCCAGGTTCATCTGCAGCGCGAAGGCGTGGATTGCGCGATCCGCGCCGGGCATGTCGTTGACCAGGCCCTGGTGGCCCGGCCTATCGTGCGGTTGCATCAACTGACCTGTGCCAGCCCCGACTACCTGGCACGCTTGGGCACGCCCCGGGGGTTGGACGACCTGGCGGCCCATCGGGCCATCTGTTTTGCGACTGGCAATGGCCGCTTCTTCCCGTTCGAATTCGAGGTGGCGGGGCAGGTGCACGAATGGCCATTGAGCGGTGAACTGACCGTCAACAATGCCGATGCCTACGTGACCGCCTGCGAAGCGGGATTGGGCTTGATACAGGTGCCGCGTTACCACGTGCAACAGCAATTGGCCGAGGGCCGCCTGGTTGAAGTGCTGGACAAGTACCGCGTGCCGACCTGGCCCATATCGGCGGTGTACCCGCCCCATCGGCAACTGTCGCCACGGGTGAGGGTATTTATCGATTGGGTGATCGAGTTATTGCATGGCGTGGCGGATACGCAGCCGGCGTTGATGGTGCGAGTCTGACGGCCAATCATTGATTTGCCCTGGGTTCGCTTGCAGGGTTGGACGGCCAGGTCGACAACGCCTGCTCGACAACCGCCTCCAGGATCTCGCGGGTGAACCCAGCTTTGGCTTGAACGGCCATTCCGTGGGTCATGGCCATCACGAACGCGGCCAGCGCCGTGCAGTTGGCCGATTCCGGCAGGTCACCCTCGGTTTTCGCCCGTTCGAAGCGTTCCCGCAGCGACGCTTCTCCGGCTGCGCGTGCGTCGATCAAGGCCTGGCGGATGGGCTCGGCATCGTCCGAGCAGGCCAACGCGCCATGAATGCCAAGGCAGCCCTTGCGGTCCGGGTAGCGCGTATTCACCTCGACAGCCCCGCGAAGAATGTAGGCGGCAACGTCGCGTGAAGTGGGTTGTTCCAGCGCTGCCGGAAAGAAATCCAGGTAGTGCGCGTAGTAGCGCTCGAGTGCCCGGCGGAACAGCGATTCCTTGTTGCCGAACGCGGAGTAGAGCGCCGGGCGTTCCACTCCGGTGGCTTGCGTCAGGTCGGTGTAAGACGCGCCCTCGTAGCCTTTGCGCCAGAATACGCAAAGCGCCGCGTCCAGCGCCGTATCCACGTCGAACTCGCGTTGACGCCCCATCAGATCACCCCCGGCTTTTTCATAACGACCGATATTAAACTGCTTGACGGTCTCTGTCCAAATTCATACTGTTCGTTACGCTAACGCTCGTTACGGTTGGCAAGTGCCTTCTTGGCGAGGGCGTTCAGGCATTCATGAAGAGGATTTACCCATGCAGAAATTACTGGCAGGAAAGGTTGCGCTCGTGACAGGTGGTTCCCGAGGGCTCGGTGCGACCCTCGCGCAGGCGCTCGCCGAACTAGGGGCGGATGTTGCGATCAGCTATGTGGCCTCGGCCGAGAAGGCCAGGGCCGTGGTGGAAAAGCTCGAGGCGCAAGGCGTCCGTGCCCGTGCCATCCAGAGCGACCAGGCCGACAGCACGGCGGCCAAGCCATTGATCGACGAGGTGATCGCGCATTTCGGCAAGCTCGACATCCTGGTGAACAACGCGGCGATCGCCGTCCAGGGCAAGACGGTCGATGATCCCGATCTCGACACCGTCAATCTCGATCGCCAGTGGCAGGTCAACGTCATGGGCGCGGTGGCGACCACGCGTGCGGCGGCTCCGGTGCTGGCGGACGGTGGTCGGATCATCTTCATCGGCTCGCTCCTGGGCGGTCACGTACCGTTCGCCGGGGCGGCCGATTATGCCGGGACCAAGGCGGCCATCGTCGGCTATGCCAAGGGTGTCGCACGGGATCTGGGGCCGCGCAATATCACGGTCAACGTCGTCCAGCCCGGCATCATGCCGACCGACATGGCGGCACAAGTGCTCGGCGACGGCGTGCCCGAGGCGATCCTCGACCTGCACCCCATCCGCCGCATCGCCACGCTCGAAGAAGTGGCGGCCACGGTGTGTTTCCTGGCCGGGCCGAACGGCGCCTATATCACGGGCAGCGCCATCGATGTGGCTGGCGGCTTGAGCATCTGACCCCCGCCCCCAATCCAACACTGAGGTGAATGACTCATGACCACTATCGGCATCATCGGGGCTGGCGAAGTTGGCAGCCATATCGCGCGAGCGGCCATTGCGAACGGCTATGAGGTTGTCATTGCCAACTCGCGAGGTCCCGAGACGTTGCGCGGGCTGGTCGAAGCGCTGGGGCCGTCGGCGCGTGCGGCGACGGCTGCAGGCGCGGCCGCGGCGGGCGATTTCGTCATCGTGGCCGTCCCGCTCAAGGTCGACAACGATATGCCCGTGGAGGCGCTTGCAGGGAAGGTCGTGCTCGACACGAATAACTACATGGTCTGGCGTGACGGCCATATCCCGGTCATCGATTCGGGGCAAAAGACCGTCCATGAACTTCGCCAGGAGCAGCTGCCCACTTCCCGGGTGGTCAAGGCGTTCACCCACATCCAGGCGCCGCGGATCCTCACGTGGGGCAGGCCGGCCGGCTCTCCCGACCGGCTGGCCCTGTCAGCTTCCAGCGATTATGTCGATGCGTTGGAGATCGTCACGCGCCTGTACGACCAGTTCGGTTTCGACACGGTGGATAACAGCCCGTTGAGCGAGTCCTGGCGCAGTGCCCCCGGACAGCCGGCATGGAAGCAGGAGCGCCAGAGCCGATCCGAGCTGATCGCCAACCTTGCCAAGGCGCGTCTCGTCAAGGCTTCTGCCGTTGGGTGAACGTACCGATGAACACCTCGGACGCCTGGGCGGCCGGGTGTTCGCGCGGCTGCCCAGGGTATTGAGCGCGCCCGCGCTATTCAAGCCTTGACCCAACGCTGGCGGCTCCAGCCGCTCAAGGTATCGACGCCGAGTACCAATAGCAGCATCGCCAGGATGACCGTGCTGCCCTGGGCCTCCTGGAACAGGCTGAGGCTGACATAAAGCATTTGCCCAAGCCCTCCGGCACCGACAAAGCCGAGCACGCTGGCCATGCGGATGTTGTTTTCCCAGCGATACAGGACGTAGGCCAGCAGTTGCGGCATCAGGTTGGGCAGTGTCCCGTAGCAGAACGCCAATACGGCGTTGCCGCCTTGCAAACGGATGGCGTCGGCCGGTTCGGAAGGGGTATTTTCCAACGCCTCGGCGAACAGGCGACCGAGTACGCCGGTGGTGTGCAGGGCGAGCGCCAGGGTGCCGGCATTGGGACCGAGCCCGGCGGCCAGGACCATCAGTGCGGCCCAGACCAACTCCGGAACCGCGCGCAAGGCATTGAGTATCAGGCGCGAGGCACTCTGCATA
This sequence comes from Pseudomonas sp. NFACC13-1, assembly GCF_900104425.1. NCBI lineage: Bacteria > Pseudomonadati > Pseudomonadota > Gammaproteobacteria > Pseudomonadales > Pseudomonadaceae > Pseudomonas > Pseudomonas sp. NFACC13-1. Next base: position 420,289 of record NZ_FMXV01000002.1, on the reverse strand, counting down.
GGCCAGCCGAAGCGTCCGGCCGCAGGCAAGGCCAACAGCAGACCGAACACCGCCGCGAGCAGGGTGCCGAGGGCGGACATGGCCAGGGTTTCCAGGGCTCCGTGACCGATTGCTTTCAGATGGCCGGGGCTCAGGTCCGGGCTGAGAAAACGCTGCGCATAAGCACCCATCCGCGCCAGGTTGCCGTCGTCGCCCAGCGTGCCCAGGTCGATGCCCAAGTAAAGGAACGATGTAATGACGGCTGCACCGATGGCCAGGAGCAGCACCAGATTGAACAGGCGATTCATGCCAGCCTCCAACGCAGAAGCCGGCTGAGTTGATCGGCAAGCAGCACCAGCAACAGGAACGTCAACAGCAGGCTGGCCACTTCGCCACCAGCGAACATTCGCAGCGACAGGTCCATTTGCTGGCCCAGGCCGCCGGCGCCGACGAAACCCATCACCACCGAGGCGCGGATGGCACATTCCCAGCGGTAAACCGTGTAGGACACCAGTTCCGCGGCGACATTGGGCAGGATCCCATAGCAGAAGGCGGCGAGCCGACCGCTGCCTGACCGCAACAGTGCGTGGGCCGGGCGCTGGTCCACCGACTCGTAGATTTCCGCATAGACCTTGCCCAGCATGCCGCTGTAGGTAATGGCAATGGCCAATACGCCCGCCGTCGGGCCGAGGCCGACCGCACGCACGAAGAGCAGGGCCCAGACGATTTCCGGGACGCTGCGCAGGAAGATCAGCAGGCCACGGACCGGCCAGCGCAGCCACTGTCCGCCGGGGCCGGGGTGGCCCCCTCGGGAGGCTGCCGACAGCGACAGGGCACGGCTGGCCAACAGGCTGGCGGGCACCGCCAGCAGCAACGCCAGAGCCATGCCGGCCGTTGCGATGGCCAGGGTTTGCAGGGTGGCCTGCCAGAGCAACGCAAGGAATTCCTCGCCATGGGCCGGCGGCCAGAAGGCTGACACGAAACGGCCCATCTCGCTTTGACTGTCACTCTTGAGCAGCACGCCGAGGTCCAATTCGCTGAACTGGATGCCCGGCCACAGCAACACCAGGGCCAGCAGACTGAGCAGCAGGCGAGGGCGGGTGGCGGGGTCTCGGGTATCGCGTGTCAGCATCGGGGAATCTGCACGCTCAAGGACGCGGGGGGCGTTGTTGGTGAAGACTGCAGCTGTTCGTTGGCGTAGAGCGTGTCGAGCAACGGACGGTCGACCGCCTCGGTTGGCAGGTCGAACAGGATCTGCCCGTCCCGCAGGCCAATGACCCGGGAAAAGTGCGCCAAGGCCAGTTCCACCGCATGCAGGCTGGCGACCAGGGTGACGTTGTGTTCCCGGGCGTGGCGGCAAAGCACCGAAAGCGTGTGCTCGGCCAATACCGGGTCCATGGCCGAAACCGGTTCGTCGGCCAGCAACACCTCCGGCGCCTGGTACAACACCCGGGCAATGCCCACGCGTTGCAGTTGTCCGCCGGACAGCTGCTGGCATTGCGCGAACAGTTTGTCGCCCAGGTCCAACTGGGCCAATGCCGCCCTGGCGCCTGGAATATCCAGCGGGTGCAACAGGTTCAACAGGCTTTTACCGATGCCCCACTGGCCGAGCTTTCCAGCCAGGACCGCCGTCACCACACGCTGGCGCGGCGGCAGGGGCGGCGATTGGTGAATCAGGCCAATACGCGCCCGTAAGCGCTGGCGCTGGCGGGCAGACAATTGCCAGGCGCGCTCGCCCAATATTTGCGTGTCGCCGCTATCCGGTTGCAGGGCGGTGGCCAGTACATTGAGCAAACTGGATTTCCCCGCGCCGGACGGGCCGATGATGGCGACCTGTTCGTTCGCGCCGATGTGCAAGTCCACGCCACGCAGCGCCTGGACGCCGTTGGCATGGGTAACGCTGACCTGGGTCAGTTGCAGGGTCATTTGAGCAGTTCGGCGGCGCGTGCGGCTTCCTCGATGCCCTTGTAGTTCTCAGGCTTGGTTTCGATGAAGCGACTGGCGGCTTGCAGGTCGAGGATTTCCTTGTCCTTCGGGTTGGCCGGGTCAAGTGCGAGGAAGGCCGCCTTGATCTTGGCCGCCAACGCGGGGTCGAGGGTTCCGCGCACCGTCCAGTTGTAGTCGAAGTAGGCTGGGGTAGTGGCGAAGACCTTGACCTTGTTCGTGTCGACCTTGCCAGCGGCGACCAGTTTTTCCCAGACGCTGGCGTTCAGTACCCCGGCGTCGACCTTGCCGGCCTGGACCCAGGCGACGGTGGCGTCGTGGGCGCCCGAATAGCCGACGCGGCTGAAGTAGCTCTCTGGCTTGATGCCGTCCTGGAGCATGAAATAGCGCGGCATGAGACTGCCGGATGTCGACGATACCGAACCGAAGGCGAACGTCTTGCCCTTGAGGTCGGCCAGGGACTTGACGGTCGGGTCGGCGGTGATGAATTTGCTGGTGAACTGGGCGTCCTGTTCGCGCTGGACCAACGGGATGGCGTTGCCGGTTTTCAGGCGCGCCTGGACGAAGGTGAAGCCCCCCAGCCATGCCATGTCGATCCGGTCGGTGGCCAGCGCCTCGACCACGGCCGGGTAGTCGCTCACCGGGACGAACTCGACCTTCATGCCGGTTTGCTGTTCCAGGTAAGCCCCCAGCGGCTTGAACTTGCGCAGCAGCTCGGTGGGGGCCTCATCGGGAATCGCGCTGACTTTCAGGGTGTCGGCGGCCTGCGCCAGCCAGCTGCAAAACGACAGGGCAACACCAGCGGCCAATGCCAGGGAAGGCTTGAGCATGGAAGATCTCCGGTAGAGAAAGGCAAGGAATGTCGAAGCATCACGCCCACATGGATGGCGGTACGCCGTTCTGTGAGGGTAGACGAAGGAGAGGGATGTTAACCGTTTCTGGTTATGAACTCACCCCGTTCCCTGTGGGAGCGAGCTTGCTCGCGATAGCGGCGTGTCAGTCACGAACCTTGCCACTGATCCTCCGCTATCGCGAGCAAGCTCGCTCCCACGGGGGCTGTGGTGGACGGGAGAACCGAGGCCTCTGTCAGGCGAGGCCCCGGCGGACAGCAGGTCAGAACAGCTTGGTGAATAACCAGTAGAGGCTGCCCGACAGCAGGATGGCGGCAGGCAGCGTCAGTACCCAGGCCATCAACAGGTTGCGGATGGTGCGCATCTGCAGGCCAGAGCCGTTGGCGACCATGCTGCCGGCCACGCCGGAGGAGAGCACGTGGGTCGTGGACACTGGCAAGCCGAACATGTCGGCGGCGCCGATGGTGAGCATGGCGACGGTTTCGGCCGAGGCACCTTGGGCGTAGGTCAGGTGGGTCTTGCCGATTTTTTCACCCACCGTCACCACGATGCGTTTCCAGCCGACCATGGTGCCCAGGCCGAGGGCGATGGCCACGGCGATTTTCACCCACAGAGGAATGAAGCGGGTGGAGGTGTCGATCTGCTGTTTGAACAATTGCAGCTGGGCGCTGGTGTCGGCGTCGAAATGACCGACCTTGTTCTTGTCCATCAGGCGAATGGTTTCACTGGTCAGGTACATGTCGTTGCGCACGTTGCCCACGGCTTCGGCCGGCACCTTGGCCAGCGAACCGTAGCCCTTGACCTCGGCGCCGATGCTGCCGGTCATGGCGGCCAGGGCCGGCACCAATTGAGGCGTCGCTTCCTTGCTGCCAACGTAGGTGGTAAGGATCGCTCGCGGGTCCGTCGGGGCCGGTAGCGGCGAGTGCTTCACCAGGGCTTGCTGGGTGACTTGCGCCACAGCGGCGAACTGCAGGGCCTGGTCGGCGGGCATGGTGCGGTTCAGCGCATACGCCATCGGCAGGGTGCCGACCAGGATCAGCATGATCAGGCCCATGCCTTTCTGGCCGTCATTGGAGCCGTGGGCGAATGACACACCGGTGCAGGTCAGGATCAGCATGCCGCGAATCCACCAGGGCGGCGGGGTGTTGCCTTCCGGGGCCTTGTACAGCGAGCGGTTCTTGACGAAGGCCCGCAGCGCCAGCAACAACAACGCCGCGCAGCCGAAGCCCACCAGTGGCGAGAGCAGCAGTGCATAGCCGATCTTGGTCGCCTGGGCCCAGTCCACGCCGCTGGTGCCGTCGCGCCCGTGCATCAAGGCATTGGCGACGCCCACGCCAATGATCGAACCGATCAGGGTGTGGGACGACGACGCCGGCAAGCCCAGCCACCAGGTGCCCAGGTTCCAGAGGATGGCGGCGATCAGCAGGGCGAAGATCATGGCGAAGCCGGCGGAGGAACCGACTTGCAGGATCAGTTCAACCGGCAGCAAGGCGATGATACCGAAGGCCACCGCGCCGCTGGCGAGCAGCACCCCGAGGAAGTTGAAGAAGCCCGACCAGGCCACGGCAACGTTCGGCGCCATGGAGTTGGTGTAGATGACGGTGGCCACGGCGTTGGCCGTGTCGTGGAAACCGTTGACGAATTCGAAGCCAAGGGCAATCACCAGCGCCACGCCTAACAGCAGGAATGGCGTCCAGGTGGTCACCACGGTGCCGAGTTCGTTCATGTCGTGCATCAGGCTGTAGGCGGTAAACAGCAGGCCGCTGCCCAGTACCGCGAAAAACACCACCAGGGTGAGCACGCTTGGCTTGCGGTTGAGTTGCGGTCTCGAGCTGGGGGCGATGGCACTCGAGGAGTCCATGGCCAGGGTCTGGTTTGTCATGATGAAATCCGGCTCAGTGAGCGGTGGAAGTGGGGGCTCGGTGCCGGGCGTCCCTGCCTGGCGGGTTTCAGTAGACCTGGGGCACGATGAGCTCCGGTGGCGTCGGACTGCGGGAGTAGTCTTCCTGGCGTACCCGCTGCGGCAGTTCGATGGTCGGCAGCTCCACCTCTTCATAGGGCATTTGCCCAAGCAGGTGATGGATGCAGTTGAGCCGGGCTTTTTTCTTGTCGTCGGCCTGCACCACCCACCAGGGCGCTTCGGCGATGTGGGTGCGTTCGAGCATGATTTCCTTGGCCTTGGTATAGGCCTCCCAGCGCCGGCGGGACTCCAGGTCCATGGGGCTGAGCTTCCATTGCTTGAGCGGGTCATGGATGCGGCTGAGGAAGCGCAGGTGCTGCTCCTGGTCGGAAATGGAGAACCAGTACTTGATCAACTGGATGCCGGAGCGGGCGAGCATCCGCTCGAATTCCGGCACGGTACGAAAGAACTCTTCGTACTGTTCGTCGGTGCAGAACCCCATGACTTGCTCGACCCCGGCGCGGTTGTACCAACTGCGGTCGAACAGCACGATTTCGCCCGCCGCCGGCAGGTGTGAAACATAGCGCTGGAAGTACCATTGAGTCCGTTCACGGTCGTTGGGAGCGGGCAGGGCGGCGACGCGACACACCCGGGGATTGAGCCGCTGGGTAATGCGCTTGATCACGCCACCCTTGCCGGCGGCGTCGCGCCCTTCGAACAGGATCACGACCTTGTGTCCGGTCTTGACCACCCAGCTTTGCAGCTTCACCAGTTCGCCCTGAAGGCGGAACAGTTCGCTGAAATACAGGCGTCGGGTTTCTTTCTCGCTGTTATCCGGGGCGTGTTCGTCGAACAAGGCGTTCAGGTCATGCCCGTCTTCGGATAGCTCCAGCTCCAGTTCTTCGTCGCTGTGATCGAGCAATTCGCGGTGGATGCGCTGTACCAAGGTGTCCTGGGTTGAAAGCATGATGGAAAACTCGGTCGTGGAGGCGCCATCCACGCTAGTTGCAATTTGTTACATAGTAGTGACGGTCATCTGTGCTTCATGCGCTGCCCTTGGCTAAAACAGTTACTGGGGCGCAAGGGGTGTCATTCAGGTGTCATCGAACCCATGGCAGGATCTTCACAAACCATCGTGGAATGCCCGCAGCGCTTGTGCCTGCTGGCTGATGAATCAAGGAACACCGCTATGAAAGGCGACGCCCCCCTGTTCGCGGCCATTGACCTGGGCTCCAACGCCTTTCGCCTGATGATTGGCCAGTCGGTCAAGCGCAATCGACAACGGGTGATCCAGGAAGTGAAAACCTTGCGCGAGCCGGTCCGATTGGCTGAGGGCCTGCAAGCCGGGGCACTGGACGAACTGGCGCTGGATCGAGGCTGGCAAGCCCTGGCCCGATTTGGCAAAAAGCTGCGAGGCTTCGAAGCCGGACGGGTGCGGGCGGTGGCGACCAGTGCCGTGCGCGAAGCGGCCAATGCCCAATTGTTCCTGGCCAGTGCCGAGCGGCACCTGGGGTTTCGGATCGACGTGCTGTCCGGACATGAGGAAGCCCGGCTGGTGTATGCCGGTGTCGCCCATGCGGTGCCCGGTGTCGAGCGGACACGACTGGTGGTGGACATCGGCGGTGGCTCGACCGAACTGATTCTGGGGCAGGGCGCTCAGCCGCTGATGACGGAAAGCATTGCCATCGGCAGCGGCACCTTTGGCGCGCGTTACTTTGCGGGCGGACGCATCACCGCTCAAGCGCTGCTGGAGGCTGAACGCGTGGCGGTCCTGCAGTTTGAAGCGGTGGCGGCGCGTTATCGCGCGCAGGGCTGGCAGCAGGTGATCGGCTCTTCCGGTACGGCGCGGATGTTGGCCAAAGTGCTCAAGGCCAATGGTCTTAATGACGTTGGACAAGGCGGCATTACCTACAGCGGGTTGTTGCGCCTGTCGTTGCGGCTGCTGGAAGTCGGCCATGTCGACCGCCTCAGATTGGCCGGCTTGCAGAGCCATCGCCTGGGCATCCTGCCCGGTGGCCTGGCGATCATGCTGGCGGCGTTCAAGGTCTTCGGCATTACAGACATGATCGTTTGCGAAGCGGGCCTGAGGTTTGGTGTCCTGCATGACCTGATGCATAAACACTGATCATCAACGGCCTGTTGTGCAAGGCCGGTTACCCGCGACGGCTCAAGGTCGAGCGTCAGCGCCCTTTGGTTATCCTCCCTTTGCCAGATTCAGCATTTGGTCGCCTGGGCGGCCGGTATGTCCGGTGATCGCAAAGCGTCGATCCGGATCAGGATGATTGCGCGAACGGGGCTTTTCGCTCTTTCGATCTGCAGTCAGTGAAGGCACAATGCGCATCCTTTTTTGGCTCGCCTTGCCCGGAGGCCTCGAAAATGATCAAAACGCCGTACTACCTCATCGACAAACAAAAGCTGCTGGCGAACATGCAGAAGATCGCCTATGTGCGTGAGCAGTCCGGGGCCAAGGCCTTGCTGGCGCTCAAGTGCTTCGCCACCTGGTCGGTGTTCGACCTGATGCAGCAGTACATGGACGGCACCACGTCGTCGTCGCTGTATGAACTCAAGCTCGGCCGGCAGAAATTCGCGGGCGAGACCCACGCCTACAGCGTGGCCTGGGCCGACGATGAAATCGAGGAGATGCTCGCCAACTGCGACAAGATCATCTTCAACTCCATCGGCCAGTTGCAGCGCTACACCGAGGCGTCGGCCGGCAAGGTCCGCGGCCTGCGGGTCAACCCGCAAGTGAGCAGCTCCGATTACCTGCTGGCCGACCCGGCGCGCCCGTTCAGCCGCCTGGGCGAATGGGATCCGGTGAAAATCGAACAGGTCATCGAGCATATCTCCGGGTTCATGTTCCACAACAACTGCGAGAACGGCGATTTCGGTTTGTTCGACCAGATGCTGGGCACGATCGAGGAGCGTTTCGGTCATCTATTGCATAAGGTCGAGTGGGTCAGCCTCGGTGGCGGCATCCATTTCACCGGCGAGGGCTACGCCCTGGACGCCTTTTGCGCACGGCTCAAGGCCTTCTCGCACAAGTATGGCGTGCAGGTCTACCTGGAACCGGGCGAGGCCGCGATCACCCAGAGCGCGTCGCTGGAAGTCACCGTGCTCGACACGCTCTACAACGGCAAGCACCTGGCCGTGGTGGACAGCTCCATCGAGGCACACATGCTCGATCTGCTGATCTATCGCCTGGACGCCAAGCTGGCACCGAGCGAGGGTGAACACACCTACATGGTGTGCGGCAAATCCTGCCTGGCTGGAGACATCTTTGGCGAATACCAATTCGATCGTCCGCTGGCGATCGGCGATCGGCTGTCGTTCATCGACGCAGCAGGTTACACCATGGTCAAGAAAAACTGGTTCAACGGCCTTAAAATGCCGTCCATCGTTGTGAAGCAACTCGACGGCAGCGTCGAGATGGTTCGCGAGTTTGTTTACGACGACTACTTGTCCAGCCTCTCTTGAGTTGGCGGAAGGAGAAATAAAGAAATTGAAGAAGAACGTACTTATCATTGGTGCAGGAGGTGTCGCCAAGGTGGTGGCCCACAAGTGCGCGCAGCACAACGACGAACTCGGTCGTATTGCTATCGCGTCGCGCAACATCTCCAAATGCCAGGCCATCATCGACAGCGTCAAGGCCAAGGGTAGCCTCAAGCAACCCGCCGACATCAAGGCCTTTGCACTGAACGCTCTGGATGTCGAAGCGACCAAGGCGCTGATTCGCGAAACCGAGTCGCAGATCGTCATCAACGTCGGCTCTGCTTTCCTCAACATGTCGGTGCTGCGTGCCTGCATCGATACCGGCGTGGCCTACCTGGACACCGCCATCCACGAAGAACCGGGCAAGGTCTGCGAGACGCCGCCCTGGTACGGCAACTACGAGTGGAACCATCTCCAGGAGTGCCAGGAAAAGAACATCACCGCCATTCTCGGCGTGGGCTTCGACCCGGGTGTGGTCAATGCCTATGCGGCACTGGCGCAACAACAGCATTTCGACCGCATTGATTCGATCGACATTCTCGACGTCAATGCTGGCTCCCATGGCAAATATTTCGCCACCAATTTCGATCCGGAAATCAATTTCCGCGAGTTCACCGGACAGGTGTGGAGCTGGCAGGACAGCCAGTGGACCAGCAACACCATGTTCGAGGTCAAGCGCACCGACGACCTGCCAGTGGTCGGCTCGCAGAACCTGTACCTGACCGGCCACGACGAAGTGCACTCGCTGTCGAAGAACCTCGACGTGCCCAACGTGCGTTTCTGGATGAGCTTCGGCGAGCACTACATCAATGTGTTCACCGTGCTCAAGAACCTCGGCCTGCTGTCCGAGCAACCGGTCAAGACCGCCGAAGGCCTGGAAGTCGTGCCGCTGAAAGTGGTCAAGGCCGTGCTGCCTGACCCGAGCTCGCTGGCGCCGGGCTACACCGGCAAGACCTGCATCGGTGACCTGGTCAAGGGCGTCAAGGATGGCCAGCCGCGCGAGATGTTCATCTACAACGTGGCCGACCACGAGGACGCCTACGCCGAAACCGACAGCCAGGGCATTTCCTATACCGCCGGCGTGCCACCCGTGGCCGCGGCCTTGCTGGTGGCCCGTGGTGAGTGGGACGTGCAGCGCATGGTCAACGTCGAAGAGCTGCCTGCCGAGGCGTTCCTCGAGGCGCTCGATGTGATGGGCCTGCCGACGCGCATCAAGGACGAGCATGGCGACCGTCCCTGGAACCAAAACGCCTGAAGGACTCCAGGCAGGTTCCATCCTGGCTCCCTCGGTAGGAACTGCAGAATCGCTCTGGATTCTGCAGGCGATTGAACCAGGAGATTCACCGGCGCGTGACTACCTGGCAATCTGCGGGAAGCCTTGAAGAAATGCTCCGTATCGAAAGGTACGGAGCATTTTTCGTTTAGGGCCCCCATCAAATGACCCCGCGGCGAGGGCGCTTGCTCCCGCTGGGCTGCGCAGCGGCCCCAAAGAAACCCTCGCCATGAACGAACACTCGACCTTACGATGCGCTTCACGGCCCCAGGAGAAGCCATCAGTGAAACCCTTCAGAATTCGCGAGCTGCAAATGACCGATGTGCAAGCGCTGCTGGCCTTCGAAACCCATAACCGTGAATGGTTCGAGTCGCAGATCGACGCACGGGCCCCTGCGTTTTATTCATGGACGGGTGTCACCGAGCACATTGAAGGCTATCTGGCCGATTTCGCCGTGGGCGTCTGGCACCCGTTTGTGATCGAAGACGCCAGCGGGAGAATAGTGGGGCGGGCGAATTTGAAAGGCATCCATTCACCATGCGGTTGCGCCGAGGTGGGCTATCGCATCGATCAACGCGCTTGCGGGCAAGGGCTGGCGACGCAGGCCCTGAAACATCTGATCGAGGCGGCGCGGATGCGCTGGGGGCTTACGCAACTGGTGGCTTATGTCTATGAGCACAACATCGGCTCAAGGAAGGTCCTTGAGCGGTGCGGGTTTGTGCCTGAAGCGCTGTCTTGTGACCATCAAGCCGGGAGTTCTTCCAGATGGTGTAAAACCATTCAAGTAGAACTCCCGACGATCCAGTCCTGAGGCCTCACGCAATGTTACAGCGTGACTGCGGCAATTCATGATCGGCCTGGGCGGCGACATCCTGGTTCAGTTCAGCGATGTCGGGCAAGCCTTGCAGGCGATTTCTCAGCCCAACGCCTCGACCAGCCTCGGCAACCAGTGGGTCGCATCGCCCACCAGCGTTTTATCGGAAGCGGCCCCCATCGGTTCGATATTGATATGCACCAGCCAGGCGCCATGCTCGGTTGCCAGTGTTGGAATCCGTGCTGCCGGGTAGACCTCTCCAGAAGTGCCAATGGAGAGCATGACGTCGCAGTCGCGGGCTGCGCTGAAGGCCAGGTCCAGTTCCCGTTCCGGCATTCCCTCGCCGAACCAGACGACATTGGGGCGGATCCGGCCGTCGCAGTGCGGGCAGCGCGGGGGTTCCAGGCTGTCGCAGTCCGGCCCGACATCCACGGGCAACGCGCCCAGGTAGGGACGATTGCACTGGAAGCAACGCGCGCTGGCCAGATCACCGTGAAGGTGAATCACCTCCTTGGACCCGGCGCGTTCGAGCAGGTCGTCGACGTTCTGTGTGATGACGGTCACGCGGGGCAAGCTCTGGGTCAGCCTGGCGACTGCCCGGTGCGCGTCATTGGGGTGCGCTTCGTTAACCAGCGTTCGGCGCCAGCTGTACCATGCCCATACCAGCGCAGGGTCTTTGGCGAAGGCGGCGGGGGTGGCCAGTTTCTTTGAGTCGTAACACGCCCAGAGGCCGGTCGAGGGATCACGGAACGTGGAGATACCGCTTTGTGCGGAAAGGCCGGCACCGGTAAAAATGGCAAGGTGCCTGGCCGCTCGCAGGCGTTTCACCGTTTCAGCGAAAATGACTTCTGAATTCATCGTCTCAACCCCCGTCAGACCTGAGAGCACTGGTCGCGCAGCCAGTCGAAGTTGCTCCAGTACTTTCGGTCGCCGCCGGGCTGGGCACGTTTTGTCTCAATGAAAGGGGCAAGTATCTGGTGGCAGTGCTTGATGCTCGGTGCCCAGTTTTCGATGATGATGTGCTTGTTCTTGATCAGGTCGGCACGCAATAACGCCGCGACGACGTCGTAGTTCGCACAGGTCAGCGAGGCGTGCTGGACATGGGTGGCGTCCCATTGGTCATGATGCAGGGTCGACAGCGTGGCGCGAACCGCTTGCCGGGCATCGCGGGCCTGGCTGGCTTGCAGGAACTCGACAATCGAAATGATGCTCTGGGCCTCGGAAGCCTGTTGAGTCGCCTTCAGTTGTGCCGTCAGGATGACCACCTGGCGAACAACCAGGTACATCGACAGCAGGGCCACCAGGGCCACGGCCACCTGGACCACCAACGTCCATGTTTCGTAATTAGACATTTTTTCTCTCTTGCTCCTTAAGTAGTTCCAGTGTTCTTGAGTCGACATTCACCCCACCCTCCAGCGCCCGGGCATACACGCAATGTTCGTTCGCGGCCGCTGCGAACAGCGTCATGCAGGACGCGAATTTCATGGCGTCGAGTGTCCCCAGGAGTTTCTCTACCGTGACTTCCGAGTCCAAGACGGCGCGGGCTGCGCACTCCAGTCGCGGTCCCAGAAGCGGGTGATGCAAATAGTCGCGCGCCTCTTCCAGGTCGCGCAGGCCGTAGTAGGTGGCGTTCTCGCTGACACCCAGGCCGCGTAGTTGGGGAAAGATGAACCACATCCAGTGGCCTTCCTTGCGGCCGCGCCGTAGCTCGAGCAAAGCTTGGTCATAGGTTGACGCTTGCGCCTGGACAAAGCGCTCCAGTGATTCGGTCATGCGAGCCTCTGATACGGTTTCAAGGCTGAAGAATGAAGCGCGTCAGGCTCGATCAAAAATAGTGGCTTTATGATGTCATGGTCTGGCGCGTATCGGTAGTCTCGATCATCACCCCCATTCAGAACGAGGGCAAAGCCTATAGCACACTTGCGCTATAGCGCCGGTCGGCACTCGACCCTAACCTATGAGCGCTATCGGGTTTTCGACCGGCCGCAACGAGCCTATTTGAACAAGGATCTGTTTTTGAAAAACACACCCGCCAGAAAGTCCAACATCTGCCCGGCTTATCGCAAGCGCCTCGCAACGGCATTCGCCGTCTCGGCCCTTGTCGCCAGTGGCTGGGGTTCTTTGATCGCCGGTGCGTCGGCTGCCACTGCCAGTGAGACATCCTCTGCGGCTTGCACCAACGAGGCGGATTTCCAGGCCGGAACGGTGGTGGAATATGAAAGTCGCGACAACCTGTCGCCAGCCACCAGTCGCGGTAAAACCGAGACGCTCGGGCGTGAGGCGTTTGCCGGCGCCAATCCGGTGGCTTCGGTGCACACGTCGTTCCTGAACAATGCGCCGTTTTTCCTGACGACGACCTTCGCCGAGATCAAGGACGGTCGGCTGGTTCGTTACGGCGATCGCCATGGTGCCGGGGCATCGTTGGTGACCACCACCTACCAGCCTCCCGCTTCCACACCGATTGATCTGCAACCTGGGCAGACCGTCACCGTCAGCTACAAGAACAAAGCGGTGAGCGCCGGGGGAGCGGTCGAGTTCGATGTCGTCGAGAAGCTGACTTATAACGGGCGTGAAACGATCAAGACGGCCCTGGGGACGTTCGATACCTGCAAGTTCACCAATGAAATCTCCACGGGCCCGGTTTCGGCCGGGCAGCCGAAACAGGTTGTCGTTGTTCAGAACTGGTTTCCCGCGGACGGACCTTATCGCGGTCAGTCGATCCGATCCGTCACGCCTCCGTTCAATGGCGTTGCGCAGAGAATCAGTGAAGTCGTCAAGATGCAGTATGGGACGCGATGAGAGACGCGTCTCGGGTCGGAAGATTTGCCGGATAATCGTGGCAGATGAGCATCCGCTGTTCCGAGAGGGGATGCTGGTGTTGCTGGAACGCCTGATACCTGACGCAGTGATCGAACAGGCAGGCAGCCTGGAGGAAGTACGGACGCTGGCAACGAATGGACAACCTCTCGATACGCTGATTCTTGAAATACGTCTTCCCGGCCTGGGCTCCATCAGCGAGCTCGCGCAGTTGCGCCAGGCACTCACGCACACCGTGATGATTGTGGTTTCGACGCTGGATGACAGCGATGTCATTGGCCGTGTCATGGCCACCGGTGTAGACGGGTTTGTCGGCAAGAGCCTTTCTCCCGACCAGGTCGGCCAGGCCATCGCCGATATTCGCCGTGGCGAAGTACGGGTCAAGTATGAGCCTTCGGGCTCGCTGCCACTCGGTCCCGATGATGACATGAGCAAGCTCACGTCCCGGCAGCGAGAGGTCTGGCAATTGATCGCCGAAGGCAAGACCAACAAGGAAATCGCCTCAGCGCTTGAGATCTCTCCCTTCACCGTGCGCATTCATGTCTCTTCGTTGATCCGTGCGCTTAACGTTCCCAACAGGGCGGTGGCCGCTGCTCGTTTTGCCGGGCGCGAGGCGCTTCAGACCTTGCGCTAGCGCCTCAGACCTTCGAACTGGCCTGTGCAGCCTCGTCGGTGTGCGAGGTGTCATGGAATTTCGCCTGGGACTTGCCCGCACGCTTGGCCCGGTAGAGTGCTTCATCGGCCTGGGCCAGCGCATCGGCAAACTCGCCGCCGGTCCACAGCGTCCCGCCGATGCTGCAGCCGACCGTGATCGACTCCCCGGTCAGCACGACCGGCTCGGCCAGTTTTGCGATGATGCGCTGGGCGGCGCCCTGCATGCTGGACAAGGATTCTCCGGTACGCAGGCGCAGCAGCAATACGAATTCATCCCCGCCGTGGCGCACAGCGATGTCGCCATCGCGCACAGCGCCCAGGAGCCGGAGGCCGACCTCCTGGAGCAATGCATCGCCAACGGCATGGCCGAAGCAATCGTTGATGGGCTTGAACCCGTCCAGATCCAGGCACAGCACGCCGAAGCCAGGCTGTACGTCGACCTCGCTGCGTACCGCCTCGATGTACTTTTCCAAGGCTGCCCGATTCGGCAGGCCGGTGACGACATCGCGGTAGGCGATACCCTCGACCACGGCCAACTGCCCCCTTTTTCGGGTGAGGCTGTCAACGAGGTGCCGGATCGCAACACTCAGCGTTTCGACTTCGCGCGTGCCCTTGAGCAAGGGAATCCCCACATCGGCGCCTTCGGAAAGGCGCGCGGCAGCCTCGGCGATGACGTTCACCGGCCCGGTGAGAATACCTGCCATGATCCATCCGATGACCGCGAACAGGATGGACAGCAGGCCGCCCCAGAGGAGTATTTCATTGCGCATCTCGCGTGCAGCCGCAAAGGCGATCTCGGCGGGCTGGCGTGTCACCACGGTCCAGCCCAGGCCGGGATAGTCGTCGACGCCGACACTTTGTGCCGCACCTGCCAGATAGAGCTTGCCGTCCGGCCAGCGCTCGACCGACCAGCTTTGTCCGCGCCCATCGAGCGTGATCCCGGCGGGCTTGCCGATCATGTCCTTGGGGCCCAGCAAGAGGGTGCCGTCCTTGCTGATGACCAGGAACTCCAGGCCAGGCAGGCGCTCCTGCAAGGGGTCGAAAAGCGACCGACCGACTTCCGCAGCCCATTCCCAGGAAAGATGTGTCGCGAGCACCCCCGTGAGATTTCCGGCGACGTCCTTGATTGGCATGCTGATATCGACGAATTTCATCGCTTCCCCGGAAGGATTCGGCAGCAGCTTGGCCAGCAGGACGGCTTCGTGGACATCGCCAATGAACGTCTTTTCCCGCGCATTGGCAAAGACCGGCCGTTGCGAGATGTCGGCGCCTGCGAGCACCCCGTTGGTCGATGCGACCACTTTGCCGTGGGCGTCGGTGAGGCCGATCCAGGAATAGTTCGGGAATTGCTGGCTAAGGTGGTCGAGCAGGGCGCGTGCTTCGCCGGGGTTCGCCGTGTTGCGCAGGGTTTCCAGCTTGCTCAGGACCGTAAGCGCTTTTGAACGGTTGCTCATGTCGCGATCGAGGCGATCGATCATCGAGTAGGCATATTCGCTCAGTTGCAGCCCGGTTTGCTCCTTGAGCCGCGAAATGGAGGATTCGCCGATAACGGTGCCGAAGATGCAACTGAGGAGCAGCACCACCAGCGCCACGACGATGGCGAAGCGTGCCCGTAAGCTTTGGAAGAGAGGGATGTACATGTCGGGCCGCCACGGAGATGGAAATTGGAAAGCCTGTATTCCATGGCGTTCTTGGCCTGCATCCTCTCAAAATTTTCCAGTTTGGGGTATCGGTCCGGTCACCGCTGAGCGCGACAAAAAGCGCAATGTCGCTACCGGCCTTTTACGCCGCTGCTGTCAGACAGCGGGGGAGCGATGCCCTTGTGGCTGTGAATGGATACTGATCACGGCGCTTGAAAGGTCTGAAGATACACCGACCGGACGCCCTGCGAATGAGGCAAGGCGCCGCGCCCTCTACCGCTTACAACCAGTACCGCAAACCCAGCATCAGGGACTGGGCGTTGTACTCCGTTTGCACATCGCCCTGGGGCAGGCCCTGGATGTTGCCGAAGTGCGCTTCGCCGGTCTTGAAATAGCGATAATCCAGGGACATGGACCAGTGCTCGCTGAGCTCGTAAGCGACCCCGGCGCCGAGTTGCCAGGCCGAGACGGTGTCGCGATGGGTGTCGCCGAACTTGACGCCGCCGGCTTCCAGGCCGGTGATGGTCAGCACGGCGTAGCCCAGGCCACCGCCAACATAAGGCGTGAACCGGCTCAAGGGGGTTGGCAGGTTCGTGACGTCATACCAGAGGTTGGCCATGAGGCTGGTGGCTTGCTCTTCGCCTTTGCCGTCGATGCTGCCGCCACCTTCGTAGACCCGGTGATTGAACTGGGTCAGGGTGTTGCGGCGGTAGCTCAGTTCCACTTCAGGCCTTAGCCCGACCGGGAATCGCCAGCCCAGTGCCAGGCCGGTGGCGAAGCCGGAATGCAACGGTTGGTTGAATTCCATCTCGACGAAGTCAAGGTCGTTCTGGTTAAGGTCCTGCTCAGCGACCCAGTTCACGCCGCCCATGCCAGTGACATAGGGGCCGAGGGTGTCGGCGAAACTCGACGCTGGGGCGGTAACACACAGGCCAATGATGCCCATGACAAGATACCGGGGGTTTTTCTGTAGGTTCATGCTAGATCCGAAATATTGCTGTTATCGATAAGTAGGCGAAGCGTGTCCGAAGACGTTCATACGAGGTGCAAGGGCGTCGCGGTTTTCCCGTGCACCGATGTGTCGATGGCCCGTTGTTCAGCCAGCCTGCACAGGTTGTCCAGTGCGGTAGTCATCGCCTTGGTCAGCGCTTTGCGCAGCATCCCGCGGTACAGGAAACCCAACGGGCCCGAGATCTTCGCGCTATGGATGACATGGGTTTCATCAGCAGAGAGCCTGCGCATCCGATGATCGAATTCGAGGTCGATCCAGAGCAGCCGGGCGCTGTTGCGATAACTTTCGTGCGGACTCACGGCTTCCAGTTTCAAAGGCATCTTCAAGCCATTCTTGAGGACACATCTGCCGCGGGTTCCAGCCTGGAACGGACCGTCGAGTTGACACTGGCGGACGTCGGTATCCCAGAGCGGCGCTTCGGGAAAATTGCTCCAGAGCTTCCAGATTTCGGAAGGGGGCGATTTGACTATGACTTGCACGTTGACATCGTTCACGGCGACACCTTGGATGTGGGGGGCACGGTCATGCTGGGTAGGCAGGTCCATTCAATGCTCAGGCTGCCGGTTCCGATTGACTCAGCACCTGGGCGGTAATGCTGGCTTGACCGATTTTTTCGCCCCGGTTGAACAGGTCGATATAGATGCGGTTGGTCTTGAAGGCCTGGAGCGACGCATCGAAACCGGCTTGCGGCGCCAATGACAGCGGGCTGTTCCTGGGGATGGGCCGGTCCAGGGTGAAACTCAAGGCCAGCAGGTTCATCGGGGTATTGAGCGGGATCCGCAGGTGGCTGTGGGCGATTTGCATGTAGCACTGGCGAGCCACTTCGAGGAAATACACCATCGAATAGTGCTGGGGATCGCCGGCCTGGAAGAAGTGTTCCGCTGGCAATTTCACGGTGTCCACGCTCAGGCCCTGGGCGACGCCGCTCATGTCGCTGACGATGACGTTTTCCGCCCTGGCCTTGTGCAACAGCGCCTTGTCGCGGCAGGGCGTGGCGCTGAATTCGCCGGACGGTGAGGTCTCGAATGCCGAGCTGTAGGCCATGGCGAGGACGCAGGTGCACATCACTTTTCCGGCCTGCATGACTTTCGCGTTGAACACCTGGGGGTCTTCGCCTTGTTCGACGTGCAGATCGACCGTGCCCTGCTTCTGTACGTAGTGCTGGAACTTGATCGTCAGGGTCTTGATGTAGGCGACCCGTCCGCTCAGAGGCGGCATGGCCAGTTCGAGCAGTTGCAGCACGCCCTCCAGGAGCAAGATGCCCGGGATGTGATCCAGGGGATGATCGAAGAAGTACGGGTGCGCTTCATTCACCACGAGTTGGGCGTGCAGCGACTGAGGGGTGCGCAGGGCATTGGTTATCACGCTATGTTCCGCGCTGCGCTGCCAGTGCGCCGGTTGCTGGGCGGTATCGCCACGGTGCAGGGTGAACAGGCTTTCCATGGCGCGCACCCGTACCCGCAGCCCGGAGAGCAGGGTGCTGGTGAGCATGTCGCTGAGCTGCTGCACGTCGACGCCATCGTTCTGCGGCTCGCGGACCAGGCTGACAGGCGTGATGACTTGCTGCAGTTCCTGGGATGACGAATGGGCAAAGCGCAACATGAACGGATGCTTGATGGGCGAGTTGACCTCGGCGGTGGTCGGGTTCCACTGGCGAAGCTGCTCGGTAAACAGCCACATCACCGCCTTGCCGGCGTCGCGCACTTCGATCACGGTATGGGTCGCGTCCCGCAACATCACCGCCAGCAGGGTTTCGATGCCACTGGCTTCGGCGAGGAAACCGGTGATTTCCTGCAGCGATCCGCTGGCAGGCGTCGCAACCGGCTGCAACTCGCAGACTTCAACGTGCAAAGAGTGGCCGGGCGCTTTGCCCAACAACCGGCAGGCCTCTTCCAGTGTGCCCGCCGCATGGGCGAGGACCGCGGCGCGAATCACCAGCAAGGGTTTGTCAGTGGCCTGGGGTTGATAGCGACGCAGCGCGATCAACCCCAGGCCTTCACCTTGCTGGGTCGCGTTGCACCGAGCGCGCTCGACCTCGATTTCACCGCTGAAAAAACGCCCGGCGCCGAGCAGGAGCGTGGTGATGCCGTTGTCGAACCATTGCGGCGAGGCCAGCAAGGTCTGCCAGAACAGGCCCGCCGTGCCGACCAGGGTCTGATGGAAACCCTTGAAGTCGAAAATCTGCGCCGGGTAGCCGGATAGCATGTTTGGCAGCATGGTTGCCACGTCAGTCACCTCGACGCCCGGCGCCGCGCCTTGTGCCCGGGAATAGAAGTTGTGGGCGCTGCTATAGGCGTTGCTGAAGCGCTCGCCGCCCATGTTGCAGCACATGACCATCGCGGTGCCGGGCGAACCGGCCACGCCCGGCAAGCGCCGCAGCAAGTGATTGACGCGATCGGTGATCAACAGCTTGAACGGATCGACGTGGGCCAGTGGCTTGGGGCCCATGCCGAAGCCGTCGATATCGATGACGTGGTCCTGGGCGAGGAATTTGCCCAGCAAAGGCTGGCCGGGAGCCGGGGTGTAGTCAACGAAGCGCCCATAAGGAAACACGACCGAAGGTGCGGCGGGTTGGTCGAGCTGTTGCTGGAATGCTTGCAACGAGCGGTGGCTGCCCAGCGCGGCTTCAGCCTCGACAATGGCAAGGTCCAGCATCAGCACGCCGGAGGTGGTTGCGGGGGCTGCGGCAGGGTGGTCGCCGGGCAGGTATTCGTCCACCACCAGGTGCGCGTTGGCGCCGCCAAAACCAAAGCTGGAAATGCCAATCCGGATCGCCGACGGACGCGCTTGCAGAGGCTGTACCTGCTGGGTGGCGAGTCGCAGGCAGGTGTCGTCGACCTTGGTGCTGGGGCGGTAGCCGGGCTGCGGTGGAATGCCTTTGTGGCGCAGTATCATCAAGGCCTTGGCGAGCGACGCGCCGCCGGCGGCGGCCAGGGGATGGCCGATGACCGACTTGATCGAACCGATGGTGATTTTCCGGTCGTCCGGGCGATGGGGGGCGAAGAAGCTGTTCAACGAGGCCAACTCCGTCGCATCTCCCAGCGGTGTGCCGGTGCCGTGGGTCTCGATGTAGTCCACGTCCCTTGGATCGAGACCGCGATAGGCACGTTGGTAAGCCGAGTACTGGGCCTGTTTGCCGGGGGCGAATACCGAGCCCTCGGCACCGTCGGCGGACATGCCCACGGCGCGCAAGACCCCCAGGGGACGGCGCTGCGCCGTCAGGGCCTGGGCGACGGGTTCGACCAGAAACGCGACCGCACATTCGCCCGGCACGATGCCGTCTGCGTCCTGGCCGAAGGCTTCCATCCGCGCCCGCGCGGAAAACGCCGTCAACTGCGAGAACCCCAGGAACAGCGCCGGAGGCAGCACGGTGTTGAGGGCCATGACAACCGCGTTGTCCGCCTGGCCACTGTTGACCAGCGCCTGGGCCATATCCAGGGCGTAAGGGAACGAACTGCAGGCCGTGTCCACCGATAACGCCGGGCCACCCAAGGCAAAGGCCGCGGCCAGTGCCGCCACTTGTTCACCTGGTGTAAAACCCGGTGGCGCAGCGGTTTTTCCGGACATGCCGGTGACGAAATAGCTCTCGTCGCTCCAAGACGTCGCGACCACCAGCGCCGTGCGTTCGCCACTCAATGGCGAGCCTTGTGCGGCGAGTTGGGTCAGCAGCGTCCGAAGCACCTTCTTGCCGATGGCGACCTGCCTCCCTTCGTGCCGTGACGGGATCGAAGCGTCATCGGTCAGGCAAAAAGCGCTGTCCAGGTACGTGCGATCCTTCTCGCCGGCCTTGGTTGAATAGATCGACGCCTTGTCCACTTCCCAGCGTGTCGGCATCGATTCCATCGGTGCGACCTGCCCTTGGGCGAGCAACTGCCAGAGCGCCTCCGTTGACGGTGCCCCCGGAAACTCGCCCGCCATCGCACTGAAGCAAAAATCGCCCGCTGTCGTTACTGCGCCACTCATACCCTGTCTCCTGATCGCCAAAATGCTGGGTGACCTGTTCGGTCACCCGGATTCCATTCCTGTTGCTGCTGGGCTCAGCTCAGCCTGGCCAGCAGCGACAAGGCATCCTGGGGCGTGCGACGGGACATCAGCGCTTCACCGGCAAACTCGCTGGCCGGGCATTGCTGCGCCATGGATTGGCAGAGCGCCTCCCGGGCAAAGCCGTTGAGACCCAGTTGTGCGAAAGGCGTCTGGATATCGATCGCCTGCGCTGCGTCCGGGATCAATGGCGACAGGGCGTTGAGCAGCAGGTTTTCCTCCTGTCCTTGAGTGGCTGCCGCGGCAGGGGAAGGCGCCGCTTGTGGCTGGGGATCGGCCAGGGTCGCTTGAATCAGGGCGATGGTTGCCTGCGGGAACTTGGCATTGGCCAGTTCGGAACTGTGAGCCTTGAGCTGCGGCCACTGGGCGACTACCGACTCCAGGAAATCCAGCTGCACCAGCGAATCCAGGCCCAGGTTTTCATAGCTGTGTGTCGGGTCGATCTGCTCGACCGTAAAGCCGGTGATCGCCGCCAACTGGTCGAGTACCCACCCTTGGACATCCGACGCCGATGCCTGCGGATCGGCTTCGAGCCGTGCCAGCAAGGCGGTCGGGGTCGGGGCATCGAAGAGCTGCGAAGTGAGTGCTTTCTTTTCCGGGAAGTGCTGGGCCAGGGATTCGAAAATATCCACCAGCCCCAGCGAGTCGATCCCCAGGCTTTCGAAACTCTGATCGAAGTCGATCTGTTGTGCCTGGAACCCGGTCACCGTGCTTATTTCGCTGCGCAACCATTGCCCGTAGCTGAGTGCGGTGGCCTGTTCGACGGTTTCGGCGGCGGGCACCGGAGCCAGTATTGTCGGGTTCGAGTGAACAGGCTCCAGCACCGCAATATTCTGGCTGCCGGGGGCGGCGATCCCATGGGCATAAACGCCCTCGAGCACTTGTTGATGAGCATTGAAATAGTGAGCAGTGACGGATTCGGCCTGTTCCAACACCCGCAGCAATATCGCTTCCTTGGCGATATTGGATTCGCACAATGATTCAATGATCTTTTCGGACAGAGAGAAATAGCTGTGGGCTATTCTTCCATTGGACACGATGAATTCCTGCACCACATCGTTAAGTTGCATGCGCATAAGGTTCTCCTAACCAAAGTCGGTGGATATTTCTATACAGAAGAAAGATCAGAAATCGCGGCCCGGGAATGGGCCGTGTTTATATCAATGAAGCAAACTGGCAGTAGCCATGGAGCGACTTAAAGTTGGAGTTCCACTGCGTCGATCTCGCGAGTCAGTGTCTTTCTGGCGCCCTTGAGCAACCCGGACCTTACGTTCAGATAGGTCACCAGCGTCATTGCATCGGCGCTCTGGAAAGCGATGTAGCCGTCAGGGCGAATCAGCATCAACGTGCCTTCCTTGGCGTGGTAGCGCTTGTGCAGCCGCCAATCGGGGTCCAGCAGTGTCGAGTGCCAGGCCGGTAGCCCGGCGCTGCTCAAGGCGTCGATCACGCAATAGGCCTTGATGCCCGGGTAGTCCTTTTCCACCGACTCGGCCAAGGCGTAGTAGCCCGGCAATAACGGCGAGAACTGATCGGCCGCGCTGAAGATCAACAACGTGAACGTGCCATGAAACAGGTCGATCAAGCGCTTCGTGGGCAGCCCTTGCAGTTGCCACAACTCGACATCCGGCGCCAGTTGCCCGGCGCGGGGCGCGGCGGTCTGGAACTCGGGTTTTTTCCCTTTTTTATTCCAGTTTTTGCGCTGCTTCTTTGTCAGCGATTCTTGGATGTAGTCACTCTTGCCATAGTGGTACTGATGACCGGAAATCATCGACGGCAACCTGCGCTGGACCTTTTTCCGGTTGCTCAACAGCGGCAGGACATGGTCGCGTAGCCAGACCAGGGCACGCCGCCGGACGGTAATCAGCCGTGTCAGGCGGTGTGCGGTGTTCTCGACTTCCAGGGCAACCGGATAACGCTCTTCGTTGTAGCTGTCGAGCAAGGATGGGGCCGCCAGGCCTTGGGCGACATAAGCGATTTTCCAGGCCAGGTTATAGGCCTCGGAAACCCCCAGGTTCATCCACTGACCCCCAATCGGGCTGCCGATGTGCGCCGAGTCTCCCAGCAGGAACACCGAGCCTTGCTGCATCGTTTGCACGCGGCGATGCTGGAACGAGGCGATGGTGGTCGATGAGATGTTGGACAGCGTCATCTTTTGCCCGCGTCCTTCACACAGGCGCTGGAAGTTCTCCAGGCTCAAGGACGGGCGCTCGCCTTCGGGGGGCAGGTTGTAGGGCATTTCGATGAACAGCCGATAACGGGACTGGGCGCTGATCGGTGCGACGGCCACATAACCGTCCTGCGCACCCAGGAAGAACGCGCCCTCATCCTGGCTGCCGGACCATTGGATATCGGCGTCGGCCAGCATGAAGAAGCGGTCGTAGGACGAACCTTCGAAGGTCATGTCCAGGCGTTTTCTGATGTTGCTGCGAGCCCCGTCACAGGCGGCTACCCAGCGACTGGTGAAGGTTTCGTCGGTGCCGTCGGCATGCTTGAGCGTCATGCGCACCGAACCCGGCAGGTTTTCGATGTCCACCAGTTCAGTGCTCCACTCCACTTCTGCGCCCAGTTCCTTCAATCGCTCCAGGAGAATCTTCTCGGTTTGCGGCTGTGGCAGGCTCAAGAGCAGGGGATAGGTCGCGTCCAGGTAGGAGAAGTTGTAGTTCAGCACCCGCCTGGCGTTCGACTGCACGGAGAATTGGTTGATCGTGAAGCCGTCGTTGATGGCTTGCTCGGCAACACCCAGGTCTCTGAAGATTTCCAGGGTCCGGGAGTGGATCGCCATGGCCTTGGTCGCCGTCGAGGGGCCGGCGTTCTTTTCAATGATGCGAAACGCCACGCCCCATTTTTTCAGCATGATTGCCAGGGACAGGCCAATGGGGCCGGCACCGACGATCATGACGGCCGGGGCGCTGCCAGGGCGCTTGAAATGCTGGGGGGCCAACGTGCTCAGAGTGTTCATCGATCAGTACCAGTTTCTGTAGAAGGGAGAGTTGGCAATGCCGAGCAGGGCATCGTCGCCTGACGAGTCGCCGTAGGCATAAATGTAAAAATCATCCAGGTTGTTCAGGCAGCCTTTGAGCCGCGTGACTTTCTCTCGCTCTACACAGTTGGTACCGGCTATCCCGCCAGTCAGTTTGTTCTTCGCCGTGGCCAGGCGGGTGCCGCACACATAGTCGAACCCCGCGACCCGGCCCCAGGGAATCAGGTAGTTTTCCGGCGAGTTGCTGACCAGGGCGGTGACGTGCCCCATGGATTGATGCCATTGCAGCCGCCGCAACGCCTCGGGCCTGAGCCAGCGCGGAAGCTGTTCGCTGATGAAGTACTTGGCGTGCTCGCGTTCTTGTTCCACCGAGAGCCCGCCCAGGTAACAGGCGATGAAGGCCAGGCGCGCTTGCATCAGCGGCGTGATGCCCAGGATCACGCTGAGCATCTTGGGCAGCAGGGGAATGATCCTGAGCCAGAACGAACGGGTGCCCACGATAAAACGCATGTAGCGCCAGAACGTGTGCCGGTCGGTCAATGTGCCGTCGAAGTCGAAAACGGCCAGTACCGGTTGGGTGCTGTTAGCGTGCATGTGCCTCTTCCTTGAGCGAGATGATCTCGATGGTCTTGGGCAGCTTGAAGCCCGACAGGTAGCGCGAGAGCAGGGTGCAAAGCGCGTTCTGGGTCAGCTCGCCGCTCCCTTCGACGCACAGGTGCAGCACGTTGACTTCCTTGTGGTCCGGGACGATATAGGCCCTGGCCCGCACCACGTCGGGGTGCTTTAGGGCGATGGATTCGATTTCCACCAGGTCGACCATCTGCGCCTTTATCTTCGAGATCCGCAGGCGTTGGCAAAAGAAAAACACATGCCCATCGTCGTCCCGCCAGACCAGGTCACCGCTGTGGAACCAGCCCTCGCGGAAGAACCGGGCATTGCTGTCCTCGGCATCGTTGTAGCCGTCGATCACCATCGCGCCGCGGATCAGTAATTCACCGATGCGCCCGGGTGCCACGTCCTGGCCCTCGGCATCGACGACGCGCAGTTCCACGCCGTCGATCGGCTGGCCCATGGCGCCGCGATGGACCTCGCCGATCGAGCTCTGGACAATGACCGGCATGCTCTCGGTCAGGCCATAGCCTTGCAGCACGGGACTGCAACCCAGCAGCTTGCCCAGTTTCTCGGCTTCATCGGCCGGCAGGTGGCTGCCGCCGGAATACATCATCAGTTGCGGGTGCAGCGGCAACGGCGTGCCTTTGCGTTTGGCCAGGCGCGTATTGAAGTAGCGGATGACATCGGGCACCAGGCAGGCAAAGGTAACCTGATGCTCGGACAAGACTTCGGCCAGGTCGCGATTGAGCAGGGTGTTGGTCATGAGCAACGTGGCGCCCACGCTCAATGGGAAGACCATCATCACCGACAGGCCGAAAATGGCATACAGCGGCAGTGTCACCAGGTGCACCGAGCCGACGCCCTGCCGGTGAAAGTGCTCGTGCAGGCCATCGCTCGATTGCGTCAGGTCGAGGTAGCGGTGAGCGACAGCCAGGGGCCTGCCGATACCACGGTAGGTGAACTGCACCGAGACGATCGGATTGCCTTCAGGCAACGACAAGGGTTCGAGCTGTCGAGGAAGTTCAGAGGCGGCCGTTGCATTGGTGGGCAGGGGCGATGACGGTTCGCTCGCACCGTCCAGCACCAGGGAGTGCCTGACGCCATTGTCCGGCTGGAATACCTCGCTGTGTTGTCCCCACAACGTTTCGGTCGTGACCACCAGCGTCGGCCTGGCGAGGCTGACGACACTGTTCATTTCGAAGGGAGTCAACTTGTAGTTGAGGATGACCGGGATGGCTCCCCGCCCGATAATCGCCAGGTAGTAAGCGATGAACGCCACCCCGTTGGGCAGCACCAGCGCTACTTTATCGCCTGGCAATACACCGAGTGCCGTCAGGGTACCGTTGCAGGCTTCGGCCTTGATGCGCAGCTCGCGGTAAGTGACGGTCTCTTCTTCCGTATCCAGGTGCCGGATAGCAACTTGTTCGGGGAACGATTCCGAAAAACCGACAAAGCGATGCAGAAAACCTTCTTTATATGAAAGGCTTTTCATTTACCAACCTCTTTCAATCCTTGGATATAGGGCGCGTCAAAAAAGTACTACAGAGGCAGGCTTTATATGAGGTGTCTCAATCAAGCATCTGTGTAGTTGTTATTTCGATACCAGGTCAGGGTATCGGTCAGGGTTTCAGCGACAGGGCGGAACTGGCATTCCAACTCCCTTGAACTTTTGTCGTGGCTGAAATGGGTACGGCCTTGTTCTTGCGCCATGAGCTTGACCGTGGAAGTACTGATGAGTACCGGTTTCTTGGTAATCCGGTAATAACCTTCATAGATCAGCGCGATGATTCGCAGCATGAACAAGGGCACTTTTCGTTCCGGGGCTTTCACGCCACTGACGCTGGACAGCGCCTGGAAAATGCTTTTCATGTCCATGTGATTGCCGGCGGCGAGGTAACGCTCTCCAGACCTGCCGCGGGTGATGGCCGCGATTTGATGTTCGGCCACATCCCGGGCATCGACGACGGAAAAGCTTCCGGGAAGTACGCCGGGCAATTTCTGTCCGACAAAGTCGAGCAGGAACTGGCCTGAGGAGGTCGGGCCAATATCCCCCGGGCCGAACATCCATCCTGGCAAGACCATGGCAATGAACATGTCCGGGTGCTGCGACAGGAATTGTTGGACCTTTTGTTCGGACAATATTTTGCTCAAGTAGTAATCGTCAGCCTCCTGTTCACTGCGAGACATGGTTTCATCGATCACTTGATCTTTATTGCCCTTCAACACGGCGATGGAAGAGGTGTGGACGGCACGACGGATACCGGCGGCATAGGCGGCTTGCAACAATCGCTCGGTGCCGGTCACATTCGTGTCATAGAGTTTTTGCCAGTGTTTCCCGCCTTTGTAACTGTCGCGGAAATAGGCTGCCGTATGAAACAGGGCATCGCACCCTTGCAGGGCATGGCTGAAGGCATCGACATTGAGCATGTCGCCTTCGACCCATTCCACGGGCAGGCTGGCGAACTGTTTCTTGGCTTTCTCTGCGGAACGAACCAGTGCTTTTACTTTGATGTTTCGTTTCAACAGCGCACGAACGATATTATTCCCGAGCAGGCCAGTAGCGCCTGTAACGAAGGCATATTCCATTAAAGTACCGCTCCTGTGAGATGACCTGCCATTGCATCGAGACCCGTGTCACGGACGCGATGCCTGGATCAGGCGTTGGGCTCCACCAACGGCGCAATTAAAAACCATTCGGTATCTGAGAATCAAGTGGTATTTAGTAGTAATGGCAAATCAGTGGCTCTAAACCGGGCCTTACGCAGATTTTTGTTACCCCTGTGGTGTGCCGTGGGACCGCGGGAAAAATGCCGCTTTGAGGTGGGCAGGAGGCGCTTCATCCCGCTGCTCAGGCAAAGACCACAACGGTTTTGACTTGCCTGGACCCTGGCAAAAAAGTGACTGTGCAGTCATCTTGCGTGTGCCCCAAGATTGTCCCGGTTACATGGCACATACATGGCACGGGATGAAAGTTAAAATGTAAATGATTGAACGAGGTGCGTATAAGATATGATGGCGAAGATGGATTCCATACAGTGAGTAGCCGCTTCGTCGCATTTAGTTACATGTACATATTTTCACTGGCCAAAGGAGCCGAGGGCGTGATTAAAAAGAGACTAGGTCGAGAAGAGAGCCAGCAAGTAACAAGAGATAAATTATTCGACACCGCCACTGAGCTGATGATCAGCAAAGGCTTTCATGCCGCCAGCGTCAACGTTATCGCCGAGGAGGCGGGCTTTTCCAAAGGGGCCTTCTTTTCCAATTTTTCCAGTAAATCGGATTTGCTCCTGCAACTGACTCAACGCTTCAAGCGAGTTGAAATCGATCGCTTGAGCGCGACCCTGGCGTCGGGCTATTCGGCGGAGCAGTTGAGCCATGGCTTGAATGCCTATATCGACACCCTGAAGAACAATACCCGCTGTGCGATCCTTGATGCCGAGTTGCAACTGATCGCCCTGCGTGATGAAGAATTCTCACAGCATTACTACGACTTGCATGAGGAAAACAGCGAAGCCCTGGGCAAGTTGATTACCATCATATTCAACCATGCTGGCAAGAAACCGCCGCTGGACCATGCCGCGCTTGCGAAGACCTTCACCGCCCTGTCCGAAGGCTTGATATTGCAAGGGCATAAAGATCCGGCGATTGAAATAAAGCTGGTGCTCAATTCGCTCATCCAGACTGCGGAGCCTCTATAGGTCTTCCTCGTTATCGCTGATAGGCCAGCCATCGGCGTTCAGCCAATCGGAAGACACCCACCAGTGCGCACGCCAGCAACATGTAGAGCAGCGCGGCAATGCCATAGGCCTGGAACGTCTTGAAGGTGGCAGCGTTGACATCTGCCGCGACTTTAAGGATGTCAGGAACGGTCGCGGTAAAGGCGATTGCCGTGGCGTGCAGGACAAAGATCACTTCGTTGCTGTAGGCCGGGAGTGCCCGGCGCAGCATGCTCGGTATCAGTACCAGAATGAACAATTGGGGTTGGGTCATGCCCAGGGCCAGCGCCGCCTCGATCTCACCGCGAGGGGTGGTGCGCAGTACGCCGGCGAGAATCTCGACGGTGTAGGCACAGGTGTTCAAGGCCAGCGCCAGGATCACGCAATGCATGCCATCGCGGAAGAACCACCACAGACTCGGCGATTCCCTGATCAGGCTCAGGCTGGCCAGGCCGCTGTAGATGATCAGCAGTTGCACGAACAACGGCGTGCCGCGCAACACCACGGTATAAATCTGGACAGGCAGTGCCAGCCAACGATTGCCATAGGTGCGAACCAGCGCCAGGGGGATCGCCGCGGCCAGGCCGATAAGGGCGGAAGTCACTAAAAGCCACAGGGTGACGGACACGCCACTCCAGCGGTAACCGTCGGACCAGAGGAAGTTTGGCCCGAACTCTTTCAGTATCTCGATCATGACACGCTCCGCTGCGGTTCGATGCTGTAGCGTCGTTCAAGGTGTTTGAGGGCCAGGCTGGACAGGACCGCAAAAGCCAGGAAGATCGCCGCAATCACCAGATAGAAGAACATCTGCCTTGACGTCGCGCTGCCCGCCTGTTTGGCGACCTGGACCATGTCATTGAGGCCCAGCAGCGAGATCAGGCCGGCACTTTTCAACAGCACTTGCCAGATGTTGCCGATGCCAGGCAATGCGAACCGCATCATTTGCGGCAGGCGGATGCGCCGCAGGACTTGCCAATGGCTCATGCCATAGGCCCGGGCCGCTTCCAATTGGCCTGACGGGATGGCTCTGAAGGCGCCGCGAAAGGTTTCGGCACAGTATGCGCCGTAGATGAATCCCAGCGTACCGATGGCGGTGCCGTAGGGATTCAACTGCAACGATTCCCGGCCGAACGCCTGGGCTATCTGGTTGATTCCGATTTGCGCGCTGTAATAGATCAGCAGCATCAGGACCAGGTCCGGGACGCTGCGCACGAGTGTGGTGTAGACCGTCGCGACCAGCCTTAGCGGCGCCACTGGCGAGAGTTTCGCCAAGGCCCCGAGCAGGCCAAGCACGAGGGCGACGCAGGCGGCCCACGTGGCCACTTGGACGGTCAGCCACGCACCCTGGAAAATGAGATAGCCGTACCCTTCGAGAAACATGCTTTCAGGCTCCGCGCGGCTGGTTCACTTCGGTGAGATGTCGAAGTCGAAGTACTTGCTGGCGATGCGTTCGTAGGTACCATTGCGGTGGAGCCGTTCGAGCGCCTGATTGATTTCCCCGGCCAGGGCGGTATCGCTTTTACGCAATCCGATGCCGGTGCCCGGGCCGAAGATCTCCGGTGACTTGACCACCTCGCCGGCATAGCCGAAGCCTTTGCCTGCGGGCTTCTTCAGCAGGCCCTCGGAGACGGCGATGGCATCGTCGAACGCCGCATCCAGCCGACCGTTGATCAAGTCCGAATAGGTCAAGTCACTGCTTTGATAGGGCACCACTTCCACGCCCTTGAGGCCCCACATCCGCTTGGCGTAGACCTCGAACACGCTGCCTTGCTGCACGCCGATGCGCTTGCCGTGCAAGGATTCGGCCGTCGGTTGCAATTGGCTGCCTTGCGGGGCCACCAGGCGTGCCGGGGTGTCGTACAGGGTGTTGGAAAAGGCAATTTCGGCTTTGCGTGCTTCAGTGATCGAGAGGGCAGAGAGTATCCCGTCGAACTTCCTGCCCTTGAGGGCCGAGACCATGCCGTCGAAGGCGTTTTCGACCCAGACGCAACGGCGTTGCAATTCGCTGCACAAGCTTTCGCCCAGTTCGATATCGAAACCTGTCAGGGAGCCGTCCGGTCGCTTGGACTCAAAGGGCGGGTAGGTGGGATCGACCCCGAAACGCAGTTCTTCGTTGGCCCCCCAGGACATCAGCGGGCTGGCCACGAGCATCAAACCGATCAGATATTTTTTCATCGACAGGGTATCCACGACAGGTTGGTAGAGCCGTCCCGGGAGGGTCCCGGGGCAGTACGCATCAGCCTTGAATGTTCAAGGCGTGTTTCAGTTGTTGAGCGCGTTGGCTGTCCACGGTCCGTCCATGGCCGAAGCCACCGGCCCAGCCGCACACCTGGCCGGCATGATCGACGCCTCGCGCAAGGCATTCGGCAAGGGTGTGCCTGGCTTGCCATGCCAGCAGGAACGCGGCGATGAAACCGTCGCCGGCGCCCATGCTGTCGACGACCGCGCAGGGCCGCGCGGCTTGCTCATGCACGCCCTGTGCGTCGACTGCGAGGGCGCCCTGGGCACCACGGGTGATGACCACCGTCGTCGGGCCCATCGCCCGCATCGAATCCGCCAGGTCACGGGCTTCACTGGCTGACAGGTCGGCCGCCGAGAAGAAGGCGATGTCCACCTGCTGGATCAGTGCCTGCCAATCGAACTCCACCCAGTTGTCGGAGAAGTCGAATGACAGGCAGCCGCTGGCCTGGCGAATCTGAGCCAGTTGACCCTCAAGACCGCTGTAGAGGCTGCTGTGGGCCAGCGGAAATTTTGCGAGATAGGCCAGGTCGTCGGCATTGAGTCGCAGTTGGCGACACACGCCCGGATCGCTGCCGAGAAACACTCGCTCGCCCTCGATGCTGTCGACACACGCCCAGCCATTGGCACCCGATAACGTCCGGCAGCGTGAAGCATCGACCGCTTCCTGTTGCAGGCAATCGAGCAGGTACCGGCCGTGCCGGTCATCGCCAACGCAGCCCAGGTAGGCACTGAGAGCCCCCAGCCGGGCGGCAAACACCGACACGTTGAGTGCGTTGCCACCGGGGTATTCGATGTTCCGGTCCAGGTACACATCCAGGGTGTTGTCGCCGACCGCGATCAGGCTGGCCATGCTCAGTACTCCGTTTTCCACATGTAGCGGCGCGTCGTCAGCGGCTGCTGGTGCCAGACCGCCAGGTGGGCGGCGATGCGTTCCACGGCGATGCCGACAATGTAGGGCGCGACAATGGCGCGGATCTCCGGGTCGATACCTTCCATCGGGAAGTCCTTGGCGTCATAGACCATGACCCGTTCCGTGTAGCGCTGGCAGAACCGCACGACGCGTTCCATCTGTGCCCGGCTGGGGTCTTCGCCCACCAACAGGAGCAGGGGCGTGGTGGCATCGATGGCTTCGAACGGGCCATGGAAAAACTCCGCGGCTTCCACCGGCAGGCAATGCAACCACTGGCTTTCCATGACCACGCAGACGCCGAACACATAGGCTGTGGTGAACATGGGGCCCGAAGCGAGGAAATACATGACGCGGTCATCTTTGTAGAGGCGTGCCTCTTCGGTTGCCCGTTGGTCATTATTGATCGCGGCATCGGCCAGGGCCCTTGGCAATGCCTTGAGCGAGCGGGTGAGCTTGTCCAGCAGCGGCCAGCCTTCGCGCTTGGCCAGGATCCCGCCGACCAATGCCTGGAGGATCATGAAGCAACCGAAGTACGCCTCATCGGTACGTCCCAGCAGGAAGCAATGCTGGACGGCCTGGGCCAGTGGCAGCTCGGCGGTCTGGGTCACGCCCACGGTGAGGCAGGGCTTGTCTTGCAGAAAGCGTGCGGCGGCGATGGTTTCCTGGGTCGTGCCGGACTTGGAGGCCAGGACCACCAGGGTGCGTTCATCCAGGCGCGGTGGATCGATGTCCATGAAGTCGGCCGGGAAATAACGACGCACTTCCAGCGTGTGGCTGTAGCGTTCAAGCCAGTATTGCAGGCCGAGCATGATGCGGTTGGGAGCGCCGCAGCTGACGAAATAGATGCGGTCGATCCGCGAGGCCAACTCCTGGCCAAACTGCTGGGCGTCGTCGACGATGTGCACGGATTGCTGCAAGGAACTGATGAATGCTTCCCGGTTGAACTGGATCGCCATGTGAACTCCTGGGCCTTGTTAAAGGGTTCATGCTGCTGTCATGAACACGATTTAGACCAAAAGCTATACCATGAAAAATACCATTACAAGGATTTTTCCCCATGGTCTAATAGGCTTCCTACGGGATTTCTACGGTGTTCTGCGAGGCGGTTTTGCCGCTTATGATCAAGCTGGCGGGTTTGCGACATTATTCTGGGGTTCCACAGTCGCAATGCAGTGTCGAAAAAATAATCCAGGATGTAGACCATGAAAGTAACGCCTCCAAAGTCTTCCGACGTTGCGCTGTTGGCGCCCGAACGCAAGCAGGTGGCCTGGCAGGCTGTGCAGGCCTTGCTGGAGATGCTGGAACGCCCGGAATTCGGGCCCACTGAACGGATCCCGGCGGAACGGGATCTTGCCGAGCACCTGGGGATCAGCCGGATGACCCTGCGCAAGGCGTTGCAGACGCTGATCGATCGCGGGGTCCTGGAGCGTCGGGGTAATCGTGGCACCTTTGTCACGGCGCCAGGTGTCGAGCGGCCGCTCAATACCGTCGCGCGCAAAGGTATCGCTGAAGTGGTCGAGCAGGCTGGCGCCCGGCCAGGCAGTAAATTGCTCTACTTCGAACAAACCCACGCCAGTGCCCGTGTGGCGAAACTGCTGAAGATCCAGGAAGGCGACACCTTGCTGACTATCAGGCGCCTGCGCACCGTGGATCAAAAGCCATTCTGCATCGAGACCAGTTACATCCCGGCCGCCCGGGCACCGGAGCTGGTGGCGGAAGACCTGGTCGAGGGGGCTTCGTTGTATGCATTGCTGTTATCGCGCTACCAGATCGAAATAGAAAGCGACGAGGGCACGCTGAGCATCGCCACGATGAACGACCAGGAGGCCCGTTTGCTCGACGTCGAGCCCGGGACGGCCGCGCTGGTCTACCGGGGCGTGATCTTCGACCGCCAAGGGCAGCCCGTGGAATACCTGGTCTCGATCAACCACCCCCAGCGCGTGGTGTTCAAACTGGCGGACAGTCGGGTCAATAGCATCCATAGCGATCATTAGGTCCATGCTCCATTCGATACGCGGCGTGGCTGTCCTGGGATCCGGGCTGGAAAGCTTGACTGAACGCACGGATGGGTATTTAGTTGTGCGGTACAACTAAATGCCCATCGCATCCGAGGTCCCCATGAACCATTGCCCACCAGCCCTGATTGAGAAAATCCGTTCGGCGTCGCGTCTCATGGTGCGGGAACTGGGGTTCATGAATACCACGTTGGCTGCGACGGGTTATCCGCCGTCGTCGGTGCACACCATCGTGGAGCTCGGCAATCGCCAATCCCTGACCGCGGGCGAGCTTGTCGAGATGCTCGGCCTGGAAAAATCCAGCGTGAGCCGGATGGTCCGCAAACTCATCGAGGCCGGCGAGATCGAAGAAATTGCCCATGAACTGGATGCGCGGGCCAAGAGATTGCGACTCACCGCCCAGGGGCAAAACACCCTCCGAACCATCGATGCTTTCGCCACGCAGCAGGTTGTCGCGGCCATGTCTCACTTATCCAATGGGCAGTGTCAGGCCGTGAGTGAGGGGATTGCCAGCTATGCCAGCGCGCTACACGCCCATCGGCTCGGTACAGCGCCGCCCGCGCCGGCGCAGTTGGAGATTGCGCGTGGCTACCGTCCTGGCGTCATTGGCCGCATTGTGCAAATGCATGCGGACTATTACGCCAGGCATTCGAACTTCGGCCAGTCGTTCGAGAGCCTGGTTGCATCGGACATGGCCGAGCTGATGGGGCGCCTGCACAATCCGCGCAATGAGGTCTGGGTAGTCCTGGATGGCGAACGAATAGTCGGTTCGATTGCCATCGACGGTGAAGGCGAGGGCGGCAGTGCGGTGCTGCGCTGCTTCATCCTGGATGATTCGGCGCGCGGCAAGGGCGCTGGCCGGCGCCTATTGGCCGAAGCGATGAAGTTCTGCGACGAGTGGGGCTTTAGTTCAACGATCCTCTGGACGTTCCAGGGGCTCGACGCTGCTCGCAAGCTGTATGAAGCGTTCGGTTTCAGGTTGGAGCAGGAGCAAGAGGGGCAGCAATGGGGGCGAC
Source organism: Pseudomonas sp. NFACC13-1 (assembly GCF_900104425.1). Lineage (NCBI taxonomy): Bacteria > Pseudomonadati > Pseudomonadota > Gammaproteobacteria > Pseudomonadales > Pseudomonadaceae > Pseudomonas > Pseudomonas sp. NFACC13-1. The sequence continues at coordinate 386,385 of NZ_FMXV01000002.1, read as the reverse complement.
CGGTTACAGAACAGTGTTTTGTCAGGCCGGGCCCAACCGTTGCGCCAATTTGAATCCTATCAATTGGCGCTATTGGATTTGAACACCCCACTGAGCACGAAGGCATAGCGTTCCGGGCGGATGAAAAACGTCGTGCGGTCGCAGCAACGGCCATCAGCGAAATAGGACGTGCGCTCCATGACCAGCAGCGCGGCACCGCGTTTGACGTGCAGCGCACTGGCCAGGCTTTTGTCGGCTTCCTGTGCACGGATGGCCAGGTCGGCGCGGCTGACCGCCAGGCCGGTGATCGACTCGAGAATGGAATAGATCGGCTGATGTTCGACCTCAGCCCAGGCCACGCTGGCCAACTCTGCCGGCAGGTGGCTGCGTCCCAGTGCGATGGGTTCGTCATCGACCAAGTGCAGTCGCTCCAGAAGCAGGCAGTCGTGGGCTTGCTCAAACAGACCCCGCAGGGTTTCCGGGACAGGCCGCAGGGCATGGCTGAGCACCTGCATGCTCGGTTGCAGCCCTTGCAGCAACAACGCCTCATGAAAGCTGCGCAGCGCATCCAGGCCATGGCGTACCTGCTTGGCCGCCACGAAGGTGCCTTTGCCTTGCTTGCGTTCCACCACGCCATCGTCGCTGAGCTTGCCCACCGCCAGGCGAACCGTGACGCGGCTCACCCCGAACCGTTCGCCCAACTGCGCCTCTGACGGAAGCTTGCCGCTGGGTTCGTAGTCGCCGCGCTGGATTTCTTCCAGCAGTTGATGGGCGATCTGCTCGTAGAGCGAGGTGGTGCTGTCGCGAAGAATGGAGGTGGACACTGTCAGCTTCCATGGCCTTGAGTGGGGCAGGGTGCCTTCACTTCTAAGGTTATAAAAATAGGTTATTGGGACAACTTGTATTAATACGTATTATGTCAGGCATTCCCATTGTAAACGACCTGACGACACTTGCCATGCTCAAAACCCTCCCTTACCCGCAGCCGCAAGCCGACGCTCTGACGGTCGATGACATCAGCTTCAGCTACCCCAATGGGCACCGCGTGTTTTCTTCTTTCAGCCTGAACGCCAGGCCCGGCGAGTTCGTCGCGATCCTGGGGCCATCCGGCTGCGGGAAAACCACCTTGCTGAACCTGTTGTCAGGGTTCGTGCAACCGCAGAGTGGCCGCATCACCATCAACCAGACAGCGGTACGCCCGGAGCGTTCGGAGTTGGGTTATGTGTTCCAGGCGCCGCAATTGTTTCCCTGGTTGAGCGCCTTGGAGAACGTCCGTTTTGGTCTGCGGATGAGCGCCCGCACCGACGAAGCGCAGCAGCGTGCACAGGCATTGCAGTACCTGCGCCTGGTCGGCTTGGAGAGTGCGGCGCATCGGCTGCCGCACCAGCTTTCCGGTGGCATGCAGCAGCGCGTCTCCCTGGCCCGGACCCTGGCACTGGAACCCAGCGTATTGCTGATGGATGAGCCGTTCGCCGCGCTCGATGCCATCAGCCGCAACAGCATGAACGAAGAGACGTTGCGCATCTGGGCCGAACTGGGCCAGACGGTGTTGTTCATTACCCACGACATCGATGAAGCGGTGTTCCTGGCCGATCGGGTCATCGTGCTCAACATCGCCCCCGGGGGCATTCACAGCGAGCTGGAGATCCACCTGCCGCGTCCCCGCAGCAACCTGAAAACCCGTCGCCTGCCGGGGTTCCTCGATTACCGCAATGAGCTGATGACGCGCATTGCCCAGGTGATGGACGCCTGCGACACCACGGTTCACCCCACCCATCGACTCGAGCTGACAGCATGATCAAACGTTCGCTGCTTGCCCTCACATTGTCTGCCGCCACGTTGGCAGGCAGCGCATTCGCCGTGGCGGGCGAGGCGAAACCCTTGCGCGTGGGTTATGTCTTCGCCATGGCCAACGCCCCGGCGCTGATCGCCGACAAACAAGGTTACTACCGCGAAGAAGGCTTGAACGTCGACCTCAAGGCCTTGGGCGATGGCCCGGTGATCCAGCAGGCACTGGCCGCCGGTGAACTGGACGTGGCCTATGTCGGCACCCCACCGGTGTACCAGTGGTTTTCCCGCGGGCTGCAAAGCCGGATCCTGGCGAAGGTCAATTACGGCCAGGCCGCGGTGATCGTCGACGCCAAGAGTCCGATCACCCAGTTGGAAGCGCTCAAGGGGAAAAAACTCGCCGGGGTCAAGAAGGGCAGTGGCATGGATGTGCTGCTGCGCGGTTATGTCCTGAAGGAAAAGGCCGGGCTCGATCCCGACAAGGACCTGGACATCATCGACATGCCGCCGGGCAACATGAACGCCGCCCTCGAGCGTGGCATCGTCGACGCGGCATTTTCCTGGGAACCCTTCGTCAGCCAGTCGGTGTTGCGCGGTTCGAGCCGGATCCTGCTGGACGTCAACCAGGCGCTGCCCCAGTACCCGTGGTACGTGGTGATCGCCTTGCCGAAAACCTTGCAGGAGCGCCCGGATGACGTGGTGAAGCTGCTGCGCGCCCATCGCAAGGCCATCGCTTTCCTCAACGAACATCCCGCCGAATCGAACCGGCTCATCGCCGAGGCGTTCAAGCTCGAAGCGGTGCAAGGCCCGGACGGCAAGACCATCGCCCCCGAAGCCATCGTCGCCCAGGCCCGGACCCGCCTGGGCTGGTCGGCGGACTTGCAGGCGGCGGACATCCAGTTCATCCAGCGCCTGATGGATTACTCCCACGACCTGGGTTTTATCGACACCACGCTCAAGACCGAACAGATCGTGGATACCTCCTACCTGGAAAAAGCCGCGCACTGAGTCCGTCATGTCCTTGCCAAAACCGAATTGGGGATGGGCGTCGCTGCCATTCCTGTTGTTGATCTGGATCGCCCTGGCGAGCCGCTTTCCCACCTACATCCTGCCGCAGCCCTGGGACGTTGCCCGCGAGGCGCTGCGCTGGCTGGGTGACCGTTCGCTGTGGCAGCACCTGCAGGCCAGTGTGCTGGAGGAGCTGGGTGGTTTTTGCGCCGCAGTGATCGTTGCGCTCCTGCTGGGCACGGCCGCGGGCCTGTCCTCGCGCTTTCGCGATTTCATCTCGCCGCTCAACAGCCTGTTCATGGCCATCCCGCCGATTGCCTGGGCGCCGCTGATCATGATCATTTTCGGCCTGGGTTATGTCTCCATCGTGCTGGTGATTTTCATTGCCGCGATGTTTCCCATGGCGGTGACCATCCAGGAGGGCGTGCAGAGCATCCGCGGCGGTGAAGTTCGCGCGGCACGGACCTTGGGCGCCAACGCCTGGCAACTGTTGGCCCACGTCTATTTGCCGGCCTCGTTGCCGTTCGTGACCGCCGCCTTGCGCATCGGCTTCAGCCAGGGCTGGCGGGCACTGGTGGCGGCGGAAATGATCGGCGCTTCCCGAGGCATCGGCTGGATGGTCGCCACGGGCGGGCAGATCGGCAACAGCAGCCAGGTGCTGCTGGGCATTGTCGTGATCGGCTTGATTGCCTGGCTCATGGAAAGCTTTGTGTTCCGGCGCATCGAGCGTCACTACCAGCAATGGCGCGTGCAATAAGCATCGCCCCACGTATTCGAACCCTTCAGTGGACCACTGCACGAGGTGTCATGTGAGTAACGTTTTCGATCCCCGCGAAGCCGGGCATTACATCGCCCCACAAGGCCTGTACGAACGCAACAAGAAACGTCCGTTCCTGGGCAGCGTCCACTGCGACCGTGACACGCTGGTCGCCGGGCAGTGGGATGAAATCACCCTGGTCTACGAGGTCGGTGGCAGCGGCCTGGCCGACGGCGCGTGGCTCAAGCTGGCCTTCAAGTTCTATTCCGACTGGGCCTTGTTCCAGACCTCGAACCCGGCCGGCCCCAACTATGTCAGCGCCGAATACCAGGCCGGGGAGCTGGTCCCCGGCCAGAGCCAGGCCACGGTGCAGCACTTGAAGGTGCGCTTCGACCAGAAGGGCCATGAACGGCCATTTCAGAAAGCGATCATCATCGACATCATCGACGGGTACCTGAACCCGGGGGATAAAGTCATCATTCGTCTGGGGGACCGACGCCAGGGCGGGGCGGGGACGCGGGTGCAGAGTTTCGTCGAGAAGGACTTCCGTTTCCGCCTGTTCATCGACCCGCTGGGCAGTTCGAAATTTGCCGAAGTGCCGGGCGATCCCTTGTTGGACATCGTGCCGGGACCGGCGCAGCGCGTGCAACTGATCGTGCCTCGACTGGTCAGCGCCGGGGAAGCCTTCGATGTCCTCTTGCGGGTGGATGATGCCTGGGGCAACACCTGCCGAAACCTGCCGCTCGAGGGTGTACTGACCCTGGTCGATCCGGAGGGCGGCGAGCGTCGGCAGCCGTTCACGCTGGCGTCCGAAGGTTGGGCGACGGCCCGGCTCGAGGCGCTTGACCTCGGCGCCGTGGGCGAGTGGCGTTTGTCCGCCAGCGTGGCGGCGCCTTTTGTCGACGGGGCCCAGGCCTTCGTCACTGTCGACCCGGCCGGTACGGCGTTGCGCCCGCTCTACGCCGACCTGCATGTGCACTCCGATGACACGGTGGGCACCAACGACACGCTGTACAACCTCAGCTACGGTCGCGATGTCGCCGGGCTCGACGTCCTCGGGTACACCGCCAATGACTTCAATATCACCGAGCAACGCTGGGACCAGGCGGTCAAGCTGATCCACGAGCTCAATGAGCCGGGCCGATTCGTGTGTTATCCCGGAACCGAATGGTGCGGTAACTCTTGTGCGGGCGGCGACCGCAACGTCGTATTCCTGCATGACCGCAAACCCGAGTTCCCCTTCGACAATCAAGGGCGACTGGTGCGTTCCTTCGAATGGAACGAGTTCACCGCCGGCACCATCAAGCCTGGCGCCTGGCCGGTTGACGAGTTGTACGCCGCCTATGCCAAGGACCCCGAAGGCCATCTGATGATGCCCCATGTCGGCGGACGCCGTTGCAACCTCGACTGGCATCACCCGGAACTCGAGCGGTTGATCGAGGTGGGTTCGGCCTGGGGCCAGTTCCATTGGGTCTACGCCGAAGCGCTGCAGCGTGGCTATCGGGTTGGCGCCGCGGCGAACAGCGATGAGCACCAGGGCCGCTGCGGTGGCGGCGTTCCGGCCACGGCGGTGTTCGGCTCCCGTGGCGGGTTGACGGGTGTGGTCGCCGAGGCTTTCGACCGCGCCGGCGTCGGCAAGGCCTTGCGCGCCCGCCGTACCTTCGCCACGACCGGTGAGCGTACGTTCGCCAGCCTGCGCCAGGGCAAGCACTTCATGGGTGAAGTCTTCACTGCCGATTCGAATACCTCCCTGGACTATCGACTGCTGGGGGAGGCAGGGTGGGAGCAGGTCGATCTGTTCGATGGCGACCAGTTGATCTGGTCGCGCAACCTGCACCAGGAACTGGGTTTCTGCGCCCAACGCATTCGCCTGCGCCTGGGTGGTGCGCGGATCAAGGACCGCTATCGCGGCGCGTACTGGACTGGCGAAATCCGCATCACCGGCGCGGTCATCAATGGTTTTCGCGCCTTGGGCCTCGACCATCCCGAGCAGACCGTATGGCGCAAGGACGCCACGGTCCTGGCGTTTCGCACCGACACCAACGGCGATACCGACAGCATCGAAATCGACCTGTCGCAACTGGCCGGCGCCACGCTGCAGATCCACAGCCGTATCGACAATTACATCAAGGTCGGCGACCCGTCCGAACCGCAACCTTACGTACACGCACCGACGGTGGTGATGGCGCTGTCCGGCGATGAGTTGCTGGCGCAATCGCAAGTGGTCGAAGAGTTGCCGGGCGCGGAGTTGAAGCTGTCCCTGGAACGGATGACCGCTGCGGCGTTACCCCGTGAATTGCAGGGACGCATAGACCTGGCCCGTCTGGGGCTTGATCCAGGGCGTGAACACCCCTTGTTCATCTGTGCCCGCCAGCGGGATCAGTCACGGGTCTGGACCTCCGCGCTGTTCCTGACCTTGTAGGCGCTGTCGAGTGCAACGAGGCTGCGATCTTTCCCCAGACACTTGAATCTCAAGTGAAAGATCAAGATCAAGATCAAAAGATCGCAGGCTTCGCCAGCGCCTACAGAGCCCGGCGAGAGCTCTCTATGGTCACATTTGCGCAAAACCCCGACAGTCCCAGCAAGCCTGCGAAAGCCTGGCCGTCGCCATTGCGAGAAAGTGAAGTCGTCGATAACGACAGCGCCCACGGGCGCCGGGCGGGCGAATGTCTCGTCTGCCCGCTCACGCAGGAGAGCGATCATGACCGATATCCAATACAACATTCCCCACGAAGTCCAAGGCAAGGTTGCACTGGTCACTGGCGCCGCCAGTGGCATCGGCAAGGCCATCGCATTGCTGTTGCATGCCCGCGGCGCCAAGGTAATCGCCGAAGATATCAACCCCGCCGTCCATGAGCTGGCCCGTCCCGGGCTGGTGCCGCTGGAGGCCGACATCACCGCGGATGGCGCCGCCGAGCGCGCTGTCGGCCTGGCCGTCGAGCAGTTCGGCCGGCTGGATATCCTGGTCAACAATGCCGGGATCATCATCAATAAACTCGTCATCGACATGACGCGCCAGGACTGGGAGCGCATCCAGGCGGTCAACGCCACGGCCGCTTTCCTGCATTCACGCGAAGCGGTCAAGGCGATGATGCCGAATAAGGCGGGGGCCATCGTCAACATTGCGTCCTACGCGTCCTATTTTGCCTTCCCGACCATTGCCGCCTATACCGCGTCCAAAGGTGCCCTGGCGCAACTGACGCGCACCTTGGCACTGGAAGTCATCGAGCATGGCATTCGCGTCAATGCCATCGGTGTTGGCGATGTGGTCACCAACATCCTCAATGACGTGGTCGAGGACGGTCCGGCGTTCCTCGCCCAGCACGGTGAAGCCGCGCCCATCGGCCGGGCCGCACGGCCGGAAGAAATTGCCGAGGTGGTTGCGTTCCTGGCCTCCGATCGCGCGAGTTTTGTGGTCGGTGCGGTGGTCATGGCCGACGGCGGCATGACCGTTACCGCAGGCTGAATCGAGTGCTGGATGGCACCTGGGTCACCGGCCGGGCTGTGCACCCGGCCGGTGTTCTATCAGAGATGCACCCGACGAAGCCTGCCGCGTAACGGCACCACGTTTTCCTCTGGCGTGGGCAGTGGCCGCCCGACCAGGCCCATGCCTTCGCTGACCAGTACCGCGTCGGGTAACAGGCACAGGTTGGACGGGGTATCCAAGCCTCGGGCAAGCACCGTGACCTGGGCTGTTTGCAAGTCGCAGCCCAGCAGTCGCCCACTGAACCGGGTGAAGCCGCCATGCAGGGGTTCGCCGTTCCAGTCGGGGAGCAGGGGTTGTTGCAAGCGCTCGCAGAGTTCCAGCACCAGCAACTGGCCGTTGGGGCGCAGTACCAGCCCGGTGGGCAGCTGCAGGCCGCGAATCAGGATGTCGATCTCGGCGCTGGCGGTCCAGACCCGGATCACCTGGCCGGCCTTTTCGGCAAAGTCGATGCCCTTGCGGCTCGGGTCGCCGTGCAGTTCCCCCGAGAACAGACTGATCAGCACAGCGTCTGTCGCCGGTTCGTACACCAGGGTCACGGGAACGGCTTCCTGGCCTTGATCCAGTTCGGGCAGTTGGGCCAGCACGCGCTCTTGCTGGCCCGTGACGAACTCCACCAACTGATTGGTATCGGGCTTGACGGCCAGCCAACTGCGGCGGGTCGGGTGGTAGCACAGCGCATTCAGGTTGCCGCGGCTATGGAAGACCGGCTCGGGCGGCGTGAATTGCAGGTCCAGCAGTTTGGAACCTGCGACGTAATCGGTCTGGCTGACCAGGCAGCGTCCGTCACCGCAGGCGATGTCCGACAGCCCCATGATTTCATCGCGCAGCATGCGTGCCTGCATGTTCATGGCGCGAAACCCTTGCGCCAGTGTTTCGCGGGGCAGGTAGGCGCCGGGTCGCTGCGGATCCGGGCGCAGTCGACTGATACGGCCGCTGAAAGGTTGGTCGGGCAACCCGGAACCTGCTTCGGTGAGCAGCAGGCTACCGTCGGCTTGCAGGCAGAGGCCACGAGGGTTCAGCAGGTCCTCGGCGACAAGGGTGCTGGGGCGCAGGCTTTCCTCCGGGTGTGCGGGGATCTGAAGGGGAACTGACATAGGCTCTCTCCGTGAACAAAAGGGGGACGCGGTCATTGCGGCGGTTGCCACGGTTCACCGGTGAGGTAGGCCCGCAGCAGTGCCCGCTGGCAGGGCGACATCGAGCGCACCACCGGCATGAACAGCGTGGTGCCTTTGTACGCATCCGAGGTGCGGGCCAGGATGGGGTTCTTGGCACCCATGATGGCGTCGGGCTGATTCAGCGGGATATAGCGCGACATGGCGGGGAAGGCCAGGTAGTGAAAGCGCAGCACGTTGGGGTACATCAGCGGCCAGGTGATGGTCGTGCCCTGGGGGATGCCGAAGTCGGTCTGGGCGTATTTGCGAAAGTTGGTGAAGTAAGCGCTGCTGGGGAAATTGTTGACCGTGCAGGTCAGGGCAACAAACCCCGCTTGAGCGGCGCTGCCCGGCTTGAGGGTGACCGGGAAGCTGACGGAAAGCTGGCCATTGTCGACGGTCAACGAATCAGGGAAGTCGAGGAAGTCCCAGTATTGCGGTTGATCATAGACCGCGGGGGCCGCCGCCTTCAGGCCGATTTCGGTGGTGCTGGTCACCGCGCCGCCCAGGTGCCGGACCTGCAGGGTGATCGACAGGCCGTTGGGGTAGTCCTCCAAGTAGACGTTACGCTGGTCGGCATAGATCCGATAGGTCGATTCGGTGGCTTGCAACGTGGTACCGGCGACCTTGCCCGGTGCGTTGATCGCCAAGGCAGAGGACCGTACTGCCTGTAGCTGATCGAAGGTCAGGGGCAGGTCGACGATGCCGCCGTACACGTAGTAGTCCAGTAAAAAGCGGCTGGTCGGCTCCAGGGTCGTCAGGGTGGTGGCGCCGGCGCTGATGGTCACGGTCCCGTAATTGGCGTTGGGGCCGATCGGGCTGGTGATGTCGTCCCTGACAGCCCGGAAGGTCTCCTTCGGAATGACGTTCACCATGTCGATGCTCAGGTAACCGGTATTGCCCAGGTCGGCATAGCCCGCATTGAGCGTGCTCTGGTTGACCAGTTGCCGCCCCGGCTGGCAGTTTAGCGGCTCGTCGGCGAAGGCCGGGGCCAGCGTGCCGATGACCCTGCCGATGCTCGGGTTGGGGGTGTACTTGCCGGCGGCGTAGTCGGCGTCCAGTTGTTCGGTGGTCATTGTGGGGCACATTTCGAACATGACGAAACGCAGGACAATGCCCGTGGCATTCGGTGCCTGGATGATCGCGCGCAGGCCGCTGCTGTTCTGGTTCCAGCTGACGATGCTGCTCAAGGGGAACGTCAGTTGAAAGGTGCCACTGGCGTGGAAAGAGCCCGGCGCATCCATTTTTGCCGGCAACAGCACACGTCCCGCGACGTCGAAACTGCTGCACACGGTGTCGCTGCGAATCAGCAACTGGATGTTGTCGTTGCCGCCGATTTGCAGGCCGCCGACGAAGATCTGGGTGGTCGTCGAGGAGGTGGGGTCCAGGTCCACCATCATCGGGCCGGAGACGGGCCCCTGGCCGGTCACCGGGTCCACCGAGCCGAGCAGATAGACGGCCTGGCCCACCAGGTCGCCAGTGGTGTTGATGCTGCCGGGGATGCCCTGGGAGCTGATCAGGGCGTTCTGCATGTCGACGACATGCTGCCCGTAGTGATTCCAGCCACCGGCGGTGTAGCGATTGCCGATGGGGGCGGGGGCATTGATCATGTTGTTCAACTGGTCGTCGGTGTAGGACTCGGCCCCGGGTGCCAGGGTCGAGGTGGTCAGGTCGAAGAGCGGCCAGTCATCGTTGCCATCGTAGGGAATGGTCGGGGAGTTGTTTGGCAGGCTGACGTCGGTGCGGATGCCGCCCCAGAAATTCAGCCGTGGTCCGTTCAGGATGCTCATGAGTTATTCCTCGTCCTTGATGGTTTTGCCGACAGGCGAATTGGCGAATTTGAACAGGTAGGAGTAATCGGACTTGTAGGGGCTCTTGACCGGGGTCGCCATGGAGTGGCAGTTCATGCAGCTGCTGTTGGGCTGGATGTAGCTTTCCATGGTCACGTTGGCCGAGAGGGCGGGGGTCGGCTGGCCCAGTGGATTGCTGGGGTTGTCCGGCATCAGCGGGCGCTGGGTGGTGATGAGTTGGTAGTACTTCAACACGCTGCGTTGCAGGTCCGGGTCGCTGCGGTAACGGGCGTTGACCTGGTTGGTGACCTCGGCGATCGGGGTGAACCGGTTCAACGGGTTTGGGGTCTGGAAGGTGGTGCCGGGTTTGGGCACGCAGACCAGGTGCGCGCCCTGGGTCTGCCAGTCGCAGGGTGACTGGTTGAGGCTGGCTGCTGGCGCGTTGGGGTTGAAGTAGGAATAGGCCGTGCCGGCTGCCGGCTGGTCGACCCATACGCCGTTTACCAGCACTTTGGGCGCAACGTTGTCGATCTGTTCGAAGGTCGACCAGATCCACTGCGGATAACCGTTCACCTTGGTGATGATGTGCAACCCCACCAGGCCCAGGTAGGCCTCGGTGACGCCGGTGCGCTGGCCTTGGTCGTCGAACGTGGCTACGCGCGCAAGCATGGTCAGGTAGCGGCTGGCATTGTCATGGGGGGTGAGGATGCGCCAGCTCGATTTGACCTCGATGACCCCGTAGGGAAAGTTGATGTTGTTGGCTTTGGACACCACGTCGGCGTTATAGAACTGGTTGGCGACGATGTAGTTGTAGGAGGTCTCGTTGGCCGAGATGTCGTAGTAGGTCGGGTTGCCGGCCTGGTCGATCAGCCAGCCGCCGACGGCCTGGTCGACGGCATTTACCTGGGAGCTGTTCTTCAGCGCGGCGATGTTGATGATGCCCAGGCTCTTGGCCAGTTGCGGGGTGTTCCAGGGGCCTGGATCGGCTCCCCGTGGCAGGAAGGTTTCTGCCACGGTCTTGTAGGTCTGCCAGACGGTGTAGCCAGGGTCCCCCGGTTGCTTGCTGCAGTCGGGATCCCCGCGCTGCCCTGCCTGGGCGGGCCAGTTCACGGCGATGAACAGCTGCCAGCTGTATTGATCGAACAGGTCCTGGCTGGCGTTGGCCGCCGGCGCCGTGCTGGGGGGCTGGCAATTCAGGCTGGAGGCCTGCGTCCGAGGCATGGTTTGTTCCTGGGATTGCTCCAGGGCCAGGGCCGGAAGATTGGCCAGACCCAGTAGTACCAGGGTGAAACGCAGTGAAATGTTCATGGCGATTCTCCGTCATTGCTCAGGGTTTGCGCTGCATGAGCTTGTTCCACTGCGCCTTTTGCCCGTTGCTCTGGGACGCCGGTGGCTCGAACAACTGGCAGGGCGGTGGATTCGCCGGGCACATCGCGGCCACCTGCGCCCAGGTCTGGGCAGGGTCCGGTCTGGCGATGCGGAAATGGGTGTAGTTCTGGCTGACGATGGGGGCATTGGCGACGCTGGTGTCGCCGGAGAAAAAGAACGATTGGGGCTGCCGGTAGGGCGGTTGTCCCGACATCTTTTTGTAGAAGGCATAACCGAACAGGATCGGCCCCTGTGGCGATTGCAGGTCCAGCGCGTAGGCCTGCACGCTGGCGTCGAGGTTTTGGCTGCGCTCGGCGCTGTAGGGCAGGTGCTGGATGAAGTCTTGGCGCGGCGGATGATTCATCGGCGAGAACATGCAGCAGGCCGGCATGTCCTTGGGGCGATCCTGCGGGTAGGTCAGGAAGTACGCCTTGTTGCCCAGGGATACGAAGGAGCAGGTGTAGTTGTTGTTCTTGATCGGGAAGATCGGCAGGCAGTACTTCTCATAGTGCTCCATCATCGCCCCGAAGCCGTCGCCATCGGCCGGGATATAGGCCGTGTCGTAGTAGCTGGTGCCTCGGGAGACGGTGTAGTCCGCCGGGGTCAGGGTGGAGGGCGGATTGCTGTAGGGCGGCGGGTTTTTTTCGTAGTTGTGCATCACCCGGTACATGGTCCAATCGCTGATCCAGAATGCCGGGAAGAACGGATCGGAAGGGTCGCCCGGGGCGCGTTTGGCGATGCAGTTGCCGTTCTGTTCGTTGCACCCCTCGGTGTTGTGCACGCCCATGGTGAAGTAGACGGCACCGCTGTCCTGGGCGAACAGCGGAGCGCTGGACAGCAGGATCAACAGCAACAGCCGGTTCAAGATACTGGTTTTCATAGGTCATTCCTTTGAAAAGTACCGGGTGACACTGTGGGCGAGCCTGTGGGTGCAAAGCCTGTGTGGGAGCAAAGCTTGCTCGCGATGAAGGCACCTCGGTCTTTCGAATGACCGCGTTATCGTTCATCGCGAGCAAGCTTTGCTCCCACAGGCTCAGCTCCTACACAAGCTCGCTCCCACAGTGGTTTATCTTTCCTGGGTGAACAGCGTTACGGTCAGAGGTTGTCGTAGTCGCTCATCTTGAGTTGTTGTGGCGGATAGTTGCGCTTCACCAGCTTCTTGGCCCACAGCTCCAATACCGCGCGGCGGCTCTGGGACATGTCACGGGTGATGGGCATCGAGAGCGTGCTTTCTTCCTGGTAGGGCTTGCTGATCAGCACAATCAACTGGTCGATGGCGCCTTCGACGCGTGCCTGGGAGTTGAGCGGCATGTACTTGTTCATGATGGGGTACAGGTAATAGAAGGTCTGCAGGATGCGTGGGTAGAGGAAGCCCTCCCACAGCTGCGTGGCGGCGTTCTGATCCTTGTAGACGGTGTTCCAGTAGTTGATGAAGTCCTGTTGCAGTTGCACGTCCAAGGGCAGGACGCGGAGCGGGGCGAGGAAGTCGATATAGGCTTGGGGAACGGGGAAGCTGAAGGGGATGACCGGATCGCTGTCGCCGTCCTTGACGAAAAAACGCAAGGTCGGGAAGCCCGGGGCCACGGCCCTGAAGCTCACTTGGGCGATGCCGTTGGCGTCGGTAGTCGTCGTTACATAGGAGTAATCCACCTGGGTGGTCGGGTAGTCGCTCAGTGTTCCAGTGACGTAGACGCCGGCGTCGAATGCCAGGCAAGGGCGTAAGTTGACCGCAATCGGTTTGCCCGGACCATTGAGGAAATCCTGGTACCCAACCGGTGTGCTCGTCGGCCGATGCATGTTCTGCAGGTCGGTAAGCCGGCGGCCGCTGCCAGTGGCCAGGTAATTCGGTACGGGGGGCGCATCATTGAACTGCGGTAGGTTGGCGTGGTTCAGGTTACGGTCTGTCGGATCGTCATAAAACAGCGTGAAGTTCGCCGCATTACTGAATGCCAGGTAGTAGTCGCTGGTCGTCACCATGTAGGGGTTGCCGTATTCCGCGACCCACAACGTGGTGTTGGCGGCCGGCACACCATTGTTCTGCACCATGATGGTCAACGTCTTGTGGTCGCCCACGTCGATGAAACTGCCGCTTTCGATGACCTCGGCGGTCCACGTCTGCGCAGTGGCGGCTACCACGGGGGCCGCCGGGGCCGGGCCCTGTTGTTGCAGCTCCAGCGGCGCTGATTGCAAGGTCGCCTTGTCCGCGTCGCTGAGGGTGAAGTCCAGCAGCCCCGAGCGTTGGTCGAAGGCTGACTGTTGATACTGCGCGAAACCGAAGTCGACCACCGGGGTGAATACGTCATTCTGGCGTACACCCAGTTGATAGTCGCCGGCCTGGAATTTTTCGGCGATCAGGATAGGGGCATTGGGCTCTATCGGATAGAACGGGAATGTGTTGGCCAGATCCAGGGACAGGGTGTTGCCGGTAATCTGCACCGAGGTCACGCCCAGCTTGGTGTTTTGGGCCGCCGCGCCTGGCTTAGCGACGGCGACGGCCTGCGCGGGCACCAGGCGCCGGCCAGCGGGGGCGGTGGGGTATTCGTCGGCGAACCAGAGGCCCAGGGTGGCGGCGGTGCGGCTGTAGGCCGGGTTGAAGAAAATACCGGAAACGTTGTCCAGGCCTTGCTGATACATCGCTTGCAGACGAGCCGTATCCGAGGGGGCGTTGGAACGGGTGTTGACGTACGGGAAGTCGTTGAAAACACCGTTCCTGTCATAGCAGGTCAGGTAGGTGGAGAACCTGAACATCAGGCCCTGTGCACCTTGCAGCTTCATCTGCTGCTGAAGGTTATTCAGCAACGCCGAATCGCCGATGACCCATTCCAGGTTTTCCTGGGGAAAGCAGGTCTGCCAGGTGGTGGTGACATACACCAGGCCCCGGAAGGTGCTGGCCCAATTGAAGTTCAGGAAGCGATCCATCATCCGATACTGGCGATTGAGGGTCAGGCCACACGTGGCATCCCCCAGCATCAGCTTGTCGAAGTACAACGCGGTGAAGGTGTTCTGCCACGGGCTGACGTCCACGAAGCGCGCGGCCGTCGGAGTGTTGCTGCCAAAGGGATTGCCGAGTAATTGGTAGTCCCTGCCAACCAGCGCATCCTCGGTGATGTAGGTGTTGGCCTGCAGCTCGCCGCCAATGATCGTTGAGCGAGTCCCCTTGTAGCTCACCGTGCCGCAGGCATTGTCGCCAAACAGATCCCATTCGGCGGGCATGTACGGGTAGTTGTTCGGGTTGGCATTGGTCGGCACCTGCAGCACATAGGTTGGCAGGTCTGCCATTGCCAAGGGCTTGATGGCCCAGGGCATCAACTGGGTGGGGGCGTTCGTGGCGTTGATGCCGAAGTGGCTCATGAACGGCCAGTTGATGTCCGCGTTGACCGCGTCATACAGCGGAAACACGTCGTTATTGTTGGCCGTCGGTGGGTTCCAGAACATATGGCCGTTGAGGTAGATACGGGGGAAATTCAATACGCTCATGTCATGCTCCTTAGCGTTGCCACTGGGCGCGTTTCAGCGACCAGACAAAGTCCAGTTTTTTGTAGCCGTCGAATGCCGAGGGCGGCAGCGGAGTGGTGGGATAGACGATGCCGCCCCCCTGGTTCAGAGCGAAATTGAAGTAGCCGTTGTCGTTCGAGTAGGCGGCGGTGCCGTGGCAGGCCAGGCAGGACGAGGTGTTCTGGAACGCCGATTCCAGTTGCGAATTGGCGAGTACCTGGGTGATGGGTTGGAACTCGACCCCGATCAACTCGTACTTCGACAGGCTCCGGTTATTAGCCTGGAAGCTGGCATTGACCGGCTTGGCGGCCGCGGTCGGCCCGGTGGTGTTGGTCATCGGCGCCGGCGTCGGGGCATTGGTTACGGTGTACTTGCTGTTGTTGATGTTTTCGAAGGTGGTCCAGACCCAGTCGGCGTTCAGTTTGTTGACGACATGCAGGCCGCTCAATGCCACATAGCCGACCTGGTAGGTACCGTCGTCCTGCTGGTAGTAGGCCTGGGCAATGTAGTAGCCGTCGTTCACCAGGGTTTGTCGGTAGGTCGTGTCCGTGCCGATCCACAGCCACGCGGCTTTCAACTCCCAGGCGGTGGGTGGAAAGTTCAGGTCGTTGGCCAGGGCGGCCTGGCCATTCACGTTGTAGACCTGCTTCTTCACGATGTAATCGAACGTGTCCTTGCCCATCAGTAACTGAAAGCGTACGGGCTGGCCTTGTTGGGCATCGGGCACGGCACCCCCCATTTGCAGGATCAGGCCATCGACCTGTTGGGTGGCATTGATGTTATGAAAGGATCGGGACAGGTCCATGCCCTGTGCCTTGGCTTGCGTCACCACCGCGGCCGGGAGCGGCGCTGAGCTGTCATAGGTGCCCGGTGGTGCGCCGTTGGGCAGGTAGACCTGGTCCGAAGGCTTCATCGTCTCCCACACGAGATTGCTGCTTTGCGCGGTGCTGGGTTGGTTCAAACAGACGAACCAGTTCCAGGCCATGGTCTCGGGACTCTGGGCAAACGCGGTCCGGGTCTTGTTGATGTCTGCTCCAAACTGCAGGAAGTTGCTGCAATCGAAGTTGTTGGTGTCCTGTGCCTGGGCCAAACCGGCCAGGGCACCGAGAACGGTTATGGAAATGGCTCGCCGCATGGAAGCTCCTTGGCATTCGCCGTATCGGCATGAGGGTGCCCCCGGAAGTGTTCCAGGAGCAGTTGCTTCACCGCCGTGGCCGCAAGGTGCTGCGGCAACGACAGATCACAATTGGTGATGAGCAGCGGGCCGGTCTTCTCGCTCGCGGGCAGTCGTCCGTGGCTGCCGCGGACCAGGCGGGTGTCCAGTGGTATCAGGTCCATGTAGTAGCGAAAGCCGAGTTTTTTCTGGAGCAGGCGGCGCGCCACTTTCAATTTCGGGAAGCGAATGGCCGGGTCGATGAACAGCTCGAGCGGGTCGTAGCCTGGCTTGCGATGGATGTCCACGGTGCGGGCAAAGTCGGGGGCCTTGCGGTCGTCGAACCAGTAGTAGTAATCGAACCAGCAACCGGCGGCGGCCACGGCCACCAGCTCGCCGCTGCGCGGATGATCCAGGTGCCAGGCCCGTTGTTCGGTTTTATCCAGCACCTGCTCGATGCCGGCCTGGCGCTGCAATAGCGCCTTGACGCGAGGGATGTCGCGCGCCTGCTTCACGTAGATGTGCGCGACCTGATGGTCGGCCACGGCAAATGCCGCGCTGGCACCGGGATCGAGCAACTCCCAGGTCAGCGATTGGCGGACCTGCAACAAGCCTTCGGCGCGTAGCAACCGGTTGATGGAAACGGATTGGGTGACGGCTTCGATCCCGTATTCGGACAGCAGCATCACCGCCGCGCCCTGTGCTTGGGCAAAGTCCAGCAGACGCCCGACTTCGCTGTCGATGGCGCGCACCTCGTCGGCAATCGACGGATGATCGGGGCCCAGGCGTTGCAGGCTGTAGTCGAGATGGGGCAGGTAGATCAACTGCAGGTCGGGGCGGTCGAGCTGGAATTCGGCGATGGCGCAATCGACGATCCAGCGGCTCGAGGCGATGCCGGCCGCCGGGCCCCAGAAGCTTGGAAAGGGGAATTCGCCGATCTGCTGTTCGATACGCTCGTGCAACGAGGCCGGCGCAGAATACAGGCCGAACATCTTGCGGCCATCGGCCGGGTAATGCGGCCGCGGGGTAATGGCGGCGTCCACGTCCGCATACATGTTGTACCACCAGAACAACTGGCTGCAGCGAAACCCGGGGTACTGGCGCTTGAGTGTCTGCCAGACTTTTTCCCCCTGGATCAGTGCGTTGGGTTGCAGCCAGAAACGCACTTCGGCCTGATCGCGGAAATACCAGCCGTTGCCGACGATGCCGTGCTCCGACGGTGGCTGGCCCGTGAGGATCGAGGCTTGCACCGTGGAGGTGACCGCCGGGAACACCGGTTGCAGCGTGGCCATCCTGGCCGTTTTCAACAGGGCATTGATGCAGGGCGTCGCGGCCCCCAGCAGTGCGGGCGTCAGGCCGACCACGTTGATCAGCAGCAACGGCTGGCGCGCAGGCTCAGAGGACATCGGCACAGGCCTCCAGCGCTTGGGGTTGCAGCAACTGGCGCTGCTGCAACTGATCCTCGACCCAGTGCAACTCCGCCGCGATGCCCTGGAGTTGGGCGTACTCGGTGGTGGGTCGCAACTGGCTGGGCAGGACGCCCCAGCTGTAGGTTTCCACTTCCAGTACCGGGCGAAAATCTCCATGGTCGGCCAGAAAATCGAAGGTCTGTGTAAGGGCGACCTGGCTGCCGCTGAGTTCGGGCAACAGCAGGTGTTCGCTGAACAACGGAATGTGGAAGTGGATCCTCAGCTCGGGAGGGGCGTGGCCGTCCTGCTCACACTCGTACAGGGCCGCGGGAAGGTCGGCCCAGGCTGATAACCGGTCCTGTCCAGCGCGGGCTTTGACTTGGTGCAGGTAGGTGGGTTCGGCAAAACCGCCCAATGTCTTGAGCACTTGTTCGCGCCGCTGCGCATCCTCAGGCAGGCGGCAAATCAGCGCATTGGATAGCTGGATCTTGCCGATGGGGACCCGGGCCCGACGCAATCGGTCCAGTGACTGATAGCAGTCTTCGAACATCACGGCCTGATGGCAGACGTCAAAACACAGCGCCAGGTGTTCATGGTGCGGGTCCGTGGCTTGCCAGTGACGAAAGAAGGCGATGGCCTGGTCGGTGTTTTCCAGCACGCAATCGGGCTCCATTTCCAGGCAGATCACGATCTTCTTGCCCGTCTCCCGTTGCAACCGGGCCAGCGCGGCGGTGAGCTCGCGCAGTTGCTGCTCGGCACGTTGCTGCAACGTCGGGCTCCAGTGGGCGGCATAGCCTAGCGGCAGGCTGGAGATCACCCCCTGGGCACAGTCGGCTGGCAGGGCCTGGGCGAGAAATCGAGCCAGGTCCAGGCTGTACGCCAGCCGCTGCGGATCGGCCCAACTGGGCAGGTAGACGTCGGCTTTCACCGCGCCCTGGTGAAATTGGCCGTAGGGGAAACCGTTGAGTGAGGTCAGGCGGAGTCCGTTGCGTTGCAGCAGGTCGAGGAAATCCGCACGGGCGGACGCCTGTTGGAGCTCGGCGGCGGCGACGGCGCTGATCCACAATCCACTGTCTTGGGTGTCGAGCCCGCGCAGTGTACGGACGGTCTGGAAATGCCGTTCGATGGAAGCGCGCAGCCCGCCCAGGTCATGGGTCGGGTGCACGTTGCTGCAATAGCCGATCTGCGTGGCCGTCCAACCCGTGTGGGCACTCATTTGATCACCGGCTCCTGGCCCCGCAAGGCAGAGTTGTCTTGCCACTGTCGCCGCTGGTCGATGGGCAGGGGCGTGCTGACCAGGGTTTTGTCCAGCTGGCCGCTCTGGGCAAAAAAGTCCACCGGGTTGTGGAACAGCACCTGTTCGACCTGGGCTTCACTGAAGCCGGCGGCCAGCATCGCCTGACCGGTCTTGGGCACTTTGAGTGGGTCGCTGATGCCCCAGTCGGCAGCGCTGTTGACCACCATTTTTTCTGTGCCGTACTGCTGCAGCAGCGCGACCATGCGCTGTTCCGACATCTTGGTGTTGGGGTAGATGGAATGGCCGCGCCAGCAATCGCTGTCGAGCACCAGGGGCAGGGTCAGTTCGTTGAGGTGGTCGATGATCACCAGGTGTTCGGCAATGCCGACCTCGCGAATGACCGCGAGTGTACGCTTGGTGCCACCGATCTTGTCGCGGTGCGGGGTGTGCACCAGCACCGGCAGGTTGAATTGTTTGGCCAGCTCCAATTGGGCGGCGAGAAAGCGATCCTCTTCCGGTGTGATGTCGTCGTAGCCGATTTCACCCACCGCCACCACGCCATCTTTCACCAGGTAGCGTGGCAGGATCTCCAGCACTTCATTGGCCACCGACAGGTCGTTGGCTTCCTTGGGGTTCAGGCCGATGGTGCAGAAGTGATGGATGCCGAACATGCTGGCGCGAAAACGCTCCCAGCCCAACAGCGTGTCGAAGTAGTCGATGAAGCTGCCGACGCTGGTCCTGGCCTGGCCCTGCCAGAAGGCCGGTTCGATCACGCCGGTGATGCCGGCGGCCGCCATGTTCTGGTAGTCGTCGGTGGTGCGGCTGACCATATGGATATGCGGGTCGAAGTACTTGAGCATGGTGAATCCTCGTCAAAAAGGCAGGGGAGGAGCGGGTATCAGTTCGGCAAGGTGCCGCCCAGGTGCGCCTGCCATGGCGGCGGCAAGCGTTGTTGCCGGGCCAGCCCGGCCAGGCGCTGACGTTGCGCCGGGCTCAGCAAGGCAAAGGCAATCACGTGGGGCAGTCCGGCGGACACCGTGCGTTCGGCGGCGAGTTGTTCGTCCAGCAGGTCGAGGGCCAATTGGTTGAGCGTGACGCCTTGTCGTTGCGTCAGGCCGACCAGGCGCCCTACATCGAGGCCCATGCCCAGGGCTTTCAACACCAGTTGGTTGAAGGCCCGTTCGTCGTAGTGACGCGATGGGTAGGCGGTGTCCAGGGCGAGGGCGGCAAACACCTGGCTGTTGCTGGTACGCCCGGCCTGAAGTGCTAGCCCGACGCAGAGGCCACCGCTGTCGAGCCAGTCGAGGGCTTTCAAGGTGGCGATCTTTTCCTGGTCGTCGCCCCACAGGAACAACTGGCGCAGCAAGGGCACTTGCCCGGTGCCGGGTTGCAGTTCCAGGACCTGGGCCAGCAGCAATGCCCGCGCCAGTTGGACATTGCTCCAGCCGTCGGTGCCGGGCTGGGCACGCTCCTTGAGGTGGCGCTTGCACTGGCCGCTCAGGAGCGCCGCGGTGTTGGCGTCCGGGCGTTGGGCAAGTTGCGCCTGCGCCGAGAGCCACCATTGCCGTTCGGTTTCATCGAGTGACTGGATGAAATGCCGGCGTTGTTCGTTCAGGCAGTCCTGGCGCATGTCGAGGGCTGCCGATGCCGATGCTGTAACGTCCGTGTTCATGTGGGTTTGATCCAGCGTTGGAAATGAGGAAGCAGGAAAAACACCAGGACACATAACAGGCTGCCCAGCGGCTGGTTGGCGACGGCCAGCACCAGGGCATCGAACAACGGCAGGGCGGCCAGGCCCGCACCGATAAAGGCGCGGACCTGCCGTTGCCGCGGGTTGGCCAGGTTGCGCCAGTAGTGCCAGCCCAACCAGCCAAGCCATATCAGCAGGACTGGCCAGAACCAGGCGTTGTCTGCGTAGATCGCCAACGCCAGTGGGCTCAACATCAGCAGCAGCGGGAGACGGCTGATCAGTTGATTGCGGTGTTCCTGGCGGGCCAGGTAGGTCAGGCCGCTGATGTAGACGCCGAGCAACAGGGCGCAGAGCCAGATCGGTTCGGGGGGCATCGCCAGGCTGGCCGCCGCGGTGAGGTAAAGCGCCGAGCGACAGGCCCCCATCAGCCAGACGCTGTGGGCGTATTTCTTGTGCAGCAGGTTGTAACCGAGGATGCAACCCACCAACAGCGTGGCGCTGCCCAGCAGCCAGTGCGGTTGTTCGATCAACCGGCTCAGGCCCAGCAGCGCGGCCGCGGCCAGCACCAGTAGCAGCGCCGTGGCCAACCGCACTTGCTGGCGGCTGACCAGGCCCAGGGTGATAGGGCGCGGATTGTGGTGGCGTTGGTCCCAGTCGGCGTCCAGCAGGTCATTCAACAGCATGCCGGCCAGGTACAGCAGCGACAGTGCCGCCAGCAGCAGGAGCCACACCAGGGACGACGGCGGTGCCAGGGCCCCTGCGCTGCTGGCGAGCAGGGCGGCGGCCAGGGTGTTGGTCCACACCGTGGGCAGGTTGGACACGCGCCCGAGGGTCATCCAGGTCTTGAGGTCCGGCGACGACGGGTTCATTGCGCACAGCTCTCGTTCAGTGCGAGTGCAGGGTCGGCCTGAGTGCAGAGCCGTTGCAGCGCCCGCTCCATTCGTGCGGTATCGATTTCATGCACGTCCACCGACTCGCCGATCCGACTGAGCATGGGGATGGAGAGCTGCCCGCCCAGATGCTGGCGGAATTCTTCCAGCCCGAGCAGAACCTGCGAGCGTCCCTGTGCATCTTTCAAGGTCAACTCCGGCGGGTTCAGGCAGAAGCCGAGCTTGAGCAGCAGGTGCAGCACCCGGTCGCTGTCGGCGTCGCTCAACAACCCCAGGGCATTGGCATAGAGGCCATCCAGGGCCATGCCCACAGCGACGGCTTCACCATGGCGCAGTCGGTGGTGACTGAGGTTTTCCAATTTGTGGGCGGCCCAATGCCCGTAGTCCAATGGCCGCCCATTACCGCGTTCGAAGGGATCACCGGCACCGGTGATGTGCGCCAGGTGCAGTTCGGCGCAGCGGCGGATCGCGTAGCGGCTGGCCGCGTGATCGAAGTGGGCGAGGGCGTCGGCCTGTTGCTCCATCCACTGGAAGAACGCCTGGTCCTTGATCAGCGCCACCTTCACCGCCTCGGCCAGCCCGGCGATCTGGTCGCGTCGGCTCAGGCTGGTCAGCAATTGAAAGTCGTTGATGACCGCGGTGGCGGGGTAGAAGGCGCCCAGCAGGTTCTTCTGGCCAAAGGCGTTGATGCCGTTTTTCACACCGATGCCGGCGTCGTTCTGGGCGAGTACGGTGCTGGGGATGCGAATCAGGCGAATGCCGCGGTGGAAGGTGGCGCAGGCGTAGCCCACCGCATCGAGTACCGCGCCGCCACCGAGGGCCAGCACATAGCAATGCCGGTCCAGGCCATGTTGCAGCATGTCGCTGTACAACTGCTGCAACACCTGGGAATCCTTGCTCGATTCGCCGGCCGGGACCGCGATGGGGGGCGCCTGCAAATGCAAGTCCGGAAAATGGCTGGCGAAGTAGGTATTGATCTGTGCCAGCAGGTGCGGAGCGCTGTGCAGCAGTTGTTCATCGGCGAACACCAGCACCGTTACCTGGCCGCGGTGTCCGGCAGTGAGCTGACGATGCAGGCAGGGATTGAGCGGGTCGAACAGATGATCGGTGAACACCACCGGGTAGTCGTAGCTGACCTTGAAGCGCCCGTGCAACGGTTGCTCCGTGTCGCGTCGGCGAATGTTCTTGAACAGGCTGTACCCGGCGATGAACAGCCCGGGCAATACCATGCTGGCGAGCAGGGTCACCAACAGCGCGTTCTGTTCGACGAGAAAGGTGCCGATGGCACTGTAGGCCAACGCGAGGCCGGCATTGGCCAGGGTGGTGACCAGGATGAACGCGCGCAATGGGTAGCGTTGCATGCCGGCGGCGACGACCGAGGTTTCCGCCAGCACCGGGACGCCGCGCAGGCAGATCAACGACAGCGTGCCCAACCGGTAGGCCAGTTGCCCCGGCTGGCGTTGATGCAGGCCCAGGCGACCAGACAGCAGGCGCAAATAACCGGCTCCCAGCGCATAACCCAACCCGGCCCCCAGGCACAGGCCGACGAAAATCACCAGGTATCCACCCAGGCTGCCAAGCATCGCCACGGCCAGTAGCGCGACCATGCTCGACGGCACCGGCAACACCACGTCCAGCGCCAGCAGGGCAATCAGCAGCAAGGCCAGGTTGAGTTTCTGCGCGGGCGTCGAGGGCAGGTACAGGTTGAGATGGGTCAGGAAATCCTGGATCTGTTGTTCGAACAACAGGAAGCTGGCGATCACCAGGCCTGAAAAGCAAACCAATGACAGCCAGAAATGTCCGGCTGGTCCTTTTTGCGAGCGCGAACGATACCCACGGCCATGCTTCATCAAGCATCCCTCTTGTTGATATGACTGATTCCGTGTCAGTAATTGAAAGCAACGCCAAGTGTGTTTTTCAGGCCAATAGACGCTCTCGCCCGAGGGGCTGTCAGGTGTGGTTGAAGATCTGGTTGGAGACAGGTTTGAATCTAGACGGCCAGGGTGTTTTTGCAAGGCCATCTGATGGCAATTTGATTTGGGGCGCCATTTCCCGTCTCAACCCATTGCCCAGGGGGTTCAGGGCCTCGAATACCCGCGCAGCTGCGCCGGGCTGGCGCCCAGGCGTTGCTTGAACAGCGTGGTCATGTGTGCCTGGGAATTGAAGCCGCAGATGTGGGCGATGTCGGTCAGTCGGGCGGTTGAATCGCGCATCAGCGCCCGTGCCTTGGCGAGGCGTCGGTCGATCAGGTAGCTGTGTGGGCTTTTGCCAGTCGCCTGCTTGAAAGCCCGCATGAAATAACCTTCGGACAAGCCCAGCAGCCCCGCCATTTCCTTGACCCCCAGCGGGCCGTCGAGACCGGCGTCGATGAATTCATCGAGCAGGCGCATCCGGCCGCCCGTGATCGAGCCGTGGGAGTGTGCCGAAAACCGCTTGTGGTCCTTCACTCGCTCGGCCAGCCCGAGCGCCCAGGCTTCCCAATCGTCCTCTGCCGTGGCACGCAGCAGTGCGCTGCGCATTCTCAAGGCGAGGGTGATGGCCTGCGGGTCAATACGATTGTTGAACGCATGTTTCGCCGGCAACGCCAGGCCGTCGGTGCGCACCATCCGTAGGTATTCACCGCCCCGGGGGGATTCGGAGAACACGTCGCACCCGGCGGGAACGAATGCCAGGCCGTTGGGCAGCGCCTCGAAGGGCAACACGCGGTCGCTGCCGATGGCGTGCCGGCCGCGCTGACTGTCGAAGGCAAAACCGATCGCCGACTGGGGCGCGACGTAGCGAGTCGCGTAGGCACAGCCGGGAAGCAATTCGATCGCCCAGGGCCCTGCCTCGATACGACGGACCGGTTCAGACAGGGGCGGTGGTGGATGCTTTCGCGGGTTCATGAACAGCATAGTAATGAAGAGCGGGCCTGAAAGTCAGGTCAGTTTTCTGAAAGCCCCGTCGCCGTCGCGCTGATTAGACTGGGCAAAACCAGGAGGCCCAATCATGCTCACACTGACCCGCGACGACATTGAACACGCTGCCCGCCATCTCTATCAATTCATGCCCGCCACGGCCCAATACGCCTGGCCGTTGCTGGCTGAGCGGTTGGGGTGCACGGTGTGGGTCAAGCACGAGAATCACACCCCGACCGGGGCCTTCAAGGTGCGCGGCGGCCTGACCTTCGTGCATTGGCTCAGGCGCGAGCATCCCGAGGCGAAAGGCATTGTCACGGCGACGCGCGGCAACCATGGCCAGAGCCTGGCGCTGGCGGCCACTGCCTTGGGTCTGAAAGCGTTGATCGTCGTGCCGCAAGGTAACTCGGTGGAGAAGAACAATGCCATGCGTGGCTTTGGTGGCGAGGTGGTCGAACATGGCCGCGATTTCGATGAGGCCCGGGAAGAGGCAGCACGCCTGGCCCACGCTCAGGGGCTCTACCTGGTGCCGCCGTTCCATCCAGAGTTGGTTAGGGGCGTGGCGACTTATGGGCTTGAGCTGTTCAAGGCGGTGCCGGACCTTGACACGGTCTACGTGCCGATAGGCTGTGGGTCGGGGATTTGCGCAGTCATTGCCGCCCGCGATGCCTTGGGGCTGAAAACCCAGGTGGTGGGCGTGGTGTCCACCGAGGCCGTCGCGGCGAAGTTGTCATTTGAAACGGGAAGACTGTGTGAGACCGCTTCGGCGAATACCTTTGCGGACGGTTTGGCCGTGCGTAGACCCATTCCCGAGGCCTTTGCCATCTATGGGGCCGCTGCGGCGCGGATCGTCGCGGTCAGCGACGCGCAAATAGCCGAGGCCATGCGGGTGTATTACACCGACACTCATAACCTCGCCGAGGGCGCAGGTGCCGCGGCCTTGGCGGCACTCATGCAGGAGCGTGAAGCGATGCAGGGGAAAAAGGTGGGGGTCATTCTGTCCGGTGGGAATATCGACCGGCCGGTGTATGCCCGGTTGATTGGCTGAGCTCTCGTGGCGGGAAACGCTGGGGGATATTTAGATCGATTATTTCTTACGGTTATTGATATAGGTTTGGATGGAATATCCATGACCGAAGAATCGAAGCTGCCGTTTGGAAAGTATCTGCAATGAAATCGTAGTGCATGCAGCAGCAGACGACTTGGCGTGTGTCGCTCCGGTAAGCCTGTCTGAACGTTCATTCCTGCTGTTCGATCGCCATCTTGTCGGGTCCGGGTCAATGCTTAGAATCCGCCCCATCAGCTTGTCCGACTCTCGAACCTTACAGGGAACACCACCATGATGAACGCCATGCAGATGCCAATGCCGATGAACGCCAACATGCCGATGATGCCAATGATGGGCATGCCGATGATGATGGCGACCATGACCTGCGAAATGATGGACGATGGCATGATGTGCAAGATGATGCCCGCCGCCGGCATGGACATGGCCATGTTCAAGAACAGCGCCGACATGATGCAGATGATGATGAACTGCGGCATGCCGATGATGATGCACTGCGGCAACATGAGCATGATGTGCATGTCCCAGTCGAGCATGGCCATGCCGATGGCGAGCATGATGATGCCAATGCCGATGATGGGCATGCCGATGCCGATGATGAAGTGCGTGATGGAATGCACGGTGATGGCGGACTGCATGATGTGCAAAGTCATGCCGATGGCGGGCATGAACATGGACATGATGAAGAACTGCTGCGCCTTGATGATGAAGATGATGGACGACTGCAGCATGCCGATGATGATGAGCTGCAACGGCATGCCGATGATGTGCTGCACCTGCTGATTACCGCCGGGCAACATCCTTGAGACTGGCCCCGTGGCGAGGTCAGTCCAGGCGTTCCGGGTAGGTGACCACCAGATACGCCACCGCTTCGCTGTCGGCCGGGTTGCGATAGCGGTGTGGTTGGTCGGCATAAAACAGAATCGAGTCACCGGTGGAGAGCAGGTAGCGCTCGTCGTTGACGCTGATCTCCAGCACACCCTGGGACACCACCAGGTTCTCCTGGACACCAGGCCCATGCCCTTCGGAGTGTTCCTCCCCCAGCGGGCTCAGGCGCAGCTCGTAGAATTCCGACTGGCGTGCCACATCGAACGGGAACAGGGCACGGCTGACGAAGGCGCCACTGGCGCTGACCAGGCGTTTGCTCTGGCTGACTGACAGCACCGCCACCCCCTCGAAAGCCCGATGTTCCAGGAACGCGGCAACCGACACCTTCAGGCCCTTGGCGATTTTGCACAGCACCTTGATCGAGGGCACGCTGCGTCCTGACTCGATCTGCGCCAGCATGGCCCGGCTTACCCCGCACTGGCGGGCGAGGGCGTCCAGGGACAGGTGGCGCTTGCCGCGAAGGCGTTGCAGGTTCTGCGCGACCCGTTCGCAAATCGGATCTTCATCCAAGGTTTCCAGGTTGTTCAGATCCACTTCGGGTTCGTCGGCACTCGCCAAAAAGCGCGAGGGTTCCTGGGCGCTCACGCCTGGTACGTCCTGGTCGGCTGGAACGCCTGGACCCACTGGAACGCCTGGTAACCGGCATTACGCGCGTACATTTCCCACATGGCCCGGGCCAGTTGCTGAGCCTGCTTGCGTTTGCGGAACTGGACGAAGTCGATAACGTTGTCAGTCGGTTTCATAAATAAGGCACTTCACTGTCGTGACCAATGGGACGGGATGAGCTGAGAGTACGTGGTTATGTTTATAACCATAAATACTGATTGTTTATTTGTTAATGCTTTTAAGTGCTTAGTGAAGCGCCTTGATCAAATCACATGGGCGCGCTGCAGTTCGGTCAGGGCCAGCGCCTTGAGTCGGGCCAGCAACGGGTCGCGCCGGTCTCGCGGATGGTCCAATTGCACCGTCAACGCTTGGCGAATGCGGCTGGGGCGGTTGTCCATCACCAACACCCGGTCGCTCAGGTACAGCGCCTCGTCGACATCGTGAGTCACCAGCAACAAGGCGATCCCGTGCCGCTCGGCCAGTTGCAGCAACAGATCCTGCAATTTCATGCGGGTGAAGGCATCCACGGCGCTGAAGGGCTCGTCCAGCAACAGCACCTGCGGTCGCGCATACAGGCCGCGGGCAATCGCCACCCGCTGCGCCATACCGCCTGACAACGCCTTGGGCAACGCGTCGGCAAAACCCCTGAGGCCGACTTCCTCGATCAACTGCGCGACCCAGGCCTTGTCGTAATCGTCGTCATCACTGAACCCGATGTTCTGTTGCACCGTCAGCCAGGGCATCAAGCGCGGTTCCTGGAACACAAAGGCCAGGTGTTCGGTGTGACTGAGCAGTTGCCCTTCGAAGTCTTTCTCCAGACCGGCGACGATGCGCAGCAAGGTGCTCTTGCCACAGCCGCTGGGGCCCAGCAGGCACACGGTTTCGCGGGGTTGCAGTCGCAGGTGGATATGATTGAGCACGGTGGTGTCGGCGAACGTCTTGCGCTCGACGTGGATGTCCAGCAGGGCTTGGGTCATGGCTCACTCCTCGGTGCCATTAAAGGTGTCGCGCCAGGCCAGGAAATGTTTTTCCAGGGCGGCGAGGATGCCGTCGCTGAGCTTGCCCAGCAGGGCGAGCACGATGATCGCCGCCAGCACGATGTCCGGACGCGAGGTTTCGCGGCCATCGCTAAGCAGATAGCCCAGGCCTTTGGTCGCGGCGATCAGCTCGGCGGCCACCAGGAACATCCAGGCCAGGCTCATGCCGCCGCGCAACCCGGTGAACAGGCCGGGTAGGGCGGCGGGCAGGAGAATCCGCCGCACCAGACGGCGGCGGCTGAAGCCGTACATTTGGCCGACCTCCACCAGCTTGCGGTCGATGTCGCGAATCGCTGCCACGCCATTGAGGTACACGGGAAAGAACGCGCCAATGGCGATCAGCACCACCTTCGAGGTTTCGTCGATGCCCAGCCACAGCAGGAGCAATGGCACCCAGGCCAGGCTGGGGATCGAGCGCAGGCCGGCGAAGGTCGGCTCCAGATAGGCTTCGGCCTCCCGGCTCAAGCCAACCCAGGCGGCGAAGACCAACGCCAGGCTGGCGCCGATGGCAAAGCCCAGCAGCACTCGCAACAGGCTGGCGCTGATATGTTTCCAGAGCGCACCTTCGGCCAGGTTGCCGAGGGTCAGGGCGATCTCGCTGGGGGCCGGCATCTGGTAGGCGGGCAGCCAACCGATGCGCACGATGATCTCCAGGAACACGATGATCAGCACCGGCAGGGCCAGCCCCTTGAGGCGCAGCCGCCAGCGGTCGGGATCGAACAGGGGCGCTTTGCCCGATGCGGGCAGGGCCAAATGGGGGCTGGAAAGGTCTTTGCTGTCACTGCTCATGGCGTTCCTCCGGCAACGCCGAATCCGCGCCAGGCGCGGATCGGCTGTCGCCTGGGCAAGGGTTATTGACGGGCCACGGCCTGCTGGCGGCCGGTGTCGAGCAATTGATCGATCACCTGGTCCACATTCACCCCGCGACGAACCAATTCTTCCGAGACCAGGATCGGCGCGGCAGCCTTGGAAGCCAGCACATCCTTGGCACTCAACTGCGGGCTGCCCAGGTCGGTGCGGGACAGTTGCAGCCGGGCGACTTCCAGCGGCAGTCCGGATTCGTCGGCCAGCAATTTGGCCAGCTCTTGCGGATGCTCCACCGCCCAGGCCCGGGCCTGTTCGTAGGCCGCAAGAACGGTGTCGATGGTCTGCGGATGCTCCTGGGCATATTTCTCCGTGACGCTGACCACGCCGTAGCTGTTGAAGGCGGGGTTGCGATACAGCAGGCGCGACCCGGCTTGTACTTCGCTGGCGGCCATGTGCGGGTCGAGACCGGCCCACGCATCGACATCGCCTTTTTCCAAGGCGGTGCGACCATCCGGGTGCTGCAAGTGCACCAGCTCCACATCGTCTTTCTTCAGGCCGGCCTGTTGCAGGCTGCGCAGGGTGAACAGGTAGGGATCGGTGCCTTTGGTGGCGGCGATTTTCTTGCCCTTGAGGTCGGCGACCGTCTGGTACGGTGAATCCTTGCGCACCACCAGGGCGGTCCATTCGGCGCGGCTGTAGACATACACCGACTTGATCGGGCTGCCATTGGCCCGGCTCAGCACCGCGGCGAGACTGGCGGACGAAGCGAAGTCGACGCCGCCGCTGTTGAGGTATTCCAGGGAGCGGTTACTGCCTTGGCTCAGGACCCAGCTGACCTTGGTCTGGGGCAGGGCCTTTTCCAGGTAACCAAAGTGCTTGAGCACCAGGCTGACCGGCGAGTAATAGGCGTAATCCAGGTGCACTTCGGCCGGAGGGCTTTCTGCGGCCTGGGCCAGGGTCGGCAGGCTCAACGCCAGGGCACAGGCACCGATCAGGGATCTGGCGAGGGCCAGTGAAAAACGGAAATCGGGTTTCATGGAGCAACTCCAGCAAGGTGGCGAGAAGGCAATGTTCTTATTTCCGAAAGATCGGAGCGCGGAAGAGAATCGCGCTTGAAAGGAATATTGCAGGCTCTGTGCCATGGCCGGCGAAAGGGCGGTTTCCGGGGTGCTGCCATGGGGTGAAGGCTTCAAGGAAATGTTGCCCGGGCAGCAGTCTGTTGCGGCACTGTTGGATCATGGACAGTGGCTGCTTGTGACTATGAGCTTATGCGTTAAAAGAATTTCGAATGTGAATTGCAAGAGCGTTATGTTCTATTAAATTCATTCAGGAATGCCTTCATGAAGTTCGCCCGATCCCTGCGCCGTCTGCTCCTCAGCACATTGTTCGTCGCTCCTTGGCTCCAGGCCAGTGAGCCGTTGGTCCTGCATGTTGGCGACCAGAACTACTACAACGTGCGGGCTTCGGTGGAGGCCTCGGGGGTGCTTGAGGGCGCTCCCTACCGCGTCGACTGGAAACACTTCCAAGCCGCCGCGCCCCTGGCCGAGGCGCTGAATACCGGCGACCTGGACCTGGGTTTCCTCGGCGATTCTGGTTTTCTATTCCTGGCTGCCAAACAGGCACCGGTGAAACTGATCGGTGTTTCGCGGCAGAACCCGGACACCATTGCGCTGTTGGTGCCCAAGGACTCACCGGTCAAGACCATCGCCGACCTCAAGGGCAAGAAGGTCGCCTATTGGCCCGGCGCCTGGAGCCAGCAACTGACCCTGCGCGCCCTGGAGCAGGCCGGCTTGCCGGAGAACCATGTGGAATTCATCAAGCTGATGCCGATCGACGCGGCGGCGGCCTTGCCCCAGGGCAGCATCGATGCCTTTCCGGTGTGGGAACCCTACATCTCGCAACAGATCCTGTTCTCCGGCGCCCGGCCGATCCTGACGGCGAAAAACCTCATGCCCGGTCTCAGCGCCATTGCCGCTTCGACGCCGGCCATCGACAGCAAGCGCGAAGCCATCGCCGACTTCCTCGGCCGCGTGAAACACGCCCGCACCTGGGTCGACAACCACACCGACTCATACGCGGACTTGTGGGCGAAAAAGGCCAACCTCGACCAGAACGTCTCACGCCATTGGTTGCGCCAGGCCCACATGAGCGTCGGCCCGGTGGATCGACAGGCCGCCGCCGACCTGCAAAGCACCGCGGACTTCCTGTTCAAGGTCAAGGCGCTGTCGGCCCCGCTGGCCACCGCCGGGATGATCGACACATCCTTCAGCCAAGCCTTGAGCGAATAAGTCCCACCGTTTTTTGAGTCGCTCGCCAACATCTCATGCAGCTTCAATCCCCTGTGGGAGCGAGCTTGCTCGCGATAGCGGCGGGTCAGCTTGCGGGGATGTTGAGTGTGCTGCCGTCATCGCGAGCCAGCTCGCTCCCACCGTTTTTTGAGTCTCTCGCCAACATCCCATGCAGCTTCAATCCCCTGTGGGAGCGAGCTTGCTCGCGATAGCGGTGGGTCAGCTTGCGGGGATGTTGAGTGTGCTGCCGTCATCGCGAGCCAGCTCGCTCCCACAGTATTTTGAGTCGCTCGCCAACATCCCATGCAGCTTCAATCCCCTGTGGGAGCGAGCTTGCTCGCGATAGCGGTGGGTCAGCTTGCGGGGATGTTGACTGTGCTGCCGTCATCGCGAGCCAGCTCGCTCCCACCGTTTTTTGAGTCGTTCACCAACATCCCATGCAGCTCCCACCGTTTTCAAAGACGGATGTCTTCAGGCCCTCTGATCGGCGCTTCAATCCTCGTACCTGTCAGTCGTTCTTCATTGGAAAAACCGTCGTAGTCGGCCAGGTCGCCGAAGCGGATACCGGTCAACGCTTCAATTTGATCAACGCTGCGTCGGTAGGTCTTGAGCGCTCCGAACACAAGTTCCAATTTTTCCAGCTCCTGACGCTGGTCAATCATGTAGGCACTGGCCGAAGGTTTACCGTCGTCACCGAGAAAGGCCACGACTTTCCAGAACGCAGTGGGGATCTGTACGCCTCTGTACGTTTGATCATCGTCCCGGAACAAAGGCCCGGTAAATATCGTCGCCCTGGCTTTCCACCGGCGCGTGTTATCGAGGATGTAATCCTCAAGCTCGAGCCAGGTCTTTTGATTGAAGGCTGCCATCTGTGGCGAGCAATTGGTGAAGTGGAAGGTGTCGTTGTTGGCGGTCTGTGCATCGGAGCCCCAATTGGGATCCTGTCGTCTGACCAGATGACCGCGATCCAGCAAATTGCCAGCGTACAGCGCTTCTCCAATCTGGGCATCGCTGGGGATTCGACCGTCGTATGCCCAGGCATCACGACCCCGGGCGATCTCGACACTGCTGGCGCCATCGATGTTGACGCCCGCCATCAGGGCCAGGCGTCGCCGTCGCGACAGAACGATGGAGAAGTGCTGATAATCCAGGCGATTGTCGACGGTGCCGGTCGGGTAGACGTCATCGACCAACGCCGCTGCTACGCTCGGCCAAGGCACGATGAAGTCGCCGAGAAAGCCGCTGTCGTATCCCCGTCGGTCTTGCAACTGCACCGCCGGTGTGACGAGCGGCTCTGGCTGTTTGCCCAGTGTGCCGGACACGCGCCTGACGGGTTCCTGCAGGGGCTGCAGATCGGCAAGCCGTGGTCGATGGGCGAAGTCCACCGGGAGTCCTTGTGGTGGCATGATCCTGCCTCGCTGAATGGGAACGAAAGTAATCAGCAAACGTAGTGATCATGCTCCGGCACCATGAATTTTTTATGATGCTGCCTTGCGGACAAAACCGCGAAGTTGATCGCTGGCCGGTGGCTAGGCCGCCTCCGCCGCCATGGCCGCCCGGACGCTGGGGCGTGCGGCGACTCGGGTCATGAACGACGCCAGCACCGGCCAGTCCCCGATCTCGATATCGAACGACGGCAGCCAGTTCAAAACGGTAAACAGATAACCGTCGGCCAGGCCGAAGCTGCCCATCAGGTAGTCCTGTCGAGCAAGGGCCTGGCTGAGGTAGTCCAGGCGCTTGAACAGTCTTGCCTTGAAGATCGCCTTGGTGGGCTCTGCGATGTCGGCGTTGAACAGCGGGGCGCAGCCGCTGTGGATTTCGGCGCTGATGAAGTTCAACCACTCCTGCAGGCGAACCCGCTCCCAGGTGCCATTGGCCGGGGCTAGCATGTTGCCGGGAGCCAGGTCGGCCAGGTACTGGACAATGGCGGGACCCTCGGTCAGCACGCTGCCGTTTTCCAACACCAGGGCGGCCACGTAGCCCTTGGGATTGATGCTCAGGAAGTCGAGCCCGTCGGCGGTTCGCTTGGTCTTGTTGTCGACCCGGATCAATTCGAAGGGCAGGCCCAATTCCCGCAGCACGATGTGCGGGGACAACGAGCAGGTCATGGGGGCAAAGTACAGTTTCATGGTTTCCTCACAGGCGGGGACGGGCCGCCAGAATCGGTGAGGCGCGGAACATTTTCAAAGGACATCTTCAGTGCTAGCGTATGACAAAATCTCATGAGTGCAGCAAACCTCCATGGCCAGCCGAATTCCTTCTCTCAATGGCCTTAAAGCATTCGAGTCAGCCGCCAGGCACATGAGCTTTACCAACGCCGCAGCAGAGCTGAACGTCACTCAAACAGCCATAAGCCATCAGATCCGCCGGCTCGAAGAGGAACTGGGCGTGCGCTTGTTTCTGCGGCTCAAGGACGGCCTGGCCCTGACCGCTGAAGGTCAGGCCTATTTCCCAGGCGTTCGGGCCGCCTTCCATGAACTGCGCTATGGCACGCAGATGTTGCTGGAAAGCCGCAACAACAGTGTCTTGACGATCAGCACCCTGGTTTCGTTTGCCTCCAAATGGTTGCTGCCGCGCCTGGCCTCCTTCCAGCAGGCGTTCCCCAATATCGATGTGCGCGTCACTGCATCCACCGAACGGGTGGATTTTCGCAAGGGCGGCGTCGATGCGGCCATCCGTTACGGGGTCGGCGACTGGAAGGGCGTGCGGGCCGACTGGCTGATGGCCGATGAAATCTTCCCGGTCTGCAGTCCCAGGCTGTTGCAAGGCCCTACCCCCCTGCAGGACCCCGGCGATCTGGCCCGGCACACCTTGTTGCAGGTCAGCGGGGTGACCCGTGACGACTGGCGTTCGTGGTTGAGTGCCGCTGGCCAACCGAACAGACTGGCCGAAGGCAGCCGGCTCACCTTCGACCTGGCCATGATGGCTGTGCAGGCGGCGGTCGACGGCCTGGGGGTGTGCATCGGCCGCTCAACGTATGTCGAGGACGACCTGAAGGCGGGCCGCTTGGTTGCGCCCTTCGATCTGCGACTGAAGTCTGACCTGGGGTTTTATTTCGTCACCCCACATGAACTGGCCGATGTCCCAAAGGTGCAGGCCTTTAGAACCTGGTTGATGGATTCGGTGGGTTTTGGCGCCGAAACATAATTACGCCGTACCGTTCAGCCCCCGGCAAACCAGCCGATAGCCTATAAAGGTCCGGTTACTTTCAGGGTTCACCAGAGGGTACGTCATGTTTAATAAAAAACTAAAAGATGAACTGACGGCTAGGACGGCCGAATTGGCAACTTACAAAGGGCTGGTCGGCGCTCTGGAGCGGTCGATGGCTGTTATCGAGTTCAGCCCCGATGGCAAGGTCCTTCGGGCGAACGAGAATTTCCTGAGCACGATGGGCTACCGTGCGGAACAATTGGCCAGCCTGTCCCATCGGGATTTCTGCCCCCCTGCGTTGGCGGGCAGCGCCGAGTATCGTGAATTCTGGAACAAGTTGCGCACCGGTCAATTCGTATCCGGCACGTTCCAGCGCCGCAGCGCATCAGGCCAGAACGTGTGGCTGGAAGCCAGCTATAACCCGGTGGTGGACGAACAAGGCCGTGTCGTGAAGGTGGTCAAGTACGCACTCGATGTCACCGCCAAGGTGACCGCCGAGGCCGAAACACGCGGCCGGCTGGCGGCCCTCGACCGGGCCATGGCGGTCATCGAGTTCGACCTGGGTGGCAACATCCTGACCGCCAACGACAACTTCATGAATGTCATGCATTACTCACTGGCAGACCTCAAGGGCAAGCACCACCGGATGTTTTGCGAAGCGAGCCTGGTGAGTAGCTCGGAGTACAGTGATTTCTGGCGTCGACTCAATGCCGGCGAGTTTTTCAGCGGGCAATTCAAGCGTCTCGGCAAAAACGGCAAAGTTGTCTGGCTGGAAGCCAGCTACAACCCGGTCTACGACGCCGAAGGCAAATTGTGCAAGATTGTGAAGTTCGCCAGTGACATCACCGAACGGGTAGAGAAATTCGAAGAGGACTCGCGCGGCGCCTCCCGCGCGTACCACATCTCCGCCGAGACCGAACGCGTGGCCGAGCAGGGCGCCCAGGTGATCCACCAGACCGCCAAGGAGATGCGCGAGATCGCCGACAACATCGGCGCCTCCGCGCGCCTCGTTGGGCAACTGGGCGCACGTTCGGAAGAGATCACCGCCATCGTCAATACCATTCGCGGCATTGCCGACCAGACCAACCTGCTGGCCCTCAACGCGGCCATCGAGGCTGCGCGGGCCGGCGATCAGGGGCGGGGGTTCGCGGTGGTGGCCGACGAGGTCCGGCAACTGGCCGGGCGCACCAGTCGTTCCACCTCGGAGATTGCCGAAATGATCGGCATGATCCTCTCCGAAACCCGCGATGCCGTCGCGAGCATGAACGTGACCCACGAGGGCGCCTTGCGCGGTGTCACCCTGGCAGACCAGGCCGGATCGGTCATCGTGCAGATCCGGAACGGGACCACCGATGCCCTCGATGCGGTGAGCATGTTCGCCTCCAAGCTCGATGAGTCCGAGGTGATTCCCAAGACGGCTATCGGCTGGGTGGGTTGAGGTGAGCTGAGCCCTCGCCCTGGCGATCCATGGACTTGAGCAGTTCAAGCAAGACTGTTCGCAGCTCCGGCGGTCGCACGGGCTTGGCCAGCACCGAGATGTTCAGGCTTTGCAATGACTGGCGTATGCGCTCGATCTCGTGTCCGGTGATGACCAGCGCCGGGACTTGCCAGCCGCGCTGCTCGCGTATCGCGGCAATGCATTCGGCACCCGAGACTTTCGTGCCCAGGTCGAAGTCGGCGATGACGATATCGCAATCGCTGGTCAGCCCCTCGCCGTCGCTGTGGGCCTCAACCTCGCAACCCCATTTTTCCAGGAGCGCCGACGTCGCCATCAGGACGTTGGCGTCGTCTTCCACCAGGCACACCCGTAATCCGTCCAAGCGATTCTGGACGGGCGACACCTTGGGTTCCATGGCCCTCGGCGCCGCCAGTTCCAGGCCGCTGATCGCCACCTTGGTGCCTTGTCCGACCGTGGAGCGGATGTGTATATCGACACCGAGTATCTGGCTGATGCGCTTGACGATGGACAGGCCCAGGCCAAGGCCCTCGACATCCTTGTCGCGCACATGGCGCACGCGGTAGAACTCCTTGAACACTTCGGGCAAATGTTCGGCGGCAATGCCGCGTCCCTTGTCGTAGATCACCACGGCCAGGCGCTTGCCCTGGCGGCGCACGCCGATCAGTACCGGTTGGCCGG
Organism: Pseudomonas sp. NFACC13-1; assembly: GCF_900104425.1. NCBI lineage: Bacteria > Pseudomonadati > Pseudomonadota > Gammaproteobacteria > Pseudomonadales > Pseudomonadaceae > Pseudomonas > Pseudomonas sp. NFACC13-1. Next base: position 350,307 of record NZ_FMXV01000002.1, on the reverse strand, counting down.
GCGCGTATTTGAGGGCGTTGGACAGCAGGTTCTGGACCATCGTGGTCAGCATGCCTGGATTGACGCTGACCCAGTAAGGGCTGGCGCGCAGGCGCAGTTCGACCCCGGCCCAGCGAGCCGCCTCGGTGTTCTGCTTGACGACGTCCTGTAGGAGCGCGCCCAAGTGGACGGTATCGGCCTTCGGCATCAGTTGGCCATGGTCCAGGGTGTAGATATCGAGGATCGAACGGAACAGCTGCGACACGGTGTGTAGCGAACGGTCGATGTTGTCCACCAGCCGCAATTCCTCCAGGCCCAGCCTGGCGTCACGCAGGCAGGCGGTGAACAGGCCGATGGAGTGGATCGGTTGGCGCAGGTCATGGCTGGCCTGGGCCAGGAAGCGGGATTTCTCCTGGTTCGCGGCAATCGCCTCTTCCGAAGCAATGCGGGTGCGCTTGAGCAAAATGTGCGCATAGGCCGGCACCACGATGGTGGTGACGATCAGCATCAGGAACATGTAGGGCTGGGTACGCCAGAATGGGTTGAGCCAGAAAATCAGCACCAGGGTCGACAGCGCGATAACGGTTGCCAGCGCCAGGTAGCGCGAGCCGAAGCGCATGCCGTTGCCCAGGGTGACCCAGAGCAGTGCCGCGTAGATCGGCAGGGCGCTTTCACCGCCCAGCACCATGGCGAAAGCGATGCCCGTGTAGTCATGCAGCATCGAGAAAAGGCGCCGCCAGAAGAAGTGTCCTGGCCAACGCTTGATGATCATGCGCAGGAATACCGAGGCGACGATAAACGTTACGATGTAAATGATGATGGGCACGTAGCCTGTGGCACCGCCGGGATGGAGGCTGGCCAACACGACGATGTACAACAGCGCACAGGCGCTGACGATCAGGCGCAACGTGGCCTGGTCGAGTTCACTGTTCTTTTCCACTGGCTTTCGAACCTCATGTGTCTCTGGTGCCTTGGGCAAGCGTAGCGGCTAGCCCATCTGTGCTATTCAGAATTGTTGCCCGAGTCAGGATACTTCAGGAGGTATGACCACTCAGGACGTCGGGAGAGTACATGAACGGAGTCGTTCGTTTTTTCAGTGTGATCAGCGCCACGATGCTGTGCGCTTCAGTGGCCTATGCAGGTAGCCAGGCGTGCACGATGGAAGGTGAAATGACCGTCATGGGGCAACACATCGAGGCGAAAGACTGCGTGCAGGCGAGCGATAAGCAACCGGTGGCCAAGTTCCGCTCCAGCTGTGAATCCTTCGCCAACATGCCGGTCGCGCTTGGTGGCGAAGCGGGCAGGATCACCTACTCGCAAACCTGCCCGGAGAATCCCCAGGGCACCTGTGTGAATGTGAACGGGCAGGGCGTGGACTTTTACTACTACAAGCGTACCGCTGAGCTGTTGGACAGCACCCGCAAGAGTTGCGCGTTGAGTGGAGGGACCTGGAAGGAGTAGTTCGAGCATCACGGTCGTTGTTGCATGAGGGTTGGGGACAGGCTCGATGCCGTCCCCAACGATCAATAGGACCTCTTGTTGACGCAGGTGTGGGCGAACCGGTTGAAGCCGTCGTTCGCATCGAAGTTGGTAACGACGTTGTTTTTGTCAAAGGTCAGTGTAATGACACACGTCCCCGGTCTGATCGACGTGTCCCAATGGTTGGTCGTGACCATTACACCGTTCTGCATCTGGGTTTCGCTGCCCAGATAGATGTTTCTCCGATAAGAGCCGTTCATGAACCACTGGAGCGTTTTCTCTCCAGTGGCGTCGGAGACCGACTGCCGATCAGGCTCACCATAAATGTCCATGGCCTCGGCCAGTGTCTTGCCACGCCACATTTGCCGGGCAATGATCTCCTCCAGGCCACCGGTGGTGCCGCATCCGGTCAGCAGGGTGCTGGCAAATGCCAATACCCACAGCCAACGCCCATTGTATCTACGCATCAAGACCGCCTCTCTTCAAGCCACCGATCACTGACGCCAGGGTCTTAGTAGACCCGGTAGTACTTGACCACGTCATCGACGAAATAAATGGTCAATACCGAACCCTGGGTCTGGCTTTGGCCTGTTTTCCCGCCGGTCACGCTGCTGACGTCGTTAGCCACGGTCTGTGCCTTGGACAGTTGTGTCGAGGTGTCGGCCATCTTCAGGCGCGTCTCGGGCGACACGTACTTATTGGCCAGCTTCATGTATTTATCCAGGCCCTCATCACTCTTTTCGTAGGTCCAGTTCGACTCGTTGCTGGTGCTGGTCGAATTGAGCTCTTCATTCGTCGGCGCGCCGAACATTTGGGTGATCTGGCTTTTTGTCGTCTTGCCCGGAATGATCGTTTGCTTGAGGTAAGAGACGTCGTATTTTTTGGCGCCCTGGTTCAAGGAGCCCATCAAGTTGCCCAAGTTGCCCAAGTCACCGGTGTTTGCACAACCGTTGAGTACGCCCGCCAGCACGCACAGCGCCAATCCATTTCTAAGTGTTTTTCCATATTCGAAGGACATGATGACTTACCTTGAGTTAATGTCAGGACCATTCCATTTCAACCGCGCAGACGGTGAAGTTGACCCAGCATTGCGCCGCCTGTGGACTTATTTAATCCATAGGCTTCGCACGCCATGACGTTTCGATAGGCACAGTGATACTGCACGGCGAATGGCGCGTTGGCTTTCTTTATGATTGGCTGTTCGAACAGCCTTTGTATGGAACGCCCACAGCTTAGGGGGAGAGTACTGGGCGAAGCTATAGTACAAGTGTGCTATGGCTTGGGAGGCGAGCAGGGAGGGTAACGCTCAATGAATATTGGCGGCCGTCATACATTTAATTGTCTTGTTTTTCCGACCATCCTCCATTGTTTGGAAAGTTGGAAAATTGCGCCGCGGCCGCCGCGCGCGTGGGGACACCCAGGGCTTTGAGCAGGCTCGAGACATGGATGCGCACCGTGAAGGGGGAAATGCCAAGGTCCCGGGCTATTTCCTTGTTGGTCTTGCCGGCCGCGATCAACCCAAGCACTTGCCGTTGGCGCACGGTCAGCTGGGAAAGCGCGTCGTCCAGTACCGAGCTTTCGGCTTGATACTTCACCACCACTTCGCCTTCGCGTATTGCCATGATGGCGTCGGCAATATCGGAGGGGTCGATATTCTTGCCGATGAAGCCGTCGGCGCCCAGCGCCATCACCTGGGAAATAACATCGATGTCATCCATCATTGAAACCACAATAATGGAGGTCCGTTTGAATTCACTGCGCAACTGGCCTATGACTTGCAGCGATTTGATCCCGGGAAAGCGCAAGTCGAGTATCAGGGAGTCCACTTCCACCCCGGAACGCGCCAGCGCCAATACTTCATCCAGATTGCCCGCCTGTTCTATGATGGCTGTCGGCAGAAGCCGTTCGATGGTTCTCAACATCCCTTCACGAAACAAAGGATGGTCATCTGCCACAATGACTCTGCACGTCATGCTTCAGATCCTTCTGACTTCAAGTTCGCGCATCGTAACCCAAACTGCCCCTCGGATTTCAGTTTGAAACAAACTTTCATGTTGGAATAGTCCTGTGAATATGACGGAAAAGAATAGCGAGCTTGATCAGGCTACATTGAGATTGACGGTCGGGGCGTGTACTGCGCTCTACGTCATCGTGGTGGCCTTTCTGGCCAGCGACTTCGAAACCTATGTACCGATCCTGTGGTACATGGTTTTTTTCTTCGGCACCGCGGTCCCGCTGCGCATGGCGGTCAAGCGCTGGCCCGGGCACTTTTTCCTGCGTCGTCTTTTTGCCATGACACTGGATTATGCCAGCCTCGCCTTTGCCTTGATCGTCGGTGGAGAGGGCACGCTGCCGGTGTACGCGGCAGTGCTCTGGGTCACGTTGGGCAATGGCATGCGCTTCGGCTCGCGCTACCTGGCGCTGGCAACCGTTCTGGCGCTGTCGACCCTGGGGGTGATTTTCATGCTCACGCCGTTCTGGCGTGGCCAGCCCTATCTGTTCCTGACGTTGATCGTCACCACCATCGTGGTGCCGGCCTATGCGCATATCCTGCTGACCCGTACCCGCATCGCTTCGGAAGAGGCGATTGCCGCGAACCAGGAGAAATCCCGCTTCCTGGCCCAGGCCAGCCATGACTTGCGCCAGCCGATCCACTCGATCGGCCTGTTCACCGCCTGCCTGCGCGATGCCCGGCTGGGACAGGAAGAACTGCGACTGGTGGACAACATCGACCGTTCGCTGCACATCGTGTCGCAGCTGTTCCGTTCGATCCTGGACATCTACACCCTCGACAACGGGCAGCTTGAACCGCAAGCCGAACCCGTGCACCTGGGCGCGTTGCTCCAGGACGTGGTCAAGCAGAACACCGAAGCCGCCCGCTGGGCCGGTGTCGAGTTGCGCCTGCGGCCTTGCCGGCACTGGGTCAGTGTCAATGCCGGTTTGTTGGCGACCATGGTGCAGAACCTGGTCTCCAATACGCTCAAATATGCCCCCGGCCAACCGGTGTTGATCGGTGTACGTCCGAAAGGCAGTGGCCTGGCCATCGTCATCTACGACAAGGGCCGGGGCATTGCCGCCGAGCATCTGCCTGAGGTGTTCAAGGAGTTTTATCGGGTACGCCACGTCCGTGACAAGGATGTCGAGGGACTGGGCCTGGGGTTGTCCATCGTCAAGCGGATCAGCCACCTGATCAACCTGGACATCCAGCTGCACTCCCGGCTCGGCCAGGGCACGCGCGCCATGATCCAAGGGCTGGAAAGGGTCGCGCCAAGGACAGTGGTGGACAGACCGGTGCCCACGCAAAGCCGTTTGCACGGCTTGCGGGTGTGCCTGGTGGAGGATGACGCCAACGTGCTGATGGCGACGTCTGCGCTGTTGGAGAAGTGGGGATGCGAAGTGGAAACCCACAGCGACGGGGTGGGTGTGACCAGTGACTGCGACATCATCATTGCCGACTTCGACCTGGGTACGAAAGTCTCGGGCGCCGAATGCATCGCCGCCATTCGCGAACAGCGGGGCTGGGAAGTCCCCGCCATGATCATGACCGGCCATGAAATCGAAAAAATTCGCCACGCGCTGCACCACATGAACATTTCGATCCTGGCCAAGCCCGTGCGGCCTCCGGAGTTGCGGGCGACCTTGCTCGAATTGACCAAGCATTTCGCCAGTGTCAGGCCATGAGCTCACCATTCCACTTTATGAAACGGTGGATTGCAGTTTGTGCGTATTCCTGCGCAACCGCTTTGGGCAGAAGATGACCCCAGCCACTTGCACACCCGTGCAGAAAGTGGCGGAGAATCCCTAACCGTAGCGCACTGGCGCAGGCGTTCATGCTGCGAGCGCGAGGAGTAGCTGATGGACGAAGCCTTGCAAACAAAAAACTCGCCCTGGCACGAAGGAGAGCTGACCTTGCAGCGCTCCGTCGGCGCGGTCGACATGATGGCCAGTGTCGGCCAACGGCAACTGGCGCGTACGTGGATGCCGGATCAGCACCGGGAGTTCTACGCCCAGTTGCCTTTCGTGGTGCTGGGGGCGGTGGATCGGCAAGGCGACGTGTGGGCGACCCTGCGCACGGGGCAGCCAGGTTTCATGAATTCGCCCGATCCGCAGACCCTGCACATCAACCTCGAGCCCGAGCCGAACGATCCGGCCCAGGAGGGCATGGGCGAGGGGGATGCCATCGGCATGCTGGGGATCGAATTGCACACCCGTCGGCGTAATCGCATGAATGGCGTCGTGCGCCGTCAGCTTGCCCCAGGGCTGGAGATCGCAGTGAGCCAGGCCTATGGCAACTGCCCTCGCTACATCAACCTGCGCCAGTATCAATTTGTCGACGCACAGGCGGTCGCGCCGCGTCAGTTGAGCGTGTCAGACCCGCTGGTGCGGCGCCTGGTGACGGCGGCCGATTCGTTTTACATCGCCACCTACGTGGTGCGCGATGGCGAGCGGCAGGTCGATGCTTCTCACCGTGGCGGCAAGCCGGGGTTCGTGCGCATGGATGAAGACGGGTCGCTGACCATTCCGGATTTTTCCGGCAATCTGTTTTTCAACACCCTGGGCAACATCCTGCTCAACCCACGGGCCGGGCTGGTGTTCGTCGATTTCCAGACCGGCGATCTGCTGCAAATGAGTGGCTCGGCGCAAGTCCTGCTGGACGATCCCGAGATCAATGCCTTCCAGGGCGCCGAGCGGCTGCTGCGCTTCACACCGCAACGCATCGTCTATCGTCCGGCCGCCATCGCGCTGCGCTGGAAGGATCAGGAGGAAGGCGACTCGCCCAATTCATTGATGACCGGCAGTTGGGAGCAAGCCGCCGAGCGTTTGCAGGCCGAGGCGCTGCGTAGCCGCTGGCGTTCGTTGCGGGTTGCGCGAGTCGTGGATGAGAGCCACAACATTCGTTCGTTCTACCTGCAGGCGAGCGATGGCTTGGGTTTGCCCCGGTTTGAAGCCGGGCAACATTTGCCGGTGCGGATCCAGCTGGAGGGGCAGAAAGCGCCGTCGATCCGGACCTATAGCGTTTCCAGTGCACCGTCGGATGATTTCCTGCGCATCAGCGTCAAGCGCGATGGATCGGTGTCGTCCCACCTGCATGAGCAGGTGCGGGCGCTGCACGAGATCGAAGCGCGGGCGCCCCAGGGCCATTTCACCGTCCAGGCCACCGAGCGGCGTCCGTTGGTATTGCTGGCCGCGGGGGTGGGCATCACGCCGCTGTTGTCGATGTTGCGCGAGGTGGTTTACCAGGGGCAACGCATCAGCCGCATGCGCCCGGTCTGGCTGGTGCAAAGCGCCCGCTCGGTGGCCGACCTGGCGTTCCGTGAAGAGATCGACGAACTGGCCGCCCGTGCCGGCGACAAGCTCCAGGTTGTGCGCATGGTCAGCCAACCGCCCACCGAAGCAAAGGTCGGTGAAGGCTATGACCTGGCGGGCCGGATCGATGTGGAACTGCTGAAGAAACTGCTGCCGCTCAACGACTACGACTTCTATCTGTGCGGGCCGGGCAGCTTTACCCAGGCGCTGTACGACGGGCTGCGCAAATTGCGCATCCCTGACGATCGCATCCACGCGGAAACCTTCGGTCCGTCCACCCTTGTGCGGGATGTCGAAGTCAGCATGCCGGCGCCCCAGCAAGTGCCGGCCGCGACTGAAGCGGTGAAGGTCCTGTTCGCCAGTTCCGGCAAGGAGGCCCGTTGGGAACCCGGCGGCGGAACGCTGTTGGAACTGGCCGAAGCGCGCGGCTTGAACCCGGAATTCAGCTGCCGCGGCGGTTCCTGCGGCACCTGCAAAACCCGCTTGAGCCGCGGCCAGGTGCATTACCTGAGCCAGCCGGCCGAACCGGTTGGCGAAGGCGAAGTGCTGATCTGCTGCGCGGTGCCGGCCCAAGGCAGCGAGCCGTTGGTGCTTGAGGTCTAGGCTTGCGATCGTTTCACGGGGTGAAATGCTGGATTGTAAAAGCTGGTTATTCCACTGTCCGGAGCAGGAGCAGAGGATAGCGCCATCGACGCGATCACCGCTTCGAGCCCAAACAACATGGAGTACGTCATGCCTGAGAACGCGATCAAACTTTATCGCCACCCGTTGTCGGGTCACGCCCATCGTGTCGAGCTGATGCTCTCGCTGCTGGGCCAGCCGACCGAGCTGGTATTCGTGGACTTGATGAAAGGCGAGCACAAGACCCCGGAGTTCCTCGCCATCAACAGCTTCGGCCAGGTGCCGGTGATCGATGACAACGGTGTGGTGCTGGCCGACTCGAACGCGATCCTGGTTTACCTCGCGGCCAAGTTCGGCAAGGGCCAGTGGTTGCCCAGCGATCCGCTCGCCCAGGCCCGGGTGCAGCGCTGGCTTTCGGTGGCCGCGGGCCAGATCAACCAGGGGCCGGCCAACGCCCGATTGATCACCGTATTCGGCGCCGGCTATGACGCCGAAGACGCCATCAAGCGTTCCCACGCCCTGTTGAAGGTGATGGAGACGGAGCTGGGACAAAGCCGGTTCCTGGCCGGTGAGCAACCGACCATCGCTGACGTGGCCGCGTACACCTATGTGTCTCACGCACCGGAAGGCAACGTCGCGCTGACCGACTACCCGAACGTGCGTGCCTGGCTGGGCAGCATCGAAGCCTTGCCGAATTTCGTCGGCATGCAGCGCACCGCCAAGGGCTTGCAGCAAGCCTGAGTCAAACCGCAGGCGCTTGCCGGGGCCATCTTCCGGCAAGCCTTGAGGCCGTAACCGCCACGTATGTTCAATCTCCCTCAAGCAAGGCTGGATCACCCATGGATCGCTTTCAGGAAATGCAGATTTTCATGGTGGTGGCCGAGGAGGAAGGGTTCGCCGCTGCCGCCCGGCGCTTGCGCATTTCGCCACCGAGCGTGACGCGAGCCATTGCGGCGATGGAAGAACGGATCGGCACCCAGCTGTTGTCCCGTACCACCCGCAATGTGCACCTGACCGAGGCGGGGCAACGCTACCTGGAAGATTGCCGGCGGATCCTGAGTGAGCTCGAAGAGGCCGAGGAGGCCGCCGCCGGCAGCTACTCGATCCCGGGCGGGTATCTGACGGTCACCGCGCCGGTGCTGTTTGGCGAGTTGTACATCGCGCCTTTGCTGACGGATTACCTGGATCAGTTTCCCTCGGTGCACCTCAATGCCTTGTTGGTCGACCGTGTGGTGAATATCGCGGACGAGGGCATCGATGTGGCGATCCGCATCGGCCATTTGCAGGAAAACAATCAGCACGCCATCAAGGTCGGTGAGGTACGCCAAGTGATTTGCGGCGCCCCGGCCTATTTCCAGCGCCATGGACGGCCAACCCATCCTGGTGAGTTGAGCAAGGCCAATGTCGTGATGTCTTCGGCCAGTCATTTGCTGAGCCACTGGCAGTTCATGGACGAAGCAAACTCGCTGAGCCTGCGGGTTGATCCACGCCTGGTGGTGACCGCGAATCAGGCTGCGATCAATATCGCCCGCCAAGGCTGGGGCGTTACCCGGGTATTGTCTTATCAAGTGGCCCGGCAGGTCGCCGCCGGTGAACTGGAAGTGGTGCTCAAGGCTTTCGAACCACCGGCGTTGCCGATTCACGTGGTGTATCAGAAGAGCAATCGAGTGCCGGCCAAGGTGCGTACGTTCGTGGATTTCCTCGCGGATCGGCTGGGGAACGACGTCACGCTCAAGCCTGTCGTGAAAGGCACCGGCTGATGGCGCGCCACCATGAAATGCTGGTATTCCACGCGCTGTCGCAGTGCTCCAGCCTTGCCTCGGCCGCCCAGCGCCTCAACGTCTCCGGACAGACCGTGATGCGTGCGGTCGCTCGACTGGAAGCGCGGCTGGGGGTGCAGTTACTGTCACGAAGCACGCGCGGGGTGGTGTTGACGGAAGCCGGGGTCGGCTTCATGGTCGATTGTTCACGCATTCTCAAGGCCGTTGACGAGGCTGAAGCATCGGCCAGGGGCTGGCATGTCCAGGCGCAGGGCAATTTGACGATTCTGTTGCCCACGTTGTTCAGCCGTTATGTCATGGCCCCGGTATTGGCCGGCTACATGGATCACTTTCCCGAGATCAGGGTATTCGCCCACTACCATGATCGTTTCCCGAACATGCATGAGGAAGGGCTGGATGTCGCGGTGCTGGTCGGGCATCTGCCCAGTTGCTCATTGATCGCACGGCCTGTCGGCAGTGTTCGCTCGCTCGTCTGCGCCAGTCCTGGTTACCTGGCCAGGCATGGTGAGCCGGTTGTGCCGCAGGATCTGCACGATCACCGACTGATCGCCACGCAGGCCAACCAGGACTGGGTCCAGTGGTCCTTTCAACAGCAGGGCGAGGCCAACGGCTTCAAGGCACGCACGCGCCTCAGTTGCGCCACGCTACAGGCGGCCATCGACGCTGCGGCTCATGGGGCCGGGTTGACGCGCTGCTTGAGCTATCCGTTGTACGACTATCTGAGCAGCGGACGCTTGCGCAGGGTCTTGCAAGCCTATGAGCCGCCCTCCATGCCCGTGCATGTGGTCTACCGTGAAAGACGCAAGGCGCCGATGCGTGTGCGCAGTTTCGTGGACTACATCGTCGAGCACCTGCGCGAGCACCCGGCCCTGCGAGCGGATATCTGTTGATTGTCAGCGCGCATTCGGGGCCTGGATCCCACGCCGCACCCGCCCTGGCGCCTCGCCGTAGATTTCCTTGAATTTCTTGCTGAACGCAGCCTGGGATTGGTAGCCGACCTGTACGGCAATATCGCTCAGCCCCAGGTGTGAGTGGCTGAGCAGACTGAAGGCCAGCTCCATTCGCACTTGCGTCAACAGTACCCACGGCGAGACGCCGGCCAGCTTGACGAATGCCCGCATGAAATTGGCCCGGGACATGCTCGCGAGGTCCGCCAGGCCCTGAATGGTCCACTCGTGTGCAGGGGCCGCCAGCATCGCCTGCCAGGCCCGGCCCAGGCGCTTGTCGCCGAGCAGGGCCAGCGAGCCGCTGTCCTGGCCATGGCTCGCCAGGTGCGCACGCAGGATCAGGGTGAACAGGGCCTGGGACAAGGCGTCGAGCAAGAAGCGAGCGCCGGGCTGGTTCCCATCCGCTTCCCCGCGAAGGATTTCCACCAACGCCGGCAAAGGTCCGTTGGCCGGTAATGCGCCGCTGGGAATCACCAGGTAGTCGGGCAGGGCACTGAACAGCAACGAAGCCCGATTGAAATGGAAACCACCGCAAAGCATGTCCAGCTCCGCACTGGCACCGCCAATGCGGTGAATCGGCAGGGCGCCCCCGGTCACGATCCGGGGTAAGGTCGGCGTCACCATTTTCCCAGGGCTGTGCATGAGGTGCGGGGCGCCTCGCGGCAGCAGCAGGATGTCACCGGCGCGCATGGGCAAGCGCTGCCCATCGGCAAACTCGACGCGGCCTTCGCCGGCCAGCACGATGTGATAGGGCGCGGTGCCCAGGGCCTGCTGGCCGTGTTCCAGGGCCCAGTCGCCCTGGAACTGACAGCGCAGGTCCAGGCTGCCGCGAACGTTGGCCAGGCTGATGAGTTTATCGATCGCATTCATTTGAGCGTTTCGCCAAAAAAACTGAGCGGATTGAGCAAAACCGAGTGGCGCCAGGGTGAAAAACTGAGGGCGTCAAAACAGTACACCCAACCCACTCAGGAGTTAATGCCATGTTCAATAACTGGTCCGAATTGTTGCCCACCATTCAGAAAGCGTTTGGCGCGCTGGGCCGCAGCAACCCGAAAATGGTCAAGGCCTATATGGCGCTCGGGGAAGCCGCCAGCGAAAACAACGTGCTCGATGCCAAGACCCGCGAGCTGATCTCGATCGCCATCGCCGTGACCACCCGTTGCGACGGTTGTATCGCCGCCCACACGGATGCGGCGATCAAGGCGGGGGCGAGCCGTGAGGAGGTCGCAGCGGCCCTGGCCACTGCGATTTCGTTGAATGCGGGGGCTGCCTACATCTACTCGCTGCGCTCGCTTGAAGCGTACGACACGCTGCAAAAGCCGGCGTGACTTATAGCCGGTCCCAAGCCCCGGTTCCCTCAACGGTTCCGGGGCTTTTTTGGCTGCCCGGGGCGATTGTTTCAGATAACGCAATCGAGTCATCAGACTCCTGGGCATTCTCTAAAAACCGTTCGCCAGTGAAACTGATCCCAGAAGCGATCGACCGTTTCGGGCCGTCGCAGCGTTCTCCATTCTCCAGGAGATTTCCCATGATCGACGTCACCTGCACCGGCAACCCTTGGTCGGACACCTCTGTCGCGATTCACCCAGAATACGAAGGCGGATTCCTGCTGCCCCAGTTGATGGGCGCCCTGGCCAGCGAGTCCGCAGCACCGGTTTCGAACGCCGTGTGCCAGCCCAGTACGAGCGGCGCCATGCTGGCGAAGGCGGGCGCTTTTGTGATGCGGGTGCTGAGGCTGACGCCGACCCGCTAAACACAACGCTGAGCCCGTGGCGGATGTGGATGCGGCATGTCCCCTATACAATGCATCGCAATTACCCAAGCTCCAGGTGGTGGTTCCGATGTTGCTACGTCACTTGCGCTATCTGTTGGCGGTCGCTGACCACGGCGGTTTCACGCGTGCCGCCGAGGTGCTGCACGTGTCGCAGCCGACCCTGTCGCAACAGATCCGGCAACTGGAAGAAACCCTCGGGGTGAGTCTGTTCGACCGCACGTCTCGCACGGTCAGGCCCACGGACGCCGGGGCGGCCTATATCGAATGCGCCCGGCGGGTACTGGTGGAACTGGCCGCCGGCAAGCGCGCGCTGCATGACGTCAAGGACCTGTCCCGCGGCAGCTTGAGGCTGGCCATGACCCCGACGTTCATGGCTTACCTGGTCGGGCCGCTGGTGCGTGACTACCGCGGGCGATACCCGAATATCCATCTGCAAATCTTCGAATTGTCGATGGTTGATATCGAGGAGGGCTTGGCGAATGACACGTTAGACATCGCCATCGCATTCGATCAGGTCAGGAGCGCCGATATCGAATCGATCCCGGCGTTCACCGAAACCCTGGGGCTGATGGTGGGGCGCAATCACCCGTTGTATGACTGCCAGGCCGCGCTGACGGCTGAGCAGGTCGGGCAACTGGAGTTCGCCTTGTTGAGCCCGGACTTTGCCACCCGTACGTGCATCGATGACTACTTCGTCCAGGCTCGGATCACGCCCAAGGTGAGCATTGAGGTCAACTCGGTCAGCACGTTGCTGGAAGTGATCGGGCATTCGTCCGTCGCCACCATTCTTCCGGAACCCATCGCCACCCAGGAGCGCGCACTGCGCAAGCTGGCGCTGCAGGACGCGGCGCCACGGCGTGGAGCTTCGCTGTTGCGGCGCAAGAACAACTATCACAGCGCGGCGTCCGTGGCTTTCATGGAGACACTGTTGCACGGGATGGATGGCTTTGGGGCCGCTGCGCAGCCCAGCGGGAGCAAGCGCCCTCGCCACCGTGATCGAGGTGGGCAGTTGCCCTAGACAAAACAGCGACCCTCACGCGGCAGTCGCCGTCCGGGCCGGTACGGCACACGCCTGGGGGTTGTCCGCCAAGGACCTGAAGCTGCGATTGTCGACGTCCAGGGCGTCGATGGAGCCGGTCTCGATGTCATAGACCCAGCCGTGCAGGTTGAGCAAGCCCTTCTCCTGGGCCAGCCGCACACTCGGGTGCGTCTGGATGTTCGCCAATTGGGCGATGACGTTTTCACGCACCATCGAACTGACTTTCGCCGCGTCATCGACGTGAGGCCGTGACTCATTGATGACCCGTGCCGACTCGGCGTGTTGCAGCCAACCGCTGACCGCTGGCAGGTGATTCATGCAGGCGCATTTGGCGACGGCGGTCATGGCACCGCAATCGGAATGACCACAGATCACGATATCCCTCACGCCCAGCACCGCGACGGCATATTCCACCGTCGCGGAAACACCGCCCGGGTGCGGGCTATAGGACGGCACGATATTGCCGGCATTACGGATCACGAACAGTTCGCCGGGTTCCTGCTGGGTCAGCAGCTCCGGTACAACGCGGCTGTCGGAACAGGTGATGAACAACGTGCCCGGGTGTTGCGTGGTGGCCAGGTGTTTGAACAGGTCCGTGCGTTGTGGAAAGACCTCTTGCTGGAACTTCAGGAAACCTTCGATCAGCGCTTTCATGCTGCTTGCCTCCAATGAATGGGTTGTTTGCCCAGCCGAGTATCAGTTCGTGCAGCTGTCGCCGACCAGGCTGTATTCAGGAATGTGGGTTTCACCTTGGGAATCGCGACAGGTCAGAACGGACGCAGGGGCAGGAACTTGCCGTCCAGTGTGATCACCGCACGCGAGCCGCCTTCAGGGTCCTCGACTTTCTTGATGTCGAGCTTGAAGTTGATCGCGCTGATGATGCCGTCGCCGAACTGCTCATGAACCAGTGCCTTGAGGGTGGTGCCGTAGATCTGGATCATTTCGTAGAAGCGATAGATCGTCGGATCGGTCGGCACGCCAGCGAGGCTGCCGCGCAGGGGAATGATCTGCAGGCGGGCGACCGAGTCAGCGGTCAGGTCGAGCTTCCCGCCAATCACCTTCGCCGCGCGTTCCGGCAATGGATGCTGGCCGAGCAGGGCGGCGGTGACGTAGGCGAGGCTCAGGCCGGTGCCATCGGCCAAGTCCTGCCAGGAAAGGTGCTTGCGCGCCTTGGCATCCAGTACTTCGGTGGTCAGGGCCAGGCTGATGTCGTTGTAGGCGTGGGACTGTTGCATGGCGTAGCTCCTATCGGTTTGGATCGGGTTGATGTCGCTTGGTTGAAGCCATCATCTGCCGCTTTGGTTATAGCGTCCAAGACCGATATGCAATGCAATGTATTGGTGTTGCCTATGAATTGGAGCCCCACGTTGTCGAGGTATAAATCCTGTAATTGTTGACCTGCACTTGAAGGCCGACCTACCGATCGTACAAGCGATGTTCGCCGCTTCCGATCACCTGAGTGGCAGAAAGAGCTCGGTAATGGCTTGGTTCTCCGCAACGTCCGGAAAGAACGTAATACGCTGGCAGTAGAGGGGGAAATCTCCTGGCTCCTCACCGCTGGCCGGCAACCAGTCCCTGTATAAGTACAGCGCGGCGGGCTCGAGGTTGTCTGCGCCCCCTTCGACCCGCAGCACTGCACAACGTCCGGCGGGAATACTGCCAGCCTTGATCGTTTCTCCGTTCGGCACGACAGGTCGGCCCGTCCCCGCGCATAAATCCAGGCGATAGTCTTGCGGCGGCGTCGTGCGCGGGTCGGAGTGAAATACATTGAACGTCGGGCTGATCGAGGGGATCAGGCCGACACTTCGCCGCCAGGCAATGAAGCGTTGGAGGGTCGTACCGATCGTCGAGGGATCGCCTCGGTGTTCCATGATGGCGACGGGGGTTGCAGGAACCGTACGGATCCGTACGTCACTGGGCTGATAGGGCGTGGGCATGAGGCGGTTCCTCGCAGTGTGCAATGGCGTGAAAAGGGTGTTCCAGCGCTGCCAGTCGGGAGACTTGCGGAAATGCGAAGGCGGTTGTCCCACCCGTTGTCGAAATACACGGGCAAAGGCGTCAGGCGCTGCGTAACCGGCGTCCATGGCGATCTGCGTAATCGTTTCATGTTCGCGAAACGCCAGTTTGTAGGAGGCGCGTTTCAGGCGCGCGAGTTGGACGTAGCGATTCAAGGGCAAGCTGAACGTCGCGATGAACTGCCGGTGAAAATGGTATTTCGAAAAAGCCGCAACGCCGCTCAACGTGTCCAGGTCCAGGCAGTCATCAAGGTGCAGGTCGATGTAATCGAGCACCTTCTGCATGCGGGATTGGTAATGCTTTTTTGTGTCGGTCATGGTCTTTCCCAGTAAAGGCCACCAGCATGAGGCCGGCGAGCACAATGCGCTCGACCGATCTTGCTATCTTCTCGCAGCCTGCCGGGTCTCGGAGCCAACGACCAGCCAGATGCCGATCCCGGACGCCGCCATCCCCACCACCATCTGCCAGGAAAGCGGTTCGTTGAACATGGCCCAGGCCCAGAGCATCGTAATGGGCGGGCTGAGGTACAGGACACTGGCGACGCGGGTGGCGGTCGCGCGACGCAGGCACAACCAATAGAGGCCGTAGCCGCCCATGGTCGACAGGCCCGCGGTCCACAATACGCTCAGTGCGAAGCCTGTGCTGGGCAGCGGGGCCAGGCTGCCATGGGCGCCCTCGACCAGGGCGAAGGCCAGGCCCGACACGCAACACTGCAGCCACAGGTTGGGCAGCAGCCCCAGCGATTGTTCGGCGGGCAAGTGTTTCTGCCACAGGGTCGCGACGGCGAGCGAGAGCATGCCAAGCAGCGGCAGGCCATAGGCCCACAAGGGCGCATTGCCCCACGCCAGTGCGCCCTGGGTTACCAGAACGACGCCGAGCAGGCCGATCAGCAGCCCCGTCCAGACCTGCCAGGCCAGTCGTTGCCGGAGTACGCCTGCGGCCAGCAGCGCCATGCCCATCGGCAACAGGTCGGCGACCAGCGCGGCCAGGCCCGCCGGCACGCCCAGGGCAATGCCTTGGGTGATGCCGCCCAGGTAGCCCGCCATCGCCAGGAGGCCGATGCCGGCATTCTTCAAAAGTGCGATGGGCGAGGTCCGGCGTAGCGACCTGGCGACGAAGGGAAACAGGACGAGCGTGACCACGACACACCGCCAGAAGACCACCAGCAGGGCCGGCGCGTAATCGATGGAAAAGCGCGCACCGACGAAACCCGAGCTCCACGACACCAGCAATGCCGCTTCGAGCAACGGCAATGGAATCAGCCAGTACCAGGCGGGCCGGGGCAGGGAAGTGCAGGTCATCGACTTATTCGGGTTCATGGCCACAGGCTACGAAACCCGGCTAATCTAATAAATCAAAATGTAATGCATCAGTTGTTCACGAAGATTGAATCATGACGGCCATACTCGATATCGACTTGATACGTACTTTTCATGCGGTGGCGCGGATCGGTAAGTTCAGTGCGGCGGCAGACCAACTGCACAAAAGCCCGGCGGCGGTCAGCGTGCATATCCAGCGTTTGGAAGCGGTCGCTGGCGGGCGGTTGCTCAACCGGGACAATCAATCGGTATCCCTCACCGCGTTGGGCCAGCGTTTGCTCGTGGCGACGACAGAGCTGCTGAGCACCCATGACCGGGTGCTGGCCGACCTGCACGGAACCCGTTTGGCGGGACGTATCACCTTGGGGGTGCCGGATGAGTACGCAGACCATGTGATCCGCGACATCCTCCCGACCTTCGCCGCCGCGTGGCCCAATGTGGTGCTGGAGCTCAAGACTGCGCCAAGTTACGCGCTACGCGACCTGGTGCAGCGCGGCAAGCTCCAGGCGGCGGTGGTCGCCCAGCCGAAGGGGCAGGCGAATGCAGAGGTGCAAGTGCTGGTGTCCACCACGCCGGTCTGGGTCGGGCCGGCCCACACGGCGGCGGCCTCGATGGAGCCGCTGCCGCTGGCGGTGCATGCGGCGCAATGCCCTTATCGACAAGCGATGCTGGAGTCCCTCAGGCAAAGCGGACGCAAGACCCGCATCGTCCTGGAAAGCCCCTCCAACCAGGCCGTCAAGGCCTGTGTGGAGGCCGGGCTGGCGATCAGCCTGATCGACCGTGGGCGGGTGACGGATGCCATGCGGATCCTCGAAGGCCTGCCGGTGATCGCGGAGCATGAAGTGGTGTTCATGCGCGCCCAGGCATCACGCAACGACGAAGCCGTTAGCCTGCTGGCCCGTGCCATGCAGCAGTATTTCCGGCTGTAGGCATGGAGTCGGGCGCCGCTGCGCAGCCCTAAGGACCGGGTCAAGCCGACAATGGCGGTGTCCGAGGCGGGACCCGGCGCTTGGAGCCAATCGACTCGAACGCCGACGCCAGTTGCAACAGCTTCGAATCGTCATAGGCACGCCCGGCGAATGTCAGCCCGACGGGCATGCCGATGTCCGCCATGACGCCCATTGGCACGGTGACCGTGGGTACGCCCAGGTGGCGGATGGCGAGGTTGCCGTTGGCGACCCAGACCCCGTTGCTCCAGGCGATATCGGCAGATTCCGGATTGATATCCGCATCCGCCGGTCCGACGTCGGCGACGGTCGGGAAAATCACCGCGTCCAGGCCCAGCCGCTCCATCCAGTCTTCCAGGTCGATCCGGCGTGTCGCTTCAAGCCCCCGCAACCCGTCGGGCAGCGTCGGGATCTGGTCCCAGGGCGTAATGCCGCGCTGGGCCATCTTCACATACTCGTCCATGCCGGCGGCCAGATCGTCCTCCCGGTTGGGCAGGGTGCCCGGGTCGTGGGGGAAGATCTTCGGTCCGTCGACATCGGCCAGGCGATTCAATTTCGGATCACCGTTGGCCCGCAGGAAGTCATCGAATGCCCAGGCCGACAGGTCCCACAACTCATGGTGCAGGAACTCCTTGGAAACCAGGCCGCGGGTGAACACCGTCGGTGCGCCGGGACGGTCGCCCTCGCAGTTGGACACCAGCGGGAAATCCACTTCGATCACTTCGGCGCCGCAAGCCTCAAGGGCCTTGCGGGCTTGTTCCCAAAGGTCGATCACCGAGGCGCGGGTGACGATTCGCTGCCCGGTCGGGCCACCGATGCCGGGGGCTTCGGCGGTGCCGGCTTCAGGGTCCGCATTGATGTACATCCGTGGCACGCCGAACCGAATGCCGGCCAGCGCCGTCGGGTTGCTGGCAAGGCTCGGATACGAGGCGGGACGAACCGATTCGACGCTCGGAATCGGCACCCAGGGTTGCAACCGCCACAGGTCGCCACGGGTGTCCGGGTCCTCGGCGACCACTACGTCCAGCACTTCGAGCAGGTCGGCCATGGTCCTGGCGAAGGGCACGACGACGTCCATCGTCGGCGTCAACGGCCAGTTGCCCCGCACCGAAATCACCCCGCGCGACGGCGTGTAGGCGCACAGGCCGTTGTTCGACGCCGGGCCGCGTCCACTCGACCAGGTTTCCTCGGCAAGGCCGAACGCCGCGAAACTGGCGGCGGTTGCCGTGCCCGCACCGTTCGAGGAGCCGGAGGCAAAGGGCGCGGTGAGGTAGTCGCCGTTGTACGGGCTTTCCGCACGGCCATACACCCCGCGCTGCATCCCGCCATTGGCCATGGGCGGCATGTTGGTCTTGCCCAGGCAGATGGCCCCGGCGGCGCGCAGTCGTTCGATGGTGAACGCATCGCGATAGGCCACCAAGTCCTTGAACGCCGGGCTTCCGGAGGCGGCGGTGAGCCCCTTGACCAGATAACTATCCTTGGCCGTATAGGGAATGCCGTCGAGCGGGCCGAGGGTCTGGCCACTGGCCCGGCGGGCATCGGAGGCCTGCGCTTCCTTCAGCGCATCCGGGTTGCGCACCACCACGGCGTTGAGGGCCGTGGGGGTGTCGGGGCCGTCGTAGGCATCGATCCTGGCGAGGTAGGCCTGGACAAGCGCTACCGCCGTGGTCTGGCCCGATTCCAGCGCGGCGCGCAGTTGGGCAATGGAAACTTCGGTGATGTCGATCATGCAGTTACCGCCGCGGTGGAAGGATGACGGCTGTGCGGGTCCATTGACATTGGGGCCTGGCACTTCAGGTCATCTAAAGGTGGATATTTATCGGGTTTTGCCTACTGTACTACGGAAGAACGATCAAGGGCAGCCCAGGTTTGATCGGATTATTTCTCAAGCATGCGCAAGCTTCCCATCTTCAGACTTCGTTAAGAAACGGCCTCGATACTTCTCCCCAATAGCCCGAGGGAGAACGTTGCGCCATGCCCGATTTTGACTGGAACATCCACTTGCCGCTGGCCTTCGGCGATGCCGGCCCGCCGGTTCGGCACTTGCACCGGGCGTTGCCGGGACAAGCCCGGCGAGCTGAGTTCGAGGCGTTCATCCAGCAGCGTTTTCGCCAGGTCCACGGTGCCGATATTCGTCACTTCATGCCGGAGCTGTTCGGGCTCGACGATGTCCATGGCACGCTCTGCGCAGCCTCTGGCGTGCGCCGGGCCGCCCAGGGGGCGCTGTTCCTCGAACATTATCTGGACAGCCCCATCGAGCCTTTGATCAGTGCCGCCGCCGATCGAATGGTGGACCGCGCTGGCATCGTCGAGGTTGGCAACCTGGCCGCCAGCGACACGGGCAGCGCCCGGCTGAGCATCATCGCGATCACTTATCTGTTGGCCATGGGCGGCCTGGAGTGGGTTGCCTTCACTGGCAATATCGGCCTGGTCAACAGCTTCCATCGCCTGGGCCTCAAGCCCGTGACCCTGTGCCCGGCCGACCCGCAGCGCCTTGGCGAGGAGCGTCACCTCTGGGGGCGTTACTACGAAAGCCAGCCGTGGGTTCATGTCGGAAACATCCGCGCCGGTTTCATTCATCTGCGCAATACCGGCGTGTTCAATCGCCTGGGACTGCCGACGGACCTCGGAGAAACCAGCCATGTCGCCTGAATTGGAACGCTTCAAGCGCACTCTGCGTGGTCATGCCGAGCGCAGGGGCCATGCCGTGGCACTGTGGGGCGACGGTTCGCAGCTCGACTACGCGACGCTTTATTCCGAAGTGGTGTACCGCCAGCAACGCCTGCGCGATGAACACATCAGCGTTGTCGCCCTGGCCCTGGACAATGGTATCGAAGCGATGCTATGGGACCTTGCCGCGCTGTTCGAAGGGCTGGCCTGCGTCATCCTGCCCGGTTTTTTCAGCCAGGCTCAACGTCGGCACTGCCTGGAGCAGAGCCAGGCCGAGCGGGTGATCGCCGAGCCTGCGTTCGAAACGCAACTGCAAGCCGCCGGATACCAGCATGGTGGCGAGTTCTGGCGACGGCACTTCGACGGACCGAGCCGTCTGCCGGCAGGCACCGCCAAGCTGACGTTCACCTCTGGCACCACCGGCACACCGAAGGGCGTCTGCCTGAGCGCCGACAGCCTGTTGCGGGTGGCTCGCGAACTGGAGCAGGCCAGCCAACCGGTCGAGGCCAGGCATCACCTGGCGTTACTGCCCCTGGCGATTCTGCTGGAAAACCTTGGCTGCTACGCGGCGTTGTATGCCGGTGCCATGCTGAGCCTGCCCAGCCAGAGGACGCTCGGCATTCAGGGCGCCAGCGAGGTCGACCCGACGCGGCTGCTGGGATGCCTGGCCGAGCGCCGGGCGCAGAGCCTGATCCTGGTTCCGCAGCTGCTGCTGATGTTGGTCATGGCTGCCGAACAAAAGATGTTCAACCCGCACGTCGTGCGATTCGCCGCCGTTGGCGGGGCACGGGTGTCCCACGATTTGTTGCAGCGGGCCCAGCGTGTTGGCCTGCCGGTGTTTGAAGGCTATGGGTTGTCGGAATGCGCCTCGGTGGTGTGCCTCAATCGGCCACAGGCTCATCGTGCCGGCAGTGTCGGCCAGCCGCTGCCCCATGTGGAGGTCCGCTTGGCCGATGACGGCGAAGTCCTGATCAAGGGCTCGACGCTGCTCGGTTACCTGGGTGAGCCACCGCACGCCAGCGAATGGTGGCCCAGCGGCGACCTGGGGGCGTTCGACGAGGACGGTTTCCTTTACCTGCGCGGTCGCAAGAAACACCAATTCGTGACCAGTTTCGGTCGCAATGTGAACCCCGAATGGGTTGAAGCCGAACTCACCCAGGGCGGTGACATTGCCCAGGCCTTCGTTTATGGCGAAGCCTTGCCGCACAACCATGCTCTGCTCTGGCCCGCCCGTGCCGACTGCACGGATCAAACGCTGGAGCTGGCCGTGGCCAAGGCCAACGACACGCTGCCCGACTACGCGCGGGTCCATCGCTGGACGCGCCTGGACCAACCCTTCAGCGCTGCCAACGGCATGCTCACCGCCAATGGTCGACCACGCCGGGAGGCCATCGTCGAGCATTACCGCGCGCAGCTCACTTCATCTGTCTTGTCCGAGGAATCCTCATCATGAGTTTTTTTGACACGTTGCAAGAAGCCACCCAGCAAGAGCGCCAGACCCTGTTCAATCTGCCGATCATCCGCGACGCCCTCGACGGCCAGGTCAGCCTGGCCAGTTACCGGGGCTTCCTGATTCAGGCGTATTACCACGTGCGCCATACGGTGCCGTTGATGATGGCGTGCGGGGCGCGCCTGCCAACGCACCTGGAATGGCTGCGCAAGGCCGTGTGCGAATACATCGACGAAGAGTACGGCCATGAGCAATGGGTGCTGGATGACATTGCCGTGTGCGGTGGCGATAAGGAGGCGGTGCGCAACGGCCAGCCATCGTTGCCCATCGAACTGATGGTCAGTTACCTCTATGACTTGATCGCCCGAGGCAACCCGGTGGGCCTGTTCGGCATGGTCAATGTGCTGGAAGGCACCAGTATCGCCCTGGCGACCCATGCCGCCGACAGCATCCGCCAGCGCCTGGAACTGCCGCCCACGGCGTTCAGTTACCTCAGCTCCCATGGATCGCTCGACATCGAGCATATGCAGACTTATCGCGGCCTGATGAACCGCCTGGACGATCCGGCGGACCAGGCTGCGGTGATCCATGCCTCCAAGGTGGTGTACCGGTTGTACACCGATATGTTCCGGGGCCTGCCTCGTGACGGGGAGCCTCAACATGCGCCTGTGTGATGCGCGTGTCGTGCTGACGGGTGCCAGCGGTGGAATCGGCCAGGCCATTGCCGCTGCCCTGTGCGCCAGTGGCGCGCGGGTGCTGGCCGTGGCCAGGCATCGCGAAGCCTTGCAGCCGTTGCTGGAGCGTTATCCGCAGCACTTGAGCTGGGTCGAAGCCGACCTGACCTTCCTCGCTGACCGACGCAAAGTGTTGGTCGCCGCCGAGGCCCAGGGCGGCCTCAACCTGCTGATCAATGCCGCCGGCGTGAACCACTTCGCCATGCTCGAACAGCTCGACGACAGCGAGATCAACGCCATGCTGGCGCTGAACATCAGTGCGCCGATCTGCCTGACCAAAATACTGTTGCCGCTGCTCAAGCACGCCGACAGCGCGATGGTGGTGAACGTCGGTTCGACCTATGGATCAATCGGCTACCCGGGCTACGCCAGCTACTGCGCCAGCAAGTTTGCCTTGCGCGGATTTTCCGAAGCCTTGCGTCGGGAGTTGGCCGACACCCGTGTCGGAGTGCTCTACGTGGCGCCCCGGGCCACCCGAACCTCGATGAACAGCCCGGCAGCCGACGCGCTCAACCAGGCCCTCAAGGCCAGCGTCGACGACCCGCAAACCGTGGCGGCGGCGGTGATCCACGCCATTATCGGCGACCGGCGCGAGCTGTATCTGGGCTGGCCTGAACGCTTTTTCGTCGGTCTTAACAGCCTGTTGCCCAATCTGGTGGACCGTGGCTTGCGCAAGCAATTGCCACTGGTGCGCCGCCTCAGTCGCAAACCTGAAAACGAGCACCTCAAGCCATGAAAAAAATTCTCGCTTGCCTATTGATCGGCACCCTGAGCCAAAGCGTCTGGGCATTGGAGGCGGCCGACCAGCAACGTCTCAGCGACATCCAGCAGCGCTGGGCCCACATTCAATATGAAGTGCCCGAAGGCCAACGCGCCGACGCGTTCGAAAAACTCGCGACCCAGGCCTCGGCATTCAAGCAGGAGCGCCAATCGGTGGCCGAAGCATGGATCTGGTCCGGCATCGTCAACAGCAGTTGGGCCGGTGCCAAGGGTGGGCTCGGTGCGCTGGGCAAGGTCAAGGACGCCAAGGGCGACCTGGAAAAAGCCCTGACCCTGGACCCCAAGGCCCTGCAAGGCTCGGCCTACACCAGCCTCGGCGCACTCTACGACCGGGTGCCGGGCTGGCCCCTGGGTTTCGGCGACTCGGACAAGGCCGAGCAATTGCTCAAGCAAGCGTTGCAACTCAACCCGAACGGCATCGACAGCCTGTACTTTTGGGGCGATCACCTCTACCGTCAGAAGCGCTACAGCGAAGCCAAGGCAGCGCTGCAAAAAGCCTTGCAGGCGGCGCCGCGGCCGGGTCGGGAAACGGCCGATGCCGGGCGCCGCAAGGAGATCGACGCGTTACTGGTGGATGTGAACAAGCAACTGAACTGACAGGAGCGCGTGTGCGTTTATTACTGATCGAGGATGATGTGGCCTTGGGGGAGGGCATCCATCAGGCCCTGAGTCGCGAAGGCTATACCGTCGACTGGTTGCAGGACGGCAGCAGCGCCTTGCATTCGCTGCTCAGTGAGACTTTCGACCTGGCGGTGCTTGACCTTGGCTTGCCACGCTTGGACGGCCTGCAGGTGTTGCGGCGCTTGCGTGACAGTGGTTCCAACCTGCCGGTGCTGATCCTCACCGCCCGGGATGCCACCGAGGATCGCATCGCCGGGTTGGACGCCGGGGCTGACGACTATCTGGTCAAACCCTTCGACCTGGCGGAGCTCAAGGCCCGGCTACGGGCCTTGTTGCGCCGCAGCGCCGGCCGCGCCCAGGCGTTGATCGAACACGCCGGCATCAGCCTGAACCCCGGCACCCAGCAAGTCAGTTACCAGGGCAAGCCGGTGGCCCTGACGCCCAAGGAATATCAGCTGCTCCATGAACTGCTCTCGCCGCCGGGCCGCGTCATGACTCGCGATCATTTGATGCAGTTGCTCTACGGCTGGAGCGAGGAGGCCGAGAGCAACACGCTGGAAGTGCACATCCATCACCTGCGCAAGAAATTCTCCGCCGACCTGATCCGTACCATTCGCGGTGTCGGTTACCTGGTGGAGGAGCGTCGATGAGTTCGATCCGGCGGCGTACCCTCACGTTGATCCTCGGCTTGCTATTCCTTGGCCTGTTGATCATCACGGTATTCAACCTGCATGACAGCAACCACGAAATCGCCGAGGTCTACGATGCCCAATTGGCGCAAAATGCCCGGCTGCTGCAGGGTGTGATGCGCATGCCGATGGCGAGCAAGGAACACGCCGAGCTGTATCAGGCGTTCAATTCGGCGTTGGGGCAGGCGATGCCTAAAGTCGACGGTCATCCCTATGAAAGCAAGATCGCTTTCCAGGTCTGGAACTCACAAGGTTCGGTGCTGGTTCATACCTCCAGCGCACCGTCGTTCACCTCACCGCCGGGCACACCCGGTTTCAGTGACATCGTGGACCAGAAGAGCCGTAAGTGGCGGGCGTTTGTCCTGGACGACGCGCAATACGGCTTGAAGATCTGGGTGGGCGAGCGCGACGACGTGCGTGCCGACCTGGTCGACCGCATTGTTCGTCACACCGTTGTGCCCAATCTGATAGGTAGCGTGGTGCTTGCCGCAGTGATCTGGCTGGCCATCGGCTGGGGGCTCAAGCCCCTGGTCGATATGGCGGCGAAGTTGCGCGCCAGGCATCCCGGCTCCCTGGAACCCTTGCAAATGATGCCGCTCCCTACGGAGCTTGAGCCCATGCAGGCGGCACTCAACCGTGTCTTGGCGCAGATCCAGGAGGTGATGGGCCGTGAGCGGCGTTTCATCGCCGACGCCGCCCATGAAATGCGTACGCCCTTGGCCGTACTGCGGGTGCATGCACAGAACCTGATGGAGGCGGGGAGCGAGCAAAGCCGTCGCGAGTCCCTGGAACACCTGATTGCCGGGGTCGACCGCACCACGCGCCTGGTCAACCAATTGCTCACCATGGCGCGGCTCGAACCGCAGGCAGGCGTTCCGACGCCTGCGGTCATCGACCTGGCCACCACGGTTCGGGCGAGCCTGGTGCAAATGACGCCTTGGTTGTTGAGCAAGGGGCTCGAGCCGGTGCTGGATGTCAGCGATGACATCGGTCCGGTTCGAATCGACCCGGTGGCTATGGACATCGCCTTGAACAACCTGGTGACCAATGCGGCCAATTTTTCGCCGGCCAACGGCACGATCACCGTACGCCTGGCCAGGAAGGGCGATCACTACGAACTGTCCGTCGAAGACCAGGGGCCGGGTATCGACGAGGCCGAGCGTGAGCGGCTCTTCGAACGCTTCTACAGTCGTGGCAACGACCAGGGCGCCGGGTTGGGGCTGACGATCGTGCGCACCATCGCGGATCAACTGGGGGGGCACATACGCTTGGAGAATCGTACTGAGGGTGGGCTGTGCGCGACCATGGAAATAGGGCGCTTCTAAGCGATTACCCGGTGCCATGACCGGTGGCCGGCCTCGTAGGGTGCTTCAAGCAGGCGCATCGGTCGTAGATTGTCCGGCGAGAAAGGCGACTATCTCGTCGGCCGTGCTGCCTCCCGATCAATGGCCGCGCGGTTTTCCAGGGCGCTGAACACCAACATGCCCGCCAACATGGCCAGCATGAAGACAAAGGCTTGCCAGTGTCCGGTCAGCAGGATGGCCACCGCGGGGCCGGGGCAGATGCCGGCGATGCCCCAGCCGATACCAAACACCAGGCTGCCACCGATCAGGCGTGGGTCCAGTTCTCGCTTGACCGGCAACTGCATGGGGCTGCCCAGCAGCGACTGAGTCTGTTGGCGCGCCCAGGCCAGGGGGACGATGGCGGTGCCAATCGCCCCGATCATCACCAGCGCCAGGGACGGGTCCCAGGCGCCGGCCAGGTCCAGGAAACCCAATACTTTTTTCGGGTTGGCCATGCCTGCCAGGAGCAGCCCGAAGCCAAAGAGCAGGCCGGCGATGAATGCCGTCAGTTTGCGCATGTTCAAACCCCTATCACGTGACGCAGGACGAATACCGTGGCGAAACCGCTGAGCATGAAACACGCCGTGGCGACCATCGAGCGCGGTGAAAGTCGTGACAGGCCGCACACGCCATGGCCACTGGTGCAGCCCGAACCGTAGCGAGTGCCGACCCCCACCAACAGGCCCGCGACAGTGAGGCCGAACCCGCCGTTCTGGAACTCGATCGGCGGCAAGGTGGCAAACACGCCCCATAATGGCGGCGCGACGAGCAGGCCCAGAAGAAACAGAGCCTTCTCGCCCAGCCCTTCGCTGCCACGCTGCAGCAGGCTGCCGATCAGCCCACTGATGCCGGCGATCCGGCCGTTGGCGACCACGAACAGGCTGGCCGCCAAGCCAATCAACATACCGCCGGCAAGGGATGACCAAGGCGTAAAGTTGAGCCAGTCAAGATTCATCAGCGTTCTCCGGTACACAATCGTTGATATCCCACTATGCGATTCAACCCAGGGCTTTTACCAGCAGCACGGCCGCTACCAGCGTCGACACAAGGACGAAGCCATCTTTGCAGATGGGTTCCGGCAACCTGGCAACGACCAGGCGCCCGCCGAGCTCGCCAGCACCCCTGGCAGGGCAACCAAAGCGATAACGGTCAGCGACGTGGCGAGCACCGATTGCGTGGTCAGATTGGTGTACCGTTGGCGCGCAGTTGTGCCTCAGCCAACTCGCTGCGGCGCAATCACCCACAGGCTGCAGGGCATTTTGTACAGCAGGCTTTCCACGGTACTGCCGATCAGCTTGTCCAGGCTGCCGTAGCGCACGCGCCCCATGACGATGACATCAATGTCACGGGACGCGGCGTAGCTCGCCAGCACCTTGGCCGGGTCACCCATGATCATGCGTCGCTGGTCCGGAGCGATGCCATTACGTTCGGCCAATGCATCGAAGGCGGCGCCCTGGGATTCGTAGAGCTGGCGGGCCAGGGTCGAGGAGAAGAACATCGAACCGTTGCCGAAACCGTATTCGGCGGCGGTAATGGACGAAAGGTCATAGGCGTAGATGACTTCCAGCGTCGCGTCGCAGCGGGTGGCCAGCTTGTTGGCTTCGCTCAGGATACGGTCATTGAGGCTTTCGTAGTGTCCGTCCTGATGGAACGGGTCGATGGCGGCCATGATCTTGCGCGGACGAGCGTGGTTGACCTTGTTGACGAAGTGCAGTGGAACTGCGCATTCGCGCAGCAGGTGCACGTCCAGCGGTGTGAACATCAGTCGGGAAAACCATGACTCAGGGTCCACCGACTTGATCAGCGCCTCCATAGGCGCTTCCTTGAGGTGGACCAGGATTTCCTGCAAGGGGCGCTCGACCCACGTCACTTCTGTCGTGACCTCGATACCGAGGTTGCGCAGGGGCCTGGCCTGTTCTTCCAGCCACTGCCGATGGCGCTCGATGTAGCCCAGGCGCATCTGCTCCAGTGCTTGCTCGTTGACCAGGCCCGCCGTGGCCAGGCCTTCGAGGTAGTCAAACGCGACAATATGCAGCGCCGCGCCTTCGGCCCTGGCCAGTGCGGCGGCCCGGTCGAACGCCGGGCTGTGTTCCATCAGTGACGAGACGACCAGCATCAAGCGTGATTGCGTAGACATGACAAACCTCCCGGGCAAGGACCTGTTGGCGCCGGGCGACATTTCGCGCGGCGTGGTGTCTGTCATCGATCATGAGCGTCATGGCACCCGGTAACTTGATTTGCATCAAACACGCTTCAACGCGTTGCACCGAAGGCGGCAACGGCGCGGCAATCGCGCTATGTTTGGACATGATCAGTCGCCTCAGGGCAGGAGCGAGAACCGGCTCGGACCTCTGGATTGAGTGACAACCGCAGGCAGTGCCAGAGAGCCGTAACCATGACTGAAACCCTGGCCTTCGCCAATGCCGCCGCCGCGCTGGTCGTGCTCCCGCTGGCGCCGGATCGATTCCTCGGGCCTTATGACGCAATCAACCTGCGCAACCTGTGCACGCTCACCGTCATGCTGATGGCGGTGGGTGCGCTGGGGCAGGCCATACCAAGGCCCCGTGCAGCGTCCGGAGCTAAAGGTAGAGCCGGTGAATGACCTGCCGGGTGTCGTCGGGATCGCTGTGGGTTTCAAAACCCAGGCTATGGGCCAAATCCCGCATCGGGGCATTGCTGGCCGCATCGACGGAGTACATCTGGCGGTAGCCATTTTTACGCGCGGTGTCGATCAGGTGCTCCATCAGCAACGTCCCCAGCCCCAGGTGTTGCCAAGGGTCGGCGACCGTCACCGCGCACTCGCATTCGTGTTCCTGGGTCGCGCAATAGCGACTGACTCCGATCTCGATCAACTCGCCGTTGTCATGGACCAGGGCGATGTAGGCCATGCGTGTCTTGCAGTCGACGTCCATCAAATGATCGAGCAACGCCGCGCCTGGCTCATTGATCTGCGCCAGAAAGCGCATGTGCCGGGACTCTGGTGACAGGCGCATGATGAAGTCGTATTCGCGCTGGCGATCCTGCTCCCTTAGCGGGCGGATCAAGACATGCCGGCCGTCCTTGAGTGCCTGGATCCAGTGTTTGCCACTGATGCTGGCATACAGGGCAGCGGCGCGTTCGTTGTGGTCTTTGACAGTGAGCATGGTGCGATCCTCTCTCGGATGTACGCGTGCGGTGCGAGAAAAAGCTATGCATTCGGTACAGTTCTACGCCCGCCATGGCGATCGATTCTGATCTGGATCAGTGCCCGCGTATCCGTCGTCTTCACCGTCGAACAGATGTAAGTCGGTACGGCACACACCGCTGGCTTGCATCTTGATCAAGCAATGCCCTGCAGCTGGCGTCGGTTGAGGGCGCTCTTCCAGTTGCAAGGGCTGGTACGAACTTAGTGTCCCTGGTTCTGATGTAAATCAAGTCACCTTTGTTTCCGCGCTCCAGAATCAGGCATGAATAACGGTTCAAGTGACCCGCCAATGGAATCAGCCCAGGGCACGGGCTCTACCAGCCAATCCTGTTTTTTGCGGAGGACGTGATGAGCGATTTTCTCAGCCCTGACCAGCTGGAAGGCATTGACGCCTACTGGCGTGCGTCCAATTACCTGGCTGTGGGGCAGATCTACCTCAAGGACAACCCGTTGCTGCGCAAACCGCTGCAACGCGATCATGTCAAGCCGCGATTGCTGGGCCACTGGGGTACGACGCCGGGGCTGAACCTGATTTACGTGCACCTCAATCACCTGATCAAGGCCCGTGACTTGAACATGATCCTGATCACCGGCCCCGGTCATGGCGGCCCCGCCATCGTCGCCCAGAGTTACCTGGAGGGCAGCTTCACCCAGTGTTACCCCTCGGTGGAGCAGAATGAAAACGGAATGCTGCGCCTGTTCCGGCAATTTTCCTGGCCTTATGGCTTATCCAGCCATGTCTCTGCGCAGATTCCCGGCTCCATCCATGAAGGTGGGGAGTTGGGTTATTCCCTGGCCCATGCCTATGGCGCAGTGTTCGACAACCCGGACCTGATCGTGGCTTGCGTCATCGGCGACGGTGAGGCCGAAACCGGCACGTTGGCGGCGAGCTGGCACTCCAACAAATTCCTCAACCCCAGGCGTGATGGGGCCGTGCTGCCCATTCTTCATCTCAACGGTTTCAAGATCGCCAACCCCACGCTGCTTTCGCGCATCAGTGAAGACGAGCTGTCGGCCCTGATGTATGGCTACGGCTACGATCCTTATTTTGTCGAAGGCGACGATCCGCAAGCGGTGCACCAACAGCTGGCCAGGACCCTGGACGGCATGTTGCTCAAGATTCGCGAAATCCAGCGCATGGCCCGCACGGATTCGTCGGAACGTACCCTGGAACGCCAGCTCTGGCCGATGCTGGTGCTGCGCACGCCCAAGGGTTGGACCGGTCCTAAATTCGTCGATGGCCAGCAGGTTGAGGGCACCTGGCGGGCCCACCAGGTGCCGCTGAGCCACTTCGAGCTGCCCATGCATTTGACGCAACTGGAACAGTGGCTCCAGAGTTACCGACCGCGGGAATTGTTCGACGACAACGGTGCGTTGTTGCCGGATATTGCCGCGTTGGCCCCGACGGGACATCGGCGCTTGGGCGCCAATCCCCATGCCAATGGTGGCGTGCTCCTCAAACCCCTGGAATTGCCACGGTTTACCGATTACGCCGTGCAATTCTGCGCGCCCGGCAGCGTGCAGGCAGAGGCTACCCGGGTATTGGGTGGTTTCGTGCGTGATGTGATGAAGCACAACCTGCGGGCAGGCAATTTCCGTCTGTTCGGCCCCGATGAAACCGCCTCCAATCGCCTTGATGCGGTGTACGAGGTCAGTGGCAAAACCTGGATGGCGGCCCTGGAGGCAAGCGATACGAACTTGGCATGCGATGGCCGGGTGATGGAAATCCTCAGCGAGCAAGTGTGCGAAGGCTGGCTGGAGGGGTATTTGCTGACTGGTCGACATGGGCTATTTTCCTGCTATGAGGCATTCATCCATATCGTCGATTCGATGTTCAATCAGCACGCCAAATGGCTCAAGACCGCAGCCCAGATCCCGTGGCGCGCGTCGATTGCTTCGCTCAATTACCTGCTCACGTCCCATGTCTGGCGCCAGGACCACAATGGCTTTTCCCACCAGGACCCGGGGTTCATCGACCTGGTGGCGAACAAGAGCGCCGATGTGGTGCGCATCTACCTGCCAGCAGACGCCAATTGCCTGCTGTCCGTTGCCGATCACTGCCTCAAGAGTCGCGATTACATCAATGTGATCGTGGCCGGCAAGCAGCCGGAATGGCAGTGGCTGGACATCGATTCGGCCATTCGGCATTGCTCGATCGGGATCGGCCGCTGGGCCTTTGCTTGCAACAACGACGAAGACCCGGACGTGGTGCTGGCCTGTGCCGGTGACGTGCCGACGTTGGAAACCTTGGCCGCTGTCACGCTGCTACGTGAATACGTACCCGACCTGCGCGTGCGGGTAGTGAATGTCGTGGACCTGATGGCCCTGCAACCGCCGCAACAGCATGCCCACGGGTTGCCGGACGCCGAGTTCGATGGGTTGTTTACCGTGGACAAGCCAGTGATTTTCGCCTTCCACGGCTATCCGTCGCTGATCCATCGGCTGGTCTACAAGCGTCGCGGCCACGATAACTTTCATGTCCGCGGTTTCATGGGGGAGGGCGCCACCACTACGCCGTTCGACATGGCGGTCATCAACCACCTGGACCGCTACCAACTGGCGCTCGATGTCATCCAGCGTGTGCCAAGGTTGCAGCCGCTGGTGGACAGCGCTCGGGATCGCTACTGGGCAACCATGGAAAAGCACCAGCTGTACCTCATCGAGCATGGGCAGGACATACCCGAAGTCTTGAATTGGCGCTGGACGCCGACGCCGCTATGACGGCCAACATGCCTCATGGCATCGACGTTGCGCCGTGGCGTTCGAGCCCGACTTGGAAGATCCATCATGAGCCGGTACCCACAGCCTGTTGCTGATTCTCAACCTGGCACAACGTCATTCGCCCTGCATCACACCGCAGCCCTGGCGGCGGCCCGTGGGGTGCACTTGCATGTCACCGCCTCGATACCTCGCTGGACATTCTTTCGCTGCTTGAAGCTGAATGACCGGATCATCCGCCAGGCAATGGGGCTGGCAGCTTCAACGACGCATTCGGCCTGAAATAAGCACAGGCAAGAAAAGCCCCTCGTCGTTGGCCGGCGAGGGGCAGGGTTCAAAGCGATCAATCGGCCTTGATTGACACGACCTTTTCCGCTTTCAGTGCTTCCGGTTTTTTAGGCAGTGTCAGCGTCAGCACGCCTTTGCTGAACTGGGCTTCGATCTTGTCGCTGTCGACGCTTTTTGGCAGGTTGAACACGCGTTCGAAGGAGCCATAATGGCGCTCGGACAGGTGATAACCCTTTCTTTTTTCTTCCTTGGTGTCTTTTTTCTCCCCCTTGATGATCAGGTTGCCGTTGGCCAGACGGATTTCGATGTCTTTCTGATCCATGCCGGGCAACTCGGCGGTGAGTTCAAAGCCCTCTTCCTTCTCACTGATGTCAACGGCCGGCAGGCTGCTGGTGAAGAACTCGCTACGCCAGAAGGGTTCGACATCGAACAATCCGCGACTGAAGGGCGAAAGCCCTGTGCCCCGGTTGAAGTCATCGAACAGGCGATCCACCTGCTGGCGGAGCTTTTCAAATGGATGCCTGAGCTGAGCCTTGGCGGGATGCGGAGCGTTTTCTTCGGTTTTGACCGGCATTTTTTTCACTGAATTGGACATTTGATTTTCCTCTTTGGTGATGTCCGGGCGGGTACTTGGCCTGATGACCAGGTACCGGAGCCACCCAGATCACCAGCAGCAGGCTCCAGCCCAAACCATTGACGACCCGTCCCGTCATGGCCCGTTGAGCGAGCGATCGGCAAACCCAGCGACAGGCGTCTGGCCTCGACCTTTCGCAAGCTGTCGGCCGAAGGGTGAGGTGTGACGGTCGGGATGACCGGTTTTGTACCTTGCAGGTGCGTTGCCATGATCAAGGCCTCCATGAGACGGGAGGTTCGGTAACCTTCGTCGATGCAAAGGTTCGAACGCTGAGTCTTAATTTCGGCTTGGAGGCGTTGAGTGGTATTGATGTAGATCAGATGTCATGCAGAGCAGGTATCACCGTTCCGAATGACGATGACAACCGGCGAATTTTTGCTTGAGACCAGGCAAATCCAGAATCGTGACATTGCGCCCATGCATGTCCACCAGCTCCTCCTGGCGCAGGTGGGCGATTCCCCGACAGATGGTCTCCAGGCGCAGGCCCAGGTAGGAGCCGATGGCTTCGCGGCTCATGCGCAGCACAAATTTCCTGGAGGAATAACCTCGCATGTTGAGCCGCTGGGATAGGTTCAATAGAAACGCCGCCAGGCGTTCGTCGGCGTTCATGTTGCCGAGCATCAACAGCATGCTGTGGTCGCGCACGATTTCCTGGCTCAGGAGTTTGTTCAGGTTGTGCTGCAACGACGGCAAGTCGTGGGCCAGTTTTTCCAGGCGGTTGAAAGGCAGCGGGCAGACTTCGCTGTCTTCCAGGGCAATGGCATTACAGGCGTAGTGATCGGTACTGATAGCGTCCAGGCCAAGCATTTCGCCTTGCATCTGGAAACCAGTGACCTGTTCGCGACCGTCTACCGAAAGGACGCTGGTCTTGAAGAAGCCCAATCTCACTGCATACAGCGAGCGCAGTGGGTCGCCGGTGCGATACAGCGCTGCGCCTTTCTTGACCTTCACCTGCCGGGTGATCAGCCTGTCGAGGCGCTCGACTTCACCCCCCGTCAGGCCAATGGGCAGGCACAGTTCAAGCACGCTGCAGTTCGAGCAAGGGGTCTTGAGGGCATGCACCCCCAGGAGTCGGGGTTCGGACTCGTCCATGGGGAAAACTCCTTTAGTAGGAGAGCAAGCATAGAAGAACAACTCGTCCATTCCTGTTTTTTGTCGCCTAAAGCGATACCGATTGTCGATTGGCGCAGTGGGGGCGCAATGGATGGGTTGCATACCTTCACTATCGGTCTACAGGACGAAGTGAACCCATGTGCGGCGTTGGACGAGCCATACAGTTGACAAAGATCAGAGTGGGCAAGGGGGGGTGTCAGATACTCAAGCCAGTTGTTAGACGTTTTTCCTGCAGCGCTAGACCGAGGAAATAACCATGGCCCTGAATAGATATTTGCCTGTCGTATTAATGATTTTTTTTCTGGCAACCACCGCCGGGTGCAGCAATAAGCTTGCCCAGGAAGTGGAGGCCCGACTGGAATCGGCGGAAAATAACGCCGCAACGGCAAGGCTCAGGGCGGATGAGGCCTACAGGAAGGCTGAGCAGGCGCAGATAATGGCCGAGCAGGCGCAACGTACCGCCGAAGAGGCGAGCATACGTGCCACTCGGATGACCGAGAAGGCCTCGCGCAAGTAATTCGCGGATGTATGGAACATGGGCAAGAGGCTGGCGCTGAGCGGGTTCGTCGACCTTCGGTTTCCTGACGTGCGAGGGTCAGAACGGCCCCAGCTTGAGCGGGTACTCTATGACGATATACAGCCGGTCGATGTCGTCTCCGGCCTGGGCGCTGTTGGCGCGATGGGTGACATGGGACAGTTGCAACGACAGGTCC
This sequence comes from Pseudomonas sp. NFACC13-1, assembly GCF_900104425.1. NCBI lineage: Bacteria > Pseudomonadati > Pseudomonadota > Gammaproteobacteria > Pseudomonadales > Pseudomonadaceae > Pseudomonas > Pseudomonas sp. NFACC13-1. The sequence goes on along the minus strand of NZ_FMXV01000002.1, from coordinate 316,161 downwards.
TTGGCCGGACCTGACTGCACGATGTAGTGCAGGTCCAGGTCGCGCTCCCAATGGCGTCCGCCAGCACCTTGTTGCGGACTGTAAGTGCCGGTGTCGGTATCGAACGGGTTGTAGGCACCGCCTTGGGGGGCATGGCTGCCGTCGATCCCGCGTCCAGTCACATAGCGGGCCATGAAACTCAAGCCAGGGATGCCCAAGGTGTCCAGGTCGAGGTCGTAGCGCGCTTGCCATGAGCGCTCGCCCGGGCCGTTGAAGTCGGCATATTTGATCGAGTTGGCCAGGTAGATGGAGTCGCCGCCGACGAAATCGAAGGGCGTGTCGCCGTTGATTTTCTGATAGGCCAGGGTGAACGCCTGGGCGTTGAGCCGGTACTTGCCACTCAGGCTATAGGCCGTGGTGTCGATGGCCCCGGCGTTGGCCTTGCCGTAGTCGCGGGTGTGGTACAGGTTGCCGTCAAGGAACAGTTCGCCAAGGGTGGCATGCAGGTTGGCATAGTACTGGCGCCAGGTATCGCTCAGTTCGGAGGCGTAGAGCGCGCCGCCCAGGGCTTGCCCGGTAAACAGGTCGGCGCCGATGAAGTCGATGGCGCTGCTGCGCGTCGTCGCGCCGTACCCGGAAAAATCACCCTTGCTGGTCGAGGCGTCCTGATTCTTGAACGCACTGAAGTGGCCCACCTGCAGGTCGAGCCCGTTGTATTCGCGGCTGGAGAGCAGCAGGCCGCTGGCGTATTCGGGTTGCAGGCGCTTGTCTGCGGTATCGAATACCGGGCTCTGCACGGTCATTTCGCCGACCGCCAGGGTGGTGCGTGAGGTGTTGAATTTCAGCGTGCCGCCCGCGCTGGAGTAATGCTCCTCGCTTCGCCCATCCTCATCCAGCGGCAATAATCCCGTTCCGGAATGCCCCTTGCCGCCGTCCAGTTTCAACCCCAGGAACCCGTGGGCATCGATGCCTACGCCGATCGTGCCGGGGGTGAAGCCGGACTCGAACGAGGCGATGAAGCCCTGGGCCCATTCCTGTTTGTAGCTTTTGCCTGCCGGGGTCGGGGCGCGATAGTCATTGTTGAGGTAGAAGTTGCGGCTGAGGACTTGCAGCGTCGCCCCGTCGAGAAAGCCGGGTGTGCTTTGCGCGAGTTCCGCTGCCATCGCCGGTGCGGCGCTGCCTGTGAGCAGGGCAAGCAGCCAGAGTGGCTTCAGGGCGGCGGTTGAGTGATGGGGTGCAGGCAACATGCTTCATTTCCATGTGAAATTGGGCGGGCGAAGGGGCGGTACTACCCGTAGCCAGCAGGGAAATGTCCGGCGCACCGCAAGATGGGCCGGCAGCTCCCCGCTTGAGAAAACAGGTCTTGGCAGAGGGCTTCATTCTTGGGCGCGGGGCGCGAGCGTGCGAGTTAAACGTTGTTAATTGCGCTCAGGTGCGGCACCGGACGCTGCACTCACTCAGCACAGGGCTACAAAGGTTCCTTCAACAGCATTTCACACCGGTCCTTCAAGTAGGCGTGCAGCGTGCGTATGGCGGGAGTGAATTGCTTTCGATGGGGGCAAACGAAGTTGAGAGGATAAGGCTCGCCCGCGACGTCAGGCAGCAAGACCTCCAGCCTTCCAGCCCGTACGTCCTCGCAAATGTCCAGCCACGATTTGTACAAGATGCCTTCTCCCGCGATCGCACATCGTCGAATGACATCCGCATCGTCACTCAGCACTGGACCGTTGATGATGATGCAATCGCTCTGCGGCTCTTTGGGGAATATCCACCGGTCGTACAGCTTGCCGTTCAAATGAAAACGCAGGCAAGCGTGCCCGATTAAATCCTGCACGGTCTCAGGCCGTCCATGCTCATCCAGATAGGCAGGTGAGGCTGCAACTACCCGGCGGTTGGCGGGTACCAGCGGCATGGAGATGAAGTCCGCATTCTGTAGGGTGCCATAGCGGACCGCGACGTCTATCGGATCGCGGAATATGTCCGAAACCTGGTCTGAAAGCATGATTCGAAGAACCAGGCCAGGGTTGTCCCGCCGGAAATCGATCAGCCAGGGCAGCAGGACATTTCTTCCGAAGTCCGAGGCGCTGGCGATTTGCAAGACCCCACGCAGTTGCGGGTCGCTTTGCTGCAGTCCCGCTTTTCCCTCATTCAGCGTATTCAAAACGTCCCGGGCATAGGGCAGGTAGCGTTCCCCCTCAGCGGTGAGTCGAAGGCTGCGAGTGGAGCGGGCAAACAAGCGTGTATCGAGCTCGCACTCCAGGCGCTTGATGGCGGCGCTTATTTGCGCAGGAAACAAATCCATTTCCCGTGCCACGACCGAAAAACTGTCAACGGTCGCCGCTCGCACAAAAATGGCGAGGTCATTAATTCTTATCATTTCCCGAGCACCCTTTGCCTGGTATCCACAGAGGCGCTTTCAGACCCGCAAAGACGGCATGGCGCACGGCGACAACATAGGGATTTACGCAGGTCGTTGAAACCTGCTTCAACGGAAAATCAGACGTGCCGCAATGGCACAAATGGGTGGGAGTCGTGTTTCGAAGGCTTCCCTGCGACCAGTTTGATAATGGGGCGTTGCAATGCGTATTCTTGTTCCATGAAAGCACAAATGGGTCTAGACCGATTGACCGGTCTCATAGCGTTTGCACGCACGGCATCCTTGGGTAGCTACTCGGCTGCTGCCCGGGATCTCTCCGTATCGCCTTCGGCCGTCAGTAAAAGTGTCCAACGATTGGAGGAACACTTTGGACTGCGGCTTTTCAGTCGCACCACCCGTGCATTGGTCCTGACACCGGAAGGGCGCGAGCTCTACGAGCGTGCCTTGCGTGTGATTCGCGAAGTGGAACAGATCGAGCAGGCCGCCGTTGCAGCGCGAGGAGAACCGTCCGGGACGTTAAAGGTGACTGCGCCCCTGCCCATCGGTGTCAACATCCTCGCGCCAGCGCTCCCGGCGTTCCGTGAACGCTACCCTGAACTGACGGTGGACTTGCGTTTAGGCGATCAATTTGCAGACATCATCGAACAGGGCATCGACGTAGCGATTCGCGTCGGAAACCTGGCTGATTCAAGGCTTGTTTCCAGGCCGCTCGGTCCTCATCGAATCTGCACCTTCGCTTCGCCAGCGTACCTTGCCAGGAAAGGCATGCCGCGCAGCATCGACGATCTGGTCAATCACGACTGCGTCAACTTCGCTATCAAAGCACTGGGCAGGCCCTGCGCTGGCCGTTTCAGGTAGGGGAGCGCGTGGTGGAGATTACGCCCAACGCCAGCATGATCATTGATGTCAGCGATGCTGTCGCCGTGGTGCTCGCGGCAGGCGCAGGCATAGGCATTTCTCCGACCTACGTGGCTGCACCTTATGTCCAGCGGGGCGAACTGGTCCCCGTATTCCCGGAATTCGCCGTGGACAGGTTCACCATTACCGCTCTCTGGCCAGAGAGCCGACGGGGCAGTCCGAACGTCAAGGCATTTTTGGAATTCCTGCAGGAGATATTCCCTGCACCCACGCCTTGGGATTCGCTGATCGAAGTGGTCAGGGATGTTCATCGCTAGCGTTGCCTTACGGCTAACTGTTTGCCAAGGCAGGTTGACCAGAGATGTTCAGTTTGGCCCTCGCTGCAGCAGATCAACGAAGCGTTTCGCTGGATGAGGCAGCGAAACAAGACTTGTATCTGCTCACTGCGATAATGACGGTGCCGGTCCTCTTCGTTCACCCAAATGCCTGAAATCGACCACTGGAAGACCTCTTGTTCCCGGCACGTCAGCGCGTAATCAAGACATCCGGGAAGAAGTGCAATATGTGCCAGGGCTGCTTGGATTTCTGGACAAGACAGCGGGGGGAGAATAGGGAAGCGAATACTGATTTGATTGTAACTGTATAAGGTCCGATGCCTCGCCATGGTCCTGTCCATTTAACACCCCGCAGGCGTAATGTAGTTGATTGGAACGGCGCCGCTGGTTGAAAAAACCGGTTACATATAAGGCGTCGTGCGCGACTCACTGCGCGGCTTGATCATATTTGCTTGATCGCCGGAAAAGGAATAGGCCGAGAGGTTTAACACTTGCACAAAATTTGCGTAAGTAACATCAGGCCCTGGCAGTCTTGGGTTGGAACCATTTAAACCGCTACGGTTTAGCTCCTAAGCCCTTGGGCGGCTGTATTTTAAAAGTCCTCTGGTCAATGCTCTTTCAACCCCGGCAGTCGGCGCAGTGGCTGAAAGGGGCAGCGTTACCCGATGCCTACGTGCTTCTTAAGTGGCACGCCCAGTCAGGGCTGCGTTTGCAAGGACACCATGATGAAAAGTTTAGCCATTATTGTCCCGCCACAGCGGCTTGACGTCGCGATGTTGGTGACCTGTATGGGGGTGTGGCGTAAGGAATATGACCTCAGGATTTTTTCTGCCGACACTTGCCGTGTCGGTGTAATGACATTCGATGATGTTAAAGCCGAGGATCTGGAAGAGCTGCACAGCGAATGTTTCGATGCGGTGGCGGTCATGGATGGGGTCGGTACAAAAGACTACCTGTGGGACGATATAAAAGTCATCGCTGAACTTCAACGTTTCGACAAGGCGCGCAAGTTAATTGCGGGGCTAGGGCTGGGCGCCATTGTTCTCGCTCAATCGGGTGTTCTGGTTGGTAAACAGGCCGCAGGCGGTGAGTCGGTCGAGTTGATGGTTAAGTTGGCAAGTTATGGGGCGATTTTCGTCCCTGATGATGTCGTGATGTTGAAGTGGATCATTACCGGTAGCGGAAAAGACGTTGAAGCATTTGCCCAGGCAGTATCCAGTTGGCTACGCAACCGATCAGGTAACTAGTGAGGTTATTCGAAGCAGATTGGCAAGTTGCTCAATCTGATAACCCGTGCATGAGGAAAATCAAATGAAATCCATTCTTTCGACAAACATAAGCGGAGCGGGCGACTTGACGGGTAAGAGTATCGTCATATTTGGCGGCACCTCCGGGATCGGTCTGGCTGCTGCCATCCAGGCGAAACAATCTGGAGGCAAGGTCCGTGTAGTGGGCCTGGACGCCGTCCGCGCGCAAAAGATTGCTGCGCAGCATGGTTTTGAAAGCTGGCGGGTTGCGGACGTCACCCAAAGTGAAACCCTGTATGACGCTTTGTCGGATATCGAAAAAGTGGACCACCTGGTGCTCCTGGCCGGAACCTTTGTGGCTGGCAAGACCCTGGATGCGGACATTGCCTACCTGCGTCGCGCCTTTGACGAGCGAATCTGGGCCGCGATCCATGTCTTGAGGGCCCTGGGGGATCGCCTCTCCCGGGATGGTTCGGTGACCTTCATTTCCGGTTCTCTGGCGGATCGCCCGAATGCCTACGGTACCGCCGTGCTTGCCGCCGCATCTGCCGCCATGGAAGCCCTTGCCCGTGGTCTCGCCCTGGAGCTGGCGCCTGTCCGCGTCAATACGCTGTCACCCGGTCCGATCGATACCCCCATCCTCGCTAAGGCCATGGGGGACGCGCGCGATGGCTTCGTTGCTGCACTTGAGCGGACCCTGCCGCTGCATCGCCTGGGGACCGCTGACGAAGCAGGTGCGGCGGTGGTGTTCCTGATGAGCAACGGCTTCATGAACGGCGCCACGATCAATGTTGACGGTGGAGCTCGCCTGGTTTGAGTCAGGGAAGGCCACCTCAATCGCTTCACATAAAACCCATCGCTCCAGGAGCAAACATGAAACATCTATCGAAAGCTGTGCCCGCAATGATCGCGCTGTCTGTGGGGGCAACCATGGCTGCCGCGAATCCGGTACCTGAGCATCAGACCCAGGCGTTCTTGAGCGCGTTGGCGGCAGGGGGTGGCAAACCTCTCGAGCAGTTGAGCCCGCAGGAGGCGCGTGCGGTCCTGACCGGCGCCCAGAAGTCGGTTCAGGTCGATATGTCGGGCATCGAGGTCAGTGACAAAACGATCATGGCCGACGGCAAGGCGATCAAGTTGACGGTTGTACGGCCGCAGAAGGTCAAGGGGCCGCTGCCCGTGTTCATGTTTTTTCATGGCGGTGGTTGGGTGTTGGGGGATTACCCGACCCATGCCCGATTGATTCGCGACCTGGTCGTCGCTTCGGGCGCCGTCGCGGTGTATGTCGATTACACGCCGTCTCCCGAAGCCCATTACCCTACCGCGATAAACCAAGCCTACGCCGCGACCAAATGGGTCGCCGAGCATGGTCAGGAGATCAACGTGGATGGCAAGCGATTGGCCGTGGCCGGCAATAGCGTCGGAGGCAATATGGCGGCGGTCGTGAGCCTGATGGCGAAGGAAAAAGCCACGCCGAAGCTTCGCTTCCAACTGCTGCTGTGGCCGGTAACCGACTCGAGCTTCGATACCGATTCATACCGGCAATTCGCCGAAGGGCACTTCCTCACCAGGAACATGATGACTTGGTTCTGGGATAGCTACACGGCAGACCCGAACGAGCGTACGCAGATTCATGCCTCGCCACTCAAGGCAAGCCTCGATCAGTTGGAAGGGCTGCCACCGGCCCTCGTGCAGACCGCAGGGCTCGATGTTCTGCGGGATGAGGGCGAAGCCTATGCCCGCAAGCTCGATGCTGCCGGCGTGGAGGTCACGGCGGTTTGTTACAACGGAATGATTCATGACTATGGCTTGCTCAATCCGCTGAGCCAGGTACCGGAAGTGAAGGCCGCGATGAGGCAGGCCGGGGCTGAGCTCAAGGCTCATCTCAACTGAGTTGGCCGCACGCCGCCCGGCAGATTGCGGGCGGCTGCGTAGTTGGATTCACCATTCGTCAACGAGACACCCTGGCACTTCTTGACAGCCATCGAGCCTGGGTAAATACTCGTCGCTCATATTCATATATATGACTAGATAACAAGGTGAATAAGGTCAATGAGCTCTCTCTCCAGCGATGTCCGTCTGCCGCTTTACCAACGTTTGCGTGACCAATTGGCTGAGCAGATCGCCAATAACCGCTGGCGCCCGGGGGAGGCGATTCCGACCGAGGTCGTCCTTTCAGCGGAGTACCAGTTGTCGACCGGCACAGTGCGCAAGGCCATCGATGCGCTGGTCAGCGAGGGCATCCTGGAGCGCCAGCAGGGGCGCGGTACTTTCATTCGCCGGCCGCAGTTTCAGTCGTCGTTGTTCCGTTTCTTCCGTTTTCAAAGCGCTTCTGGTGAACGCCGGGTCCCCGAGAGCCGGATCTTGTCCGTGGAACCGGTGGCCGCGCCATCGGCGGTGGCCCAGGCGCTGGGGTTGCCGGTGGATGCGCCGGTGATTCGCCTGGTGCGGGTGCGTCTGCTGGAAGTGGAGCCGGTGCTCGCCGAAGAAATCTGGTTGCCCCGTAGCCGCTTCCAAACCTTGCTCGACATCGACCTGAGCCAAAAGGGCCCGTTGCTTTACCCCATTTATGAAGAGGTTTGCGGCCAGGTTGTCGCCTATGCCGAAGAAACCCTCACCGCCGAATCGGTGAATGAGGTGCACGCAAGATTGCTGCAGGTGCCGGTCAACAGCCCGGTGGTGGTGATCGAGCGCCTGGCACGGGATTACGCCGGCAATCCCCTGGAGTGGCGACGCTCCCGCGGGCATGCCGAGCACTTCCGCTACCGCGTGGAAATTCGCTGACCCGACCCGGCTAGCGGCGAGTCGATCGCCGCTGTCCTTACCGTTTTGTTTGTCATGACTGGCCCTGTAGCGGCGCGGTTCGCTCTCGGCTGCCTTTCGTTCCACTTACAAGGATAAGAATCATGTTCAGTTGGTATCGCCAAGTCACTGCGCGGGAGCGCAAAACGTTTTGGGCCTGTTTCGGCGGATGGTCGCTCGACGCCTTGGAAGTACAGATGTTCGGCCTGGCGATACCGGCATTGATCGCCGCGTTCGCCCTGACCAAGGGCGATGCCGGGCTGGTCAGCGGTGTGACCCTGGTCACTTCGGCCATTGGCGGTTGGGTCGGCGGCACGCTGTCGGACCGCTACGGTCGGGTGCGCACGTTGCAATGGATGATCATGTGGTTTTCGTTCTTCACCTTCCTGTCGGCGTTCGTCACGGGCTTCCACCAGCTGTTGATCGTCAAGGCGTTGCAAGGCTTCGGGATTGGCGGGGAATGGGCCGCCGGCGCGGTATTGATGGCCGAGACCATCAACCCCAAGTACCGTGGCAAGGTCATGGGTACGGTGCAAAGCGCCTGGGCGGTGGGTTGGGGGCTGGCGGTCGGCGTCTTTACCTTGATCTATTCCCTCGTGCCGCAGGACATGGCCTGGCGGGTGATGTTCGTCGTGGGCCTGCTGCCATCGTTCCTGATCATCTGGGTGCGACGCAACGTTGAAGAGCCCGACAGTTTCCAGCGCCTGAAAAAAGACAACGTCATCCCGCAAAGTTTCTTCAAGTCCCTGGCCGGTATCTTTCGCCCCGAGTTGATCCGCGTGACCTTGTTTGGCGGGTTGCTGGGGCTAGGGGCGCACGGTGGTTACCATGCCGTGATGACCTGGCTGCCGACCTTCCTCAAGACCGAGCGCAACCTGTCGGTGCTCAACTCCGGCGGCTACCTGGCGGTGATCATCTTCGCCTTCTGGTGCGGCTGCGTAGTCAGTGGCCTGTTGATCGATCGCATTGGACGTCGGAAGAACATCGTGTTGTTCGCGCTGTGCTGCGTGGTCACTGTGCAGTGCTATGTGTTCCTGCCGTTGACCAACACCCAGATGTTGTTCCTGGGGTTCCCGCTCGGCTTCTTCGCGGCCGGTATTCCGGCGAGCCTCGGGGCGTTTTTCAACGAGCTGTACCCGGCGGATGTGCGCGGCGCCGGTGTGGGGTTCTGCTACAACTTCGGCCGGGTGCTCTCGTCGGTGTTCCCGTTCCTGGTCGGCCACATGAGCGATTCCATGTCCTTGGGCTCGGCCATTGGCATCGACGCCGGGATTGCCTACGGCGTGGCGGTGATCGCGGCGCTGTGCCTGCCGGAAACCCGCGGCCGCACCCTGGAAGCCACCGCTGCATCGGCGCCTGTGGTTGAGCCTGACAGCCAAAGCGCCCGGGCCTGATTTCCCTTATTGTCGATAGATGAAACCCATGGTTGATACCTGTACCAAACCGATGACCGGCATTGACTGCCACGCCCACGTGTTCACTCGTGAGCTGGAACTGGCCGCTGTCCGGCGCTACACACCCGACTATGACGCCACGCTCGCTCAATACCTGGGCCACTTGCACGCCCATGGCTTGAGCCATGGCGTGTTGGTGCAGCCGAGCTTTCTCGGCACCGATAACCGCTACCTGCTGGCCGCGCTACGGCAAGCACCAGAGCAGTTGCGCGGGGTCGTGGTGGTGGAGCGAGACGTCAGCCGCGCCGAGCTGGAGGACATGGCCCGGTCGGGCGTGGTCGGTGTGCGCTTGAACCTGATGGGCAAAGCCTTGCCTGATTTTCGTGACATCGCCTGGAGCGGCTTGTTGGGCCACATCGCGGAACTCGATTGGCATGTCGAGTTGCATGCCAATCTGGTGGACTTGCCGGGGTTGATGGCTCAGCTGTTGCCGTTGGGCATCAAGTTGGTGGTCGATCATTTCGGCCGCCCGGATGCGCGTTCGGGGCTGGATCAGCCTGGCTTCGCCCAATTGATGGCGCTGGGGCAGGGCGGGCAGGTGTGGATGAAGGTGTCCGGTATCTATCGATTGGGCGCAACGGCCCCGCGCAACCTTGAATTCGCCCGCGCCTCGTTGGCGCTGCTGGAACGCAGTTTCGGCCCCGAACGCCTGGTCTGGGGCAGCGATTGGCCACACACTCAGCATGAAGCGCATGTCGGCTTCGAGACGGTCATCGCGCAATTGCGCGCGTTGGAGTGTTCGGCGTCGCTGATGCATGCGTTAATGGTCCAGACACCCCAGGCGCTCTTCAAGTTTTGAGGCGCGGAGGTTGTGGTGTCGAGTTTTGCTGAACTCGTTCGATGAATAGGGATCTAGACTCCATTGATGCCCCTGCGAAAGGTTTCAGCCAGGCGGTTTGAGGATGACAGATGTCGAACATTGAAGAGCTACCCACGCAAACCCATGCGCCGAGCGAATACGAAAGCTTGATCGCAATGGGGACGAGCGCGCTCGATGCCATTCCAGGTGCGGTGTACCTCTGCGATCACCAGGGGTGGCTTGTCCGGTACAACAGCGAGGCGGCCGAGCTGTGGGGAAGGGCGCCGGCACTCGGTGAGCGCGGCGACCGTTTTTGCGGTGCCTATCGATTGTTCCTGGCCGATGGCACGCCGCTGGCATTCGAACACTGCCCGACGGCTACGGCGCTCAATACAGGCATTGCGCCGCGCAACCAGGAAGTGATCATCCAACGCCCGGATGGCTCGCGGTTCGTGGCGCTGATGAACATCCGCGCCCTCAGGGATCGGCGGGGCGTCATTCAAGGGGTGATCAACTGCTTCCAGGATGTTTCGGCGCACCATGCCATGGCCGAGGAGCTTCGGCGCAAGAGTGCCGACCTGGAAGACTTTTTCGAAAACAGCGCCGTGGGCCTGCATATCGTCAGTGGCGAGGGCATCATCCTGCGTGCCAACAAGGCGGAGCTGGCGCTGCTGGGTTATCCGGCAGAGGAATACATCGGGCGGCACATCACCGAGTTTCATGTCGACGAACCGGTTATCGGCGACATCCTCGCCAAGCTGGGCAGTGGCGACTGCCTGGAGAGTTATCCGGCGCGGCTGAGGGCGAAAGACGGCTCGATCAAGCATGTCACCATCACTTCGAACGGGCGCTTCGAGGACGGAAGGCTTTTCAACACCCGTTGCTTCACGATTGACAGGAGCTGTGTCCATGCGGCCGAGGTGGCGCGCCAGGAGAGCGATGAGCGGCTTTCGGCGACCTATGAGGCGGTGACCATCGGAATTTCCGAGGTCGATATCGACGGTCGCTTGCTCCGGGTGAACGACGCTCTGTGCAACATGCTGGGTCGGTCGCGGGAGGAGCTCCTGTCGATGACGTTCCTGGACTACACCCACCCGGACTGCATCGCGCAGGATGCGGGGTTGTACGCCCGCCAGGTGGCTGGCGAACTGGATAACTACGTGCTGCGCAAGCGCGCCCTGAAGCCCGATGGCGAGGTGGTCTACCTCGACATCCACAGCTCGTCGGTGAGGGACGCCAACGGTGCGTTTCGTTATGGCGTGCGGGTGCTGCAGGACGTCACGCTGGCGCGGCGGATGGAAAACCAGATCCGCGAAAGCGAACGGCACATGCGCAATCTGCTCGAAGCATTGCCTGCCGCGGTGTACACCACCGACGCCGAGGGTCGCATCACGTTCTACAATCGCGCCGCTGTCGAACTGTCGGGGCGCACCCCGCAGTTGGGCGACATGTGGTGTGTGACCTGGAAGCTGTTCAATACGGACGGAACCGCGCTTCCCCACGATCAATGCCCGATGGCGGTGGCGCTGAAGGAAAACCGGCCGATACGCGGGGTCGAGGCCATCGCGGAGCGGCCGGATGGCAGCCATGTACCGTTCACGCCGTTTCCCACGCCGTTGCATGACGCCGATGGAAACCTGGTGGGCGCCATCAACATGCTGGTCGATATTTCCGAGCGAAAACAGGCGGAGAACCGGCAGAAAACGCTGATCGACGAGCTCAATCACCGGGTCAAGAACACCCTGGCCACGGTGCAATCGCTGGCGGCCCAGACCGCGCGCAATGCAGAGGATGCGAAGGACGGCTACAGGCGTTTCGAAGCCAGGCTGTTGGCATTGTCCCGTGCACATGACCTCTTGACCAAGCGCCATTGGGGGCAGACGCCACTCGACACCCTGGCCCATGAAGTGCTGCTGCCGGTCTTTGGGCATGAGCCTGGCCGTGTCGCGATCGAGGGCGCTTGCGTGGACATCGGCACCCGCGTGGCGCTCAACCTGACGATGACCCTCAATGAATTGGCGATCAACGCGCTCAAGTACGGGGCCATGTCGGTCGAGACGGGGACGCTTGCTGTCACCTGGCACCTGCAGACCCAAGCGGACGGAACATGGCTGACCCTCGACTGGCAGGAGCGTGGAGGGCCGCAGGTATCCCCGCCGGAACGGGAAGGGCTGGGTTCACGCCTGATGAAGCGCTGCATCGAGCGCGACCTGGGTGGCACGTTTGACCTCACCTATGCCCCACAAGGCGTTTACTGTCGCTTTTCGTTCCCGATTGGAGCGAGCGGGGCATGAGCCCATTGGCTGGAATCCGGGTGCTGGTCGTCGAAGACGAAGGCGCGATCGCCCTGTTGATCGAGGAGATGCTGGAAGAATTCGGATGCGAAGTGGTGGCCTCGGTCGCCCGGCTCGCTGCTGCATGTGAAATCGCCGGCTCGGTGCAGGTGGACCTGGCGATCCTGGACGTCAACCTGGCCGGCGAGCGTGTGTTCCCGGTGGCCGACATTCTTCGCGGTCGCCAAATCCCCTTCCTGTTCAGCACCGGATACGGCGCCAGCGGGCTGCCGGCCGAGTACGCCGCGCGGCCGGTTCTGCACAAGCCGTTTTCGGAAAGTGAATTGCAGCGGAAAATTGCCGTTACGCTGAAGGAAGCCCGCGAAAGTGACCCGGCAACCAGCCCTGACGCCCACTGACCCACCGCCATCGAGAGCGAGCTCGCTCCCACAATGGCCGGCGGCGAACCGTGATGGAGTGCCCCCCGAAAATCCCCTGTGGGAGCGAGCTTGCTCGCGATAGCGGTCCGGCATCCAGCACCGATACCGACGGATACGACACCCTCCCCAGCAACCCCAGTTCTGACGTTCAAGCAGGCCTCTACGAGACGTTGCCACTGGACTGTGCTAAATCTCTTACCGGCAACCCACCTCTCCACACCCATTCAAGGAGTGAACATGAGTCTCCACGGTCACTACGATCCGCAGAACATCTTTGCGCTGATCCTTCGCGGCGATGCGCCGTGCTACAAGATTTACGAAGACGCCGATGTGCTGGCCTTCCTGGATATCTTTCCTCAATCGCGCGGCCATGTGCTGGTCATCCCCAAAGCCTCCCAGGCGCGCAACATCCTCGAAGTCGAGCCCGCTGTCCTGGGCGCGATGATGTCTGCCGTACAGCGCCTGACGCGCATCATCGTGGAAGAGTTGCAGCCGGACGGGGTCCAGGTTGCGCAGTTCAATGGTGCTGTGGCCGGGCAAACGGTCTTTCACATTCACATGCACATCATTCCTCGCTGGGAAGGCGAGGAGCCGGGTGTGCATGGCCGGGGCAAGGCCGATCCCGAGGAGCTGGAAAAACTCCAGGCTCGCCTGGTCGAGCGCATTCGCTCAGGGGCCTGACGCCGGTCAAAGTCCTGCGAAGGGGCACGGGCGTATCAGTTCCCGTGCCCCTGGTTGCTGCGGATCAACTCGTAAGCCCGGCGTACCAATGGGTTGACGGTATTGGGTCGAATCCACAGGTGATAAGTCACGTCCGGGAGCCGCGGTAAACCATCGTTTTCCCCCAACACCCGCATGTCCGGGCCGAGCATTTCCATGCTGCGTGGGGTCACCCCTAGACCCGCGCGGGTCGCGGCCTTGATGCCGATCAGGTTCGAGGCCAGGTAGGCCTGGCGCCAGGGAATCTTGGCGCGTTCGAGCGCCTCGAGGGCATAGCGGCGATAGATGCTGGGCTCATCCACCAGAATCAGCGGCAACGGTTCGCCGGGGTTGTGCAGGTACTGGGCCGAGCAGATCCACCACACCGGCGAGGTGCGCAAGGCGAAGCCTTCAAGGCTCGGATCCTGGCGGGTAGAAATGATCATGTCGACCTTGCCTCGATGCAGGTCGTCCATCAGGAACGGGCTGCGTCCGACATCGATTTCCAGGCGCAAGCGCGGGGCCGAGCGGGCAATGTGACTGAGGATCGGGGGCAGGATGGTGTCGGCGATGTCGTGGGGCGAACCGATGCGCAGCACGCCACTGAGGCTGCTCTCACGCAGGGAGCTGAGGACATCGTCATTGAGCGATAGCATCTGTCGCGCATGCCGCAGCAATTGCCGGCCGGCTTCCGTGAGCTGTTTTTGCCGTCCGCGTTTTTCGAACAGGCTGACCCCGACTTGCTGCTCCAGGCGTTGCATGTGCTGGGTCACTGAAGATTGTGTGCGAGACAACTGGGCGCCGGCTTCGGCAAAGCTGTGGTGATCGACCACGGCGATGAAGGTGCGCAGTAATTCGAGATCGAGGGTCGACATGGCGGTTGTTTCACATCAAGGGTGTAAACCTAAACATTACAGATTTTTATGAGTTGATGGGAGCATTGCGGCGGGTGCTTGACTGTAGGCCAGTAAAACAGCGGTTATAAGTTTTTCGCCTGGAAACCAAACCCTGAGAGTTATAACGATATTAGATATTTGAATTTCCTTTGCCTCCAAGTGCTACCTAGGATGCCCATTCATCAGGTCGGGGGACGCCGGCCATCCATGAGGGGAAATCCATGTTGCTCGAGCGCTCACCCATAAAACGATTGCTGCCTGTCATGCTGGGCGCCTTGATTTCGTTGTCAGCCGTCAACATGGCCCAGGCCGATGCCACCCTGGACAAGATCGAACAGCGCCACGAACTGGCGGTGGGTGTGCTGCTGTCCGGTGGCCCGTTCGGCAGCATCGACCCCGCCACCCAGAAACCGCGCGGCTTGAACGTCGAGCTCGCCCAGGAATTGGGCCGGCAACTGGGCGCCGAGGTGCAACTGGTGCCGGTATTGCCCGCCAACCGCGTGCAGTTCTTGCAACAGGGCAAAGTCGATGTGCTGATCGCCAATATGGAATGGACCGCCGAGCGCGGTGAAATCCTCGGGTTCGTACCCACGCCGTTCTACCGTGTAGGTGGCACCGCGGCGGTGCTCAAGGACAGCACGATCAGCCGCTGGGAAGACCTGAAGAATCAACCGGTGTGCACCTCCCAGGGCAGCAGCTACATCAAGCCGCTCACCGAGCTGGGCGTCCAGATCAAGGCTTTCAAGAGCTCCTCGGAATCACTTCTGGCACTGCGTGGCAATAACTGCGTCGCGGCGGTGCACGATGCCACGCTGATCAATCCACTGATTGCCGACAACGCCGAATGGCAGGGTTACCGCGCCCTGAGCCCGGAGCTGAACCCGGCGCCCTCGGTGATCTGGACGCGCAAGGGTGAAAGCGATACCCAGGCCAGGCTCGACCCGATCATCAAGCAATTGCACCGCAGCGGTTGGCTGATCGAGGCCCAGACCCGTAACCGCATCACCCCGGCGTCACCCGCCTTGGTGGAGCTGCAGAAACAGTTCCAGGCCAACGGCGCCTGAGGATCGTCGCGCCTGTTTTCTATCTTCAACCACCGACGTTCAAGGTCATTGCCCATGATTTCATTTTTCGCCCCACGAACCCTGGTCAGCCTGTGCCTGGCGTGGTCCGTCGGCTGCGCGGCCGGCCTGGCCCACGCCGATGCCACGCTGGACCGGATCGAGCAACGGCATGCCATCAGCGTCGGGGTGATGCTCAGTGGCGCGCCGTTCGGCACCATCGATCCCAAGACAGGCGAGCACCTGGGCTACAACGTCGAGTTGGCCCAGGGCATCGGCAAGGCGCTGGGCGTGGAGACCCAGACCGTGTCGGTGCTGGCGCCAAACCGTGTGCAATTCCTGCAACAGGGCAAAGTCGACATCCTGATCGCCAACATGCAGTTCACCCAAGAGCGTGGCGAGATTCTCGACTACGTGCCGACGCCTTATGAGGAGGTCGGTGGGGCGGCGCTGATTCGCAAGGGTTCCGGCATCAGCCAGTGGGCCGACCTCAAAGGCAAGCCGGTATGCGTGTCCCAGGGCAGCAACTTCATCAAGCCCCTGCAGGAAACCTACGGCGCACAGATCAAGGCTTTTCGCAGCCAGTCCGAGTCGCTGCTGTCGTTGCGCGGCAATGGCTGCGTGGCAGCGGTCCATGTGAGCCCGACCCTGCATGCGTTGTTGAGCGAAGCCGAATGGGCCGGTTATGAAATCCCGCTGCCGGGGGATCTGATCCCATCGAATTCGGTGATCTGGCTGCGCAAGGGCGAGCACGACACCCAGGCCAGACTCGATGCCATCGTGCGCGACTGGCACCGCAGCGGCTGGCTGATCGAACTGGGCGAGCGCACCGGCATGGCGCCGTCCCAGGCCCTGCGCGATCTGCATGCCAAGTACAGCCATGCGGCCCCCCTGGCCGCGCAACCATGAGCCAGTCGTTGTTTTTGACGTTACAGGCACTGGTCGGCGCCAGGCATGTGCAGGGCAGCGAGGAGGCCGCACCGTACCTGACCGACAAGCAGGGCCGCTACGTCGGCCAGGTGATTGCCGCAGTACACCCGGCCAGTACCGAAGAGGTCGCGGCGGTGGTCCGGGCTTGCGCCGCGGCTGACACACCGGTGGTGGTGCAGGGCGGCAACACCGGGCTGATGGGCGGCGCCACCCCGGACGCCAGCGGCCGTGCCGTGTTGCTGTTGCTCGACCGAATGAATCGGGTACGCGCAGTGGACACCGACAACGACACCCTGACCGTCGAGGCGGGCTGCATCCTGCAAACCGTCCAGGACGTTGCCCGCCAAGCCGGTCGCTTGTTCCCCTTGAGCCTCGGTGCCGAAGGCAGTTGCACCCTCGGCGGCAACCTGGGCACCAATGCCGGCGGCACCGCGGTGCTGCGCTACGGCAATACCCGTGAATTGACCCTGGGCCTGGAAGTCGTGACCGCCCAGGGTGAAGTCTGGGATGGCCTGCGCGGCTTGCGCAAGGACAATACCGGCTACGATTTGCGGGACCTGTTTATCGGCAGTGAAGGCACGCTCGGCATCATCACCGCCGCGACCCTGAAGTTGTTTCCGCTGCCCAAGGCCCAGGCCACCGCGCTTCTGGCGTTCGACTCCCTGGAGCAGGCCGTGGCCTTGTTGTCCCATGCCCGCGCCGGCTTTGGTGCCAGCCTGACGGCCTTCGAGTTGCTCAGTACCGAGTGCCTTGCGCTATTGCGCGAGCAGTTTCCCGACGGCCCGCGCCCCTTCGCCAGTGCTCGCCAGCCTTGGTTCGCGCTGTTGGAACTGTCCGATAACCGCAGTGAAAGCCATGCACGGGAAGTCTTCGAGCAGGTACTGGGTGAAGCCTTCGAGCAGCACCTGCTGGCCGATGCGCTGATTGCCGAAAACCTCGTCCAGAGCCAGGCATTCTGGCAACTGCGGGAAAACATGAGCGATGCGCAAAAGCGTGCCGGTCGCAACATGAAGCATGATATCTCGGTGCCGATTTCCCAGGTCGTGGCGTTCGTTGCCCATACCGACGCGCTGTTGCAGGAGCGGTTTCCCGGCGTGCGGCATTACACCTTCGGTCACTTGGGGGATGGCAACCTGCATTACAACGTCGCCCATCCGCTGGACTCCACGGTCGACGCGCACATGGCCCATTACGCCGCCCTCAGCCGACTGGTCCACGACAGCGCCCACGCCCATGGCGGTTCGATCAGTGCCGAACACGGGATCGGCCAGCGCAAGGCGAACGAGTTGGGGCGCTACAAAAGTACCGTGGAACTGGACCTGATGCACCGGATCAAGCAGGCCTTGGATCCGCGCAATCTGCTCAATCCGGGCAAGGTCCTGGAGCAAATGCAGCCATGACGCTTTACCTGTCCAAGCGCGTGCAGCGTGTCTCGCTGTCCGCCAATGCCGCCGCCAAGTCCCGGGCCACGGCCCTGCGTGAAGCCGGTCGCGACATTCTCGACCTGACCACCGGTGAGCCGGACTTCGATACGCCGGCGCACATCAAGCAGGCCGCCTATGCCGCCATTGCCGCCGGCGCCACCAAGTACACGCCGACGCCGGGGGTGAAGGCCTTGCGAGTGGCGGTGCAACGCAAGCTGAGCACCGAAAACCGGCTGGACTATCCGCTGGCATCCATTGCGATGGCCAACGGCGCGAAACAGATCATCTTCAATGCCTTCGCCGCGACCCTCGATGACGGCGACGAAGTGCTGGTACCGACGCCATACTGGCCGTCCTTTCCGGACAGCGTGCGCTTCAACGGTGGTGAGCCGGTGTTCATCGAATGTGGGCTGGACCAAGGCTGCAAGCTCACGCCTCGCCAACTGGAGCGGCACATCGGCGAACGCACGCGCTGGCTGATCCTCAACAGCCCCGGCAACCCCAGTGGCGCGGTGTACAGCGAGGCAGAACTGCAAGGCTTGGCCCAGGTGCTGCGCCGGCATGCCCACGTGCTGATTCTGCTGGATGAACTCTACGAACATATTCGCTTTGACGGGCGCCCGTCCCAGAACCTGCTCAACGTCGCGCCGGATCTGCAATCGCGCTGCCTGCTGGTGGGCGGGGTGTCGAAAACCTATGCCATGACCGGTTGGCGCATCGGTTTCGGTGCCGGGCCACAAGCGCTGACCGATGCCATGACCGTGGTGCAATCGCAATCGACCTCCGGGGCGTCCTCGGTCGGCCAGGCGGCGGCCTTGGCGGCGTTCGAGGGCGGGCTGGATTTCTTGCCGGAACAGGTCGCGGCCTATCGTCAGCGCCGTGATGTGCTGGTGAACACCTTGCGCAATGTCGAGGGCCTTGAAGTCCTCGAGCCTCACGGTGGTTTTTTCGTCTTTGTGTGCTGCACCGGGTTGTTGGGGCGCTATCGCCCGGACGGTCAGCGGCTGGAGCACGATGCCGATGTCGTTGCGTACCTGCTGGACGAGGGCGTGGCTGGCGTTGCGGGCAGTGCCTATGGTTTGTCGCCGTGGTTTCGCCTGTCCATCGCCACGGCGACCGAAACCGTCGCCGAAGCGGGCCGCCGCATTGCCCACGCCTGCGGCCAATTGAGGGGCGAACCATGACCCATTGGCTGGAGCAATTCGTCCATTGGAGCGCCGGCCTCGGCCTCAACTACAACTTTCTGCTCGATGCCTATCAGCGCGGCACGCTGGAGCAGGGCGCATTGACCACGGTCTTGCTGTGCCTGCTGACCATCGTCGGCAGCCTGCTGGCGGGCGTCGGCCTGGCGGCGCTGTTGACGTCGGGCAAGGCCTGGCTTGCAAGGCCTGCGCGGATGTTTGTCGAAGTCACGCGCAACACGCCGACCCTGGTGCAGCTGTATTGCGCCTTCCTGGTGCTGAACATGCTGCTGACCGAGGCCGTCGGTGCGGCCAACCCGCTGACCCCCTTCGCCTGGGTGGTGATCGTGATCTCGTTGCACAAGGGCGCGTTCCATGCCGAGGCGCTGCGGGCCGGTATCGAGGCCGTGCCCACGGTGACCCTGGAGGCGGCCAGTTCGCTGGCCTTCAACAGCCGCCAATTGTTATGGAACGTTCAACTGCCCCTGGCCCTGCGTTTTGCCTTGCCGTCGCTGATCAACAACCTGATCGACCTGGTGAAAATGACCGCCGTGGCCTCGGCCATCGCCGTGGGCGACATCACCTATGCGGCCATCATGATCTGGACCCAGAGCGATAACGTGCTGGAGCTGATGATCCTGATCCTGGGTTTTTTCGGCCTGCTGAGTTTCACCGTCAACTGCGTGGGGCGCTACCTCGAAGCGCGCCTGAGGATGCCCGGCTATGGCCATTGATTCGTCCGTCATCGCGCCACTGGCCTGGCCGCGGCGACATTTCGGCAAAGTGCTGCTGGGGCTGGCGACGTTGTCCTGGCTGGTGTATGTCGCCCCGCACAGTCCGGTGTTCAAGGCCTTGTTGCAATGGTCGCCGGCCCTGGCCGCGGGGTTCGGCCAGAACATTCTCATCAGCCTGCTGGCCATTGGGCTGGGTTCCGCGGCGGGGCTGCTGGTTGGCGCCATGGTCCTGTCGCCCCTGCGCTTGCTGCGCTGGCCGGCGCGGATCTGGGTGCAGGTCTTTCGCAACGCGCCCTGGCTGGTGCTGATCTACTTCACTACGTATGTGTTCCCGTTCGAGGTTCGTATCGGCAGTGCCTACGTCGCGTTCCCCGACTGGGTCAAGGTCACCCTCGGCCTGGCTTTGCCCGCCAGCGCCAATGTCGCGGAAATCTTCCGTGGCGCCATCGCCTCAATTCCCAGCACCCAATGGGAGGCGGCGCGTTCCCTGGCGTTCACCCGTGGGCAGATTTTCCGCTCGATCATCCTGCCGCAGTGCTTCAAGCGCATGTTGCCGCCGTGGATGAACCTCTACGCGGTGATCACCATGGGCACCGCACTGGCCTCCCTGGTGGGTGTGCACGACGTGATCGACACCGCGCAGATCGCCAGCAACACCGTGAACCTGACCGGCTTTACCGTGGTGATCTACCTGAGTCTGCTGGTGCTGTTCTTTGCTTATTGCTACCCGATTTCCCGCCTTACCCAATACCTGGAGCGACGTTATGCCTTCTACTGAAACCGTCGCCGAACCCCTGGTCAGCCTGCGCGACCTGCACTTGTCGTTCGGCAGCAACCCGGTGCTCAAGGGCATTGACCTGGACGTGCGCCGTGGCGAAGCGGTGTCGATCATCGGCCCGTCCGGCTCGGGCAAATCGACGATCCTGCGTTGCATCACCGGCCTGTTGCAACCCCAGCGGGGCAGCATCCGTGTCGGTGCCACCGAGGTTCACACCCTGGCCCAGGAAGCCCAGCGCATCGAATTGCGCAAGCGCGTGGGGTTCGTATTCCAGCAGTACAACCTGTTCCCGCATCTGTCGGTGCTGGAGAACCTAGTGATTGCGCCGCGCAAGGTCCTGGGGCGCAATCGGGCCGACGCCGAGAAAGATGCCCGCGCCTTGCTCGCCAAGGTGCGCATGGAGCACAAGGCCGATGCCTATCCGGGACAACTCTCGGGTGGCCAGCAACAACGGGTGGCGATTGCCCGCGCCCTGGCGATGCGACCAGAGCTGATCCTGTTCGATGAAGTGACCTCGGCCCTGGATCCGGAAACCGTCGGCGAGGTGTTGACGGTGATTCGCGAGCTGACCGAAGAGGGCATGACCTGTGTGCTGGTGACCCACGAAATGCGTTTCGCCGAGGAGATCAGCGATGTCGTCTATTTCACCGAGAATGGCGTGATTGTCGAGCACGGTAGCGCCGCGCGGATTTTCCAGCACCCCACCAGCGAGCGCACCCGGGAGTTTCTGCGCCATGCCTTGGGTGACCCGGGGCGACGGCCGCCCATCGCCGATGATCCTTACCTGTTGACCAACCTGAGTCGCTACAGCCTGTCCGTCTAAAGGAGCCTGCCATGACCCCCCCTGATCGTGCCGATATCATCGAGAACTTCCTCAAGCAAGTGCGCGTCATTCACCAGCGTGGCGTCGACCGAGCCGCGCTCAAGCAGATTGTCGTGCTGCTGGAAGCCCTGGCCGAGCGCCGCGACCTGTTCAACTTCGAGGCCTTTCCGGCACCGGAGCCGGGGCAGGGCAGCACCGCGTTTCGCTATCGCCTCAATGACGACGGCGACACCCCGACGCTGTACCTGAACTCGCTGCTACCGGGCAAAAGCACCATCCCCCACAACCACGAGACCTGGGCCATCATCAGCGCCATTGAAGGCCAGGAAATCAACTACGTCTATCAACGCGATGACGAAGGTCGCGAACCGGGATACACCACCTTGCACCTGGAAAAAGAGGTAATTGTGCAGCCCGGTACATCCATCGCGTTCCTGGGTGAGGACCTGCATGGCATTCGGGTCGCAGGCGAGCAACCGACCCTGCATTTCCATCTCTATGGCTTGCCGCTGGAGTCACTCAACGGCCGTTACGGCGTCGAAGCCGACGGGCGCATCCTCAATTACAACGCCTCGCAAATGGCCCCTTCGATCAAGGCCTATGCCCACTGACGCCAACCTTGCGTTCCAGTCACTCCATTTTTCCAGCGGGACTCCCATGAGCCAGACCC
Organism: Pseudomonas sp. NFACC13-1; assembly: GCF_900104425.1. Taxonomy (NCBI): domain Bacteria; kingdom Pseudomonadati; phylum Pseudomonadota; class Gammaproteobacteria; order Pseudomonadales; family Pseudomonadaceae; genus Pseudomonas; species Pseudomonas sp. NFACC13-1. Next base: position 294,404 of record NZ_FMXV01000002.1, on the reverse strand, counting down.
TAACTCCCCAGCAACTGCAGCAGTGGTTGTTCGACGGGCAGGAAATCGCCCTGTTTGATGTGCGTGAGCACGGCCAATATGGCGAAGCCCATCTGTTTTTCGGGGTGAACCTGCCCTATAGCCGTTTGGAGTTGGAAGTGTGGCGGCTGGCGCCGAACCTCCAGGTGCGGTTGGTGCTCCATGATCAGGATGGCGGGGATCTGGCGGCCCGTGCGGCGCAACGCCTGCAAGCGTTGGGCTATGTCAATGTGCACATCCTGGAGGGCGGCGCCGATGGCTGGCAGGCCGCCGGCTATCAGCTGTTCGCTGGTGTGCACGTGCCGTCCAAGGCCTTTGGCGAGCAGGTGGAAGCGGTCCGTCACACGCCTCACGTCAGCGCCCGTCAACTGGCGCAGTGGCAGGCCCGGGGTGAGCCGCTGGTGATACTCGACGGCCGACCGTTGGAGGAGTATCGCAAGATGACCATTCCCGGTTCGATCTGTTGCCCCAATGGCGAACTGGGCTACCGCGTGCACGACCTGGTGCCGGACGAGCAGACCCCCATCGTGGTCAATTGCGCCGGCCGGACCCGCAGCATCATCGGCGCGCAGACGTTGATCGACCTGGGTCTGAAAAACCCGATCTATGCCCTGGAAAACGGTACGCAAGGCTGGCACCTGGAAGATCTTCAACTGGAACACGGCAGCGAGCGTCGCTATGCCGATGAGGTGTCGAGCAGCACGTTGCCGGGGCAGCGCCTGGCGGCGGCACGCCTGGCCGAGCGGGCCGGAGCGTCCGCCGTCGGGGCTGCCCAGGTCGAGCAGTGGGCCGCGGAGGGCGGGCGCAGTCTGTTCCTCTGCGACGTGCGCACCGCCGAAGAGTTCGCCGCTGGCACGTTGCCGGGCGCGCAACACACGCCGGGCGGGCAGTTGATTCAATCCACCGATCTGTACGTGGGCGTGCGCCAGGCGCGGGTGGTGTTGTTCGACAACGACGGTGTACGCGCACCGATCATCGCCAGTTGGTTGCGGCAGCTGGGGCACGAGGCCTTTGTGTTGTCCGGTGGGTTGAGCAGTGGCCTGGCATTACCGGCACGAGCCGGCGTCGCGCCTGAAAAGCTGTCGCTGATCAGCGTGCAGGCCTTGGCCGATGCCCTGAAGGATGACGCAGTGGCCTTGATCGACCTGCGTTCGAGCCGGGCGTATCGCAAAGGTCATATCGCCGGGGCGCGTTGGTCGATCCGGCCATTATTGGCCCGTGCGCTGGCGGGTGAGCAGCGGCCGCTGGTGCTGGTGGCCGATGACGATCGACTCGCCGCCCTGGCGGCACTGGAGCTGCCTCAAGCGGAGGTCCGTTTGCTGGACGGCGGTCCAGATGCCTGGCGCCGGGTGGGCCTGGCGCTGCAAGAAGGCGCCGATACATTGCCGGATGCACAGTGCATCGATTTCCTGTTCTTCACCCACGACCGCCACGCTGGCAACAAAGACGCGGCGCGCCAATACCTGGCGTGGGAAATCGGTCTGCTGGCGCAAATGAGCGAGGAGGAGGTCGCCAGTCTCAAGCCATTGCAGGGACTGCCTCAAAGCACTGTCGCTGAGCGGCTGCGGACTCGTCTGGTCCATGGCGCGCGCACCGCAAAGGGCGGCGGTGCCAGGCCCGTCAACGTACCGGTCAGCCGCCTGAGCACGGTGCTGTTCGACAACCTGGCCCAGATGCGTGACGCCCGTGCCCGGCGCGACAGCGAGCGAGTCCTGAGTTATGGCGCCCGGGGCAATCCGACGGCCTTCGCCCTGGAAGACCTCGTCACTGAATTGGAAGGTGGCTACCGCACTCGGCTGTTTGGCACCGGGTTGGCTGCCGTGGCGCAAACCTTCCTGGCCTACCTGCGGCCTGGCGATCATGTGCTGATCACCGATGCGGTGTATGCCCCGGTACGGCGTGTGGCCCGGGACTTCCTCGAGGCCTTCGGCATAGCCGTCGACTACTTCGCCCCCGACGGCAGCGACCTGCCCGGACGGTTGCAGGTCAACACCAAAATGGTCTACACCGAAGTGCCCGGTTCATTGCTGTACGAGCTCTGCGACTTGCCGGCCATCGCCGCACTTTGCAAGCCGCGCGGCATCTTGCTGGCGGTGGACAATACTTGGGGTTCGGGCGTGTTGTACCGGCCACTGGCATTAGGCGCCGACATCTCGATCATGGCCCTGACCAAATACCTGAGCGGCCACAGCGACGTGGTCATGGGCAGCGTGTGTACGCGTCAGGAAGCTTGGCCGGCACTGGCGGCCATGAGCGACAGCTTCGGCAACACCGTCAGCCCCGACGACGCCTACTTGGTCCTGCGTGGCGCGCGCACCCTCGTGCCCCGCCTGGACACCCATGAGCGCCAGGCCCTGGAAATCGCCCATTGGTTGCAGGCGCAACCGCAGGTGAAGCGGGTCTTCCATCCCGCGCTGCCCGAGCATCCCGGCCACGGGTTGTGGCTGCGGGATTTCAAGGGCAGCAATGGGCTGCTGTCCTTTGAGCTTCGCGAACATGACGACGCTTACCTGGAGCGATTCATCGACGCGTTGCAAGTGTTTGGGTTGGGCGCGTCCTGGGGGGGATTCGAGAGCCTGGTGACCGTTGCTGATACCCAGGATCGGCAACGCGCCGAGGACCGGGCATTGAATCCGGTGGTGCGCTTGCATGTGGGGTTGGAGGATGTCGAGGTGTTGATCGAGGACTTGCGGCGGGGGTTTGCGCAGGCTGCTGCCAGCGCATCGAATCCAACATCGATTGCGAACTGATCCACCGCTTTCGCGAGTAAGCTCGCTCCCACAAGGGGCCTGCACAGGTTTCAAATACTGTGCAGCACCACAAATCCAGTGTGGGAGCGAGCTTGCTTGCGATGGCGGCAGTACATACTGACCCAGGGTTTTGGTGAGCAAGGTTGTGCACCCAAGCACAAAACCTATCGACACTGGGCTACCAAATCCCTTGGCAACCGCTACCATTGGGCGCAGACCTCCCGACGCCCCTGGACATTCACTTTCATGAAATTGCGCCTGCTGACCGCTGCCTTGTTTTTCACCTGCACCCTGACTCACGCCGCTGAATCGAAAGCCGTTCCGAAAGCCCTGGAAGCACAGATCGGGCACTTGGTAGCGCTGATCAAGGACAGCTATGCCACCGGCTACCCGGAAGCGACGCTGGTGCAGACGCTGGACACTGGTGAGGACAGCCAGGTCACCCTCGCGGTCTTCACCATCGAGGGTTTCGGTATGGGCAACAACTACAGCCAATACCTGGCGGCCTTTACGCCCGAAGAGAACGAAGAAGGCGTGCCGCACTACAGCCTGTTGGACGTGATGCGCATCGGGGGCGACAGCTGGCGTGCCATCGACAAACTGGATGCCAGGCTGGTCAGCGACCCGACGGGTGAGCAGACGCTGATCGACATTCCTGTGATGGAAAATACCGATGACGATGCGCCGAACTTCCCGAGCAGGGCTGCTGTGATTCACCTATCGCTGGAGGGGGCGCAGTCGCTGCGATTGGTTGAGAAAAGGTAAGCCGGTTTGTCCAGTCGTATTTATGCGATTGCGATATGAGTGCTATTTAACTGGCCTGGTTTATCGATTAATGCGGCAAGGGTAGTTTGCTTCTCTGCGATATCAATCGAGAGGAAAGCCAAATGACTTTGCGTTCGACCCCACCGAAAGTACCCGCCGCAGCCAAGGCGGGTAGCCTCTGTTTTGCGCTATGCGCGGCGGCGCCTTTTGCCGACGCCGCCAGTACGCAAAGCTCCAGCGAATCCCGGGTTTCGCAGCAGATCAGCCGGGCCGGCAGCCAGGCCGCCGCCGCAGGCCCGGCGGACTATTTCACCGGGCGAGTACGGGTAGATCCTCTGTTCCCCGCCACCGATGAATTCAATGCCTCCGGCGCCTACGTCAGCTTCGAACCGGGCGCGCGCTCGGCCTGGCATACCCATCCCGCCGGACAACGCTTGGTGGTGATTTCCGGTGTCGGCCTGACGCAGGAGTGGGGCAAACCCGTGCAGCAGATCCGTCCGGGCGACGTGATCGTTTGTCCGCCAGGCGTCAAGCACTGGCATGGCGCCGCGCCGACGAGCGCCATGACCCACCTGGCCGTCACTGGTACGGTGGAGGGCAAGAACGTGGAGTGGATGGAGAAGGTCAGCGAAGAACAGTACGGCGCCGCTGGAACGTCTACGACAACGGCCAAGCCGGATGCCGTGGCGGTTTCACAAACCCTATCAGCCAAGCAGCAAGCCATCCCGTTGATTGCCGCCGCCATGGCGACGAGCAACATGCCCGGCCTCGATACGGCTTTGAATCAAGGGCTGGATGCCGGCCTCACCGTCAGCGAGGCGAAGGAAATCCTGGTGCAGCTTTACGCCTACAGCGGCTTTCCCCGCAGCCTCAACGCCCTCGGTGAATTGATGAAAGTGGTCGAGGCCCGCAAGCAACGCGGCGTCCAGGACGACCCGGGACGCGAGCCCGCTCGCCTGATTCCTACCGGCGATGCGCTGCTGGCGGCGGGCACGGCCAATCAGACGCGCATTGCCGGTGCGCCCGTCCAGGGGCCGTTGTTCGACTTCGTCCCGGTCATCAACCAGTACTTGCAGGCGCACCTGTTCGGCGACATTTTCGAGCGTGACAACCTGGACTGGCGAAGCCGCGAGCTGGCGACAGTCGCCGCGCTGGCGGTCACTCCCGGCGTGGAGTCGCAACTGCGCTCGCACATGGCCGCCAGCCTGCGAGTCGGCTTGAGCGCTGCACAGCTGCGGCAATTGATCCAGCTATTGGACGAGCAGGGCGACGCCGCCGCGGCCAAGCGTGCCAGTGAAGCGTTGGACACCGTCCAGGCCAATCAGCCCACGTAGCGCAAGGCTTCGCGCAGCAGCGTAAAGGCCGGTGAACTTTGGCGGCGACTGGGATAGTAGAGGTGGTAGCCGGAAAACGGCTCGCACCAATCTTCCAGCACCCTAATCAACCGGCCTTGCGCGACAGCGTCCTGCACCAGGTCCTCCGGCATGAAGGCCAGTCCCAAACCTTGAAGGGCTGCCTTCAGGCGCATCGCGATAGTGTTGAACACCAACTGGCCTTCCACCCGGACTTTCACTTCCTGACCGTTTTTCTCGAACTCCCAGATGTAAAGGCCGCCATGGGTCGGCAAGCGCAGGTTGATACAATTGTGCGCCGTGAGGTCGTCAGGGATGACTGGCTTGGGATATCGGCCGAAATACGCTGGCGAGCCCACAACCGCCATGCGCATGTCAGGGCCGATACGCATGGCGATCATGTCCTTGGCGACCTGTGGGCCCAGCCGTACACCGGCGTCGAAACCCTCCGCGACGATATCGGTAAAACCGTAGTCGACGATGATTTCGATATTGAGATCGGGATTGTTTGGCAGCAGCCTGGCGAGAACGGATTGCAAGATCGTGATCGCGGAGTGCTCACCGGCAGTGATGCGCAACTTACCCGCCGGCTTATCGCGAAACTCACTGAGCATCGCTATCTCGTTATCGATTTCTTCGAATCGCGGCGCGACCACCCGCAGCAGGTGTTCACCGGCTTCGGTCGGGGCGACACTTCGCGTGGTTCGCGAGAGCAGCCTGACCCCCAGCTGCTCCTCCAACTGACGCATCGCCCGGCTCAGCGCCGGTTGCGACATGCCCAGCTTGGCCGCTGCGCGGGTGAAGCTGCGCTCCTGGGCGACGGCGGCGAAGATGGCGAGTTGGTCGTAGCGTTCGGTGGTCATTGATCCGTCTCTGGCATGAGCAGGGAGGGATTATGGCACTGGTGCCAGTCATCGGCTGGGGCCATCGGGGTGAAGTGAACGCTGCTCTCCGGGCCATCCATGCTCATACCTGATCCATCGCCTCGCTCACCCACCGGTCCTCACCCAGGAACCCGCCACTCTGATGGTGCCACAGCCGCGCATAGATGCCGTTCTTGGCGAGCAATTCGGTGTGGGTGCCCTGTTCGATGATGCGTCCATCATCCATGACGATCAGTCGATCCATCGCCGCAATCGTGGACAGCCGATGGGCGATGGCGATGACGGTTTTACCCTGCATCATTTCATCTAGGCTTTCCTGGATGGCCACTTCGACTTCCGAATCCAGCGCGCTGGTCGCCTCGTCAAGGAGCAGGATCGGGGCGTTCTTGAGCATCACTCGGGCAATCGCGATGCGCTGGCGCTGGCCGCCCGACAGTTTGATGCCGCGCTCGCCGACCAAGGTGTCGTAGCCGGTGTGACCCTGGCGGTCGCTCAGTTGGCTGATGAACTCATCGGCCTGGGCATTGGCTGCGGCACGGCGGATTTGTGCGTCGCTCGCATCGGGTCGGCCATAGGCGATGTTGTCGCGAATGGAGCGGTGCAGCAGGGACGTATCCTGGGTGACCATGCCGATAGCGCTGCGCAGGCTGTCTTGCGTCACGCGGGCGATGTCTTGCCCGTCAATGCGGATCTGCCCGCTGTCGACATCATAGAAGCGCAGCAGCAAGTTGATGAGCGTGGATTTGCCCGCGCCGGAGCGGCCCACCAGGCCGATTTTCTCCCCCGGGCGAATGTTCAGGCTCAAGCCATCGAGCACCTGGCGTTCGCCATTGTAGTTGAAGCTCACATTGTCGAAGGTGACCGCTCCGCCTGAGGTCACCAGCACCCCCGCGTCCGGCGCATCCTGCACCTTGGGGCCGCGGGTAAGGGTGGCCATGCCATCCTGCACGGTGCCGATGCTCTCGAACAGCGAGGTCATTTGCCACATGATCCAGTGCGACATGCCGTTGATACGCAACGCCATGGCGGTGATCGCCGCCACGGCACCGGCGCCGACGTCGCCCTGGTGCCACAGCCAGAGGGCATAACCGCCTGCCGCCATGATCAAGCCCACCACCAACGCCTGGTTGACGATCTCGAATTGGCTGACCAGACGCATCTGGCGAAAGCCGGTCTGTTTGAAATCCTCCATGGCCGCGCGGGCGAAGTGCGCTTCACGATTGGAATGGGAGAACAGCTTCACGGTCGTGATGTTGGTGTAGGCGTCCGAGATACGCCCGGTCATCGAAGAGCGCGCATTGGCCTGTTCCTGCCCGACTTTCCCCAGGCGGGGTACGAAGTAGAGCATGGCCAGCCCGAACAGCACGATCCAGGCCACGAAAGGCAGCATCAGTTTCAGGGCGAAGCCACCGGCCAATGCGATGATCGCGATGAAATACACGCCGATTCCGGGGGCGATCTCGATCAGGGTGAACAGCACGTCACGCACGGCCAGCGCAGTCTGCATCACCTTGGTGGTGACCCGGCCTGAGAACTCGTCGGAAAAAAACGACAGGCTTTGCCGCAGCATCAGGCGGTGAAAGTCCCAACGCAGCCGCAACGGCAGATTGATCGCCAATATCTGGTGCTGCACCATGGTACGCAACGCTACCAGCCCGATGCTGGCCAGCATGACGAGGCCCATGCCCCACAGCACGCGACTTTCCTGCGCCGCCGCCTCACCGCCGGCCTGCCAGGTCGAGAGCAGGTCCACGACCTGGCCGAGGAAGGAAAACAGCCAGGCTTCATAGATCGACACACCGGCGCTGAGCAGTGCAAACGCGAGGATGTAACCGCGGGCGCCCCGTGTGCAGGCCCAGAGAAACCGAGCCAGGCCTTCGGGCGGCGGCGGTACCTCGTCGGGCGGGAAAGGGTCGAGCCTTTGTTCAAATACGCGAAGCATGGGGGTCTCCGAAACGATCGATCAGGAGATTCTGCCACTTAAAGGCTGCCTTGAGGGTTCTGTGGCGCTGTGGTCGAATCGAGCGCTCTCAGGGATTGGCACTCATCCGGCGGCGGATCGCCGTGCGCAGACGCATTCGAGGGCATCACTGCGCACTCAACTCCCACAACACATCCAGTACATGTTGCGTAGGCCTCTCGATGTCCAGACTGCGGTGGGCGATACCCAGTTGACGCCACAACAAGGGCTTTAATGGCCGCATGACGATCCGGGTATCGGGCAATGGCGTGGAGGCCTCATGGGGCAACAACGTCGCACCATATCCCGCCGCCACCAGGCTTTTGATCGCATCGTTGTAGTTCAGTTGGATGCGCGGCACAGGCTGCAGGCCGTCACTGGCGAACCACTCCGACGTCAAGCGCGAAAGGCGAGTGGTGGTGTCATTCAAAATCAACGGCTGAGCGGACAGCCAACCGGGTGTCACGGTATCCGGGCATTCCCAGCGAGCCGGCAAGAAGGCCATGACCGGGTCCCGTCGCCACGGCTCGATCCGCAGGCCCTTCACCGGCGACTGCGGCAGCGCGACCAGACCGATCTCCAAGGAGCCCTCGGCAAGCTTCTTCAAGGTTTCCTGGGAGGTGAGCACCGCGACCTGCACATCGATAGCGGGGTGGCGTTGGCTCAACGTTTCCAAAGCGTTCGGCAGCAACTGTGCGATGGCCCCGGTGGAGGCGCCTAGCCGCACACGTCCGGCCAATCCCTGTACCTGACGCTCCACGTCCTCGAGCGCCTGCTCCGCATCCGCCAACAGGCGCCGCGCGCGCTCCACCAGGGTATTTCCTATCGCTGAAGGCTGAACGCGCCCACGTGTGCGCGACAAGAGCTTGCCACCCACCCGCGACTCCAGGTCGGCGATATGCAGGCTGACAGTGGGGGGCGCAAGGTGCAGCACGCGCGCGGCTTCGGCAAACGATCCCAGGTCGGCAATCGCCACCAACGTACGCAGCCGGTCCAGGCTGATTTCCCGCATAAGTGAGCCCTTCTTCAGGAAAACTGAATTACAGCGTTAATAAATTCAACTTTTCCTATCTTAGCGCCTCGCTGAACATTGGAGCTCCTGATTTTCAATGTTCGAGAGCATGCCATGGCAAGTCCCCTTGTATTCATCGATGGCGACCAAGGCACCACCGGGTTGCAAATCCATCAACGTCTGCGCGACCGGAGCGATCTGCGGCTGCTCACCCTCAGCGCCGACTATCGCAAGGATCCGCAACGCCGCGCTGAAGCCATCAACGACTGCGACATCGCAATGCTTTGCCTGCCCGACCCGGCTGCGCGCGATGCGGTAGCGAGCATCAAAAACCCGGCTGTACGCGTGATCGATGCAAGTTCCGCGCACCGCACCCATCCAGACTGGGTCTACGGTTTCGCGCAGATGAACTCGCGGCAGGCAAGGCGAATCGCCACGGCGCGGCGGGTCAGCAATCCTGGTTGCTATCCCACGGGCGCGATAGGGCTGCTACGTCCACTGCTGGAGGCTGGGCTACTGCCCACGGACTACCCGATGAATATTTACGCCGTGTCGGGCTATTCCGGAAAAGGGCGTGCCGGCGTAGAAGAATATGAGGGCGAGGGCGCATCGCAGGCGCCGGCGTTTCAGGTCTATGGGCTGGGGTTGGCACACAAGCACGTTCCGGAGATCCAGCAGCAAAGCGGGCTGACGGAACGGCCGATGTTTGTGCCGGCCTATGGCGCTTTTCGGCAGGGGATCGCGCTGACCATACCTGTGCAAACCCGCTTGTTGGCGCCTGGCGTGAGCGCGGTGCAGTTGCATGCGTGTCTGACCCAGCACTACGCCGATGCACGCCATGTACACGTGATGTCGATGCAGGAAGCTAAAGAGTTGACGTTCCTTGATCCCCAAGCGCTGAACGGCACAGATGATTTGCGATTGTCGGTGTTCGAGAACGATGAGACCGGGCAGGTTTTGCTGGCCGCGGTGTTTGACAATCTTGGGAAGGGCGCCGCGGGCGCGGCGGTGCAGAATCTGGACCTGATGCTGGCAGGCGCATGACCGCGCCAATCAGCGTGGTGCCCTGACTTCAGTGGGGAGCGGGAATACTCTGTTTTGGCATGAAAAATCGAGCGAACAGTTCAGATTGTGACTTGATGTTCAATTTTGCATAAATGTTGCGGCGGTGAACTTTTATGGTCTCCGCCGAGAGGGACAGCTTTCCGGCTATTTCTTTGTTGGAAAAACCGCTGAGTAATAAGCGGAGTACGTCACTTTCGCGTGCGGTAATTTGTGTGCCAAGTTGACTGAGCGTTTCTGGCCACAGCGGCGGCTCGGTCAGCGTTTTTTCTACGTCAATCTCAAAACCCATGCGCTGATGCATCAAGGCAATCACCCACGGCTTGATAATGTCAAGGATGGTTATTTGCTCTTGGCTGAAGCGGACTTTACTGCCGATGGAAATGCATAACGTTCGGTCGGGGTCGAGCTGGACATTGTACTGTGCCTCATCCATGGAGATGTATTGGGCAAAGTACTGGTGGTAATACTCGGTTTTAAGAAAGTATTCCGGCGCAATGTCCAATAGGTGGAAGAAGCCACTCTGTGGTTTTTCCCGATTGGCTATATAAAATGGATCCAGCAAGTAAAGACCTTTCACATAGCGATGAGTGAATGCGTCGACTTCTTCCGCATCGGCGACCTCAGGAAGGCTGACGACTTGCACGTGTTCATTGCTGAAAATCAATACAACCCAATTATCGATCTGTACATATTCATTCAATGTGCGAACCAGGGAACTCCAGAAATCTGGACGATTCAGCTGCATGATCAGCTTCCCGATCGATCGATGCCAAGCCAGGCTATGGAGGTCAAACGGCATTTTCTACCCCTTTAGGGTTAGGGATTCGCAAGTCAAAGGTAAGTATTCGTAGGTATTTACTATTCGGTAACACCCGGTATATTCGCTGCCAGTGTTTACGATGGCCATGAGGGCATATCGTCTTGACAAGGATGTTGCATGAGAAAGTCACATTTGCGAACCATTTTTTCGGTCTCGCTTCTCTGGGCAGGGATAAGCACTTCAGTGGCAGCTGTAGAGCCCGGGATCTATCTGTATAACTGGTTCGGATTGCTTGCGCCGCAGACGCCAAAGGAGTTTGAGCAGGAAACTGGCACGCGCGTGCATATGGATGCGTTCGACAGCGCAGAAATCATGCAGAGCAAGGTCATGGCCGGGCGTACCGGGTATGACGTGGTCGTGGCGACGTCCAATGTGTTGCCAAGCCTGATCCAGGCGGGCGTTCTTCAGCCTTTGGATCGTCATCAGCTGAGTAACTTTTCACATATCGACCCTGACATCCTGGCCCAACTCGCGGTCAATGATCCTGGTAACCGCTACGCGGTACCCTATTTGTGGGGCACTACTGGCATCGGTTATGACGTTGACAAAGTCAGAGCGGCATTGGGTGACAATGCTCCGGTAAATAGCTGGGATCTGATCTTCAAAGAAGAAAACATCAGTAAGCTACAGTCGTGTGGCGTGGCAATGCTTGACTCGCCAAGCGAGATCATTTCGATTGCCTTGAATTACCTTGGACTCCCCAGCAACAGCAAGAACCCGGATGATTACCAGAAAGCTCAAGCCCTGCTGTTGAAGATCCGGCCTTATGTCCTTTATTTCGACTCGTCAAGAATCGACGCCGACTTGGCTGACGGCAATATTTGTGCGGTGGTGGGATGGGCCAATGGTGCCCTGGCGGCACAGGCTATCAACGAGAAGGCCAATACGGGACGCAAGATTACCTACAGTCTTCCCCGCGAAGGCGCGTTGTCCTGGTCGGAGAATCTGGTTTTGCTAAAAGATGCGCCTCATCCGAAGGAAGGCATGGCGTTCATCAATTATATGTTGCGACCAGAAATTATCGCCAAGACCTCAAACCACACGCTATACCCTAACGCAAATAAGGATGCCGCCGAGTTTGTCGAGCAGAAACTGCGAGACAATCCCTGGATTTATCCAGACAAAAAGACGATCGCTACACTTATTCCACTTGAACCCCTGCCATTGAAGCTGGAGCGCATCCGCACGCGGATCTGGACCAAAGTGAAGAGCGGCGTGTGATCCGGCTTTGATTTGGATACCTGGAAAGTAAGACGTAAACGCCGATATACAGGGGCGCAGGGCTGGTTGGTATCTGTAAACTCATCAGTCCGGCGTCTTCCGGTCCATTGCGCCGCCCCATGTAAAAAGAGAACAGTGGATGTTCAGCCCAGCCAATCAAACGCAGTTCAGTTTGACCATCAACGGTTTCGAGCACGATGTTCAAGTGCTCGCATTCACTGGAGAAGAGGGAATCAGCAGGCCTTACCTCTTCAATGTGGAGTGTGTTAGCGAGCGCTCTGACCTGGATCTCGAAAGCCTCTTCGACAAAGAGGCTTTTCTGACGTTAGACGCGAAGGGCAACGGCATTCATGGACGGGTCTACCACATCGCACAAAGCGGTCACGGCCAGGGTTTGACGCATTACAGCCTGGCCCTAGTCCCCCACCTGTCCTACTTGCGGCACCGCATCAGCCAGAGGATCTATCAACAGTTCTCGGTGCCGAAAATCGTCGCTTTGATCCTGGAAGAGCACGGCATTCTGGGCGACGCCTATCGCTTTCACCTGGGCGCGACCTACCCAGGGCGTGACTACTGTACCCAGTACGGCGAAACGGATTTGCACTTTATCCAGCGCTTGTGCGAAGAAGAGGGTATCCACTTTCACTTCCAGCACAGTGTTCAAGGCCACGTGCTGGTCTTTGGTGACGATCAGGCGGTTTTTCCCGGGATCGGGCAGCCCACTGCTTATGGGCAAGCGCGCGATAGGGTGAGCAACGAGCCACTGATCAAGCGCATCAACCTGCGCCTGGGGCGGCTCCCCCGTCGTGACTCGCACCGCAACGACGGCGTCGAGCGACAGCTGGACATTGAAGACGATGACAGGCTGGAGCGCTTCACCGGTCATGAGCACGGCAAGCAGAGACGTCTTCGTACTATGGAGCGTCGCCATGCGGCTTATCGTCAAGCCGAAGGGCAGAGTGACCAGACTCGGTTAGTCAGCGGCCATGTGCTGGAAATCTCAGGCCATCCGCGCCAGGAGTGGAACGCCCTATGGCTACTGACCCAGGTTATCCACGAAGGCCGGCAACCACAGGTATTGAATGAGGATGTCGCCAGTGGCAACACGGTGCACGAGGGTGACTTCCATCAGGGTTACCGCAACCGCTTTATCGTTCTGCCATGGAATGTGTCCTATCGTCCGTCGTTGGCCCACAAGAAACCTCAGGTGCCAAGCGACCAGACGGCTGTAGTCATCGCCTTGCCAGACGAGGAGATCCAGATTGATGGGCGCTTGGCAAGGATCAAGGTCAAGTTCCCCTGGGACCGCGACGACAGATTTGACGACAAGAGTCGGTGTTGGCTGATGGGGCCCTCCGATTGGGGTTGTGAAATCGGGCCTTTGCGGACGGGCATGGAAGTCGTGGTTACATTTCTTGAAAACGACCCCGATCAACCGCTGATCAGTGGTTGCCTGTGTTGTCGCTAAGGCGGGCTTGCCGTTGTTTCCCTTCGGGGCGCAAGGGGGAGCGATCGTCGGTGGGAAATATTCGGGGCAAACCTTCAAACCGATATGGTGGTAACGAGCCCCCGGGCGGGGGGCTTTTACGGCAACATCAATCGCCAGCTTTCAGTGATCTCCCGGCCAAGCCGCTTCAGCCTGGAGACCCTGGGCACTCCGGGGCGAAGTGTTTCCACCAGTCGGGACGGTCAGCCTGTTGCTGATAGGTCTGCACCTGATCGGCTGCGCTGCCCAGCAGTTGTTCCACGTTCAGGCCGCGCCGGCGGACATAGTCGTCCAGCTCCTGCACGGCGCGTGAGAGGACCGGGTAACCGCCGGCGAATACCGCCGACGTCATCTCGGTGGCGCAGGCCCCCGCCAGTAGAAAACGCGCGACATCCAGGCCGTTACGGGCACCGTTGGTGGCGATCAGCGGGTAGCTGTCGCCCATGGCCTTGCGGGTCATCATCAGCCAGCGTGCGGTCAGTGGCAGCGCCCAGCCGCCACCGATGGCTGCACTGGTCCCAAGCATCGGCAGGCCGGTGTCCAGATCCGGCAGAAATCCCATGAAGCGACCCATCATCACCACGCTGTCCGCGCCTCCCCGACGTGCCGCCTGAGCCAGGCCGACCACGTCCTCGCTCTGTCCGGTCAGCTTGATCCATAAGGGCAGGGTGGTGGCCTTGCGAATGCGCGACACAATCGCCTCGATTCGCGCCGCTCCCCGTTCCAGTACGATGGCGCCCTTGGCCGCTTCCTCGCCGTGAGGTGCGCCGATGTTCAGCTCCAGTACGCGCAGACCGGCCTGTTCGATCTGCCGGGCGTACTCGGCGCATTGCTCAAGGTCACTGAGGATCAGGCTTGGAATGACATAGGCGTCTTGCCGTCGGGCTTCGATGTCCAATACCGCCAGCTCATCGAGCCATTCGCAAAACTCGCGCTGAACCAGGCCGGAGCGACCGAACAGGCTGGCATCGGCGGGTGGCGAGAAGTCCCACGGCAAACGGTTCCAGTTCGAATCCAGCAGCACGTAGTCGGTCTTGTCCAGTTGCTGTTTGGCGGCCTGGGATTCGTTGGTGGATTTGGCCACTACCGCGCCAACTCCGCTGGCGAGGGCGGCACGAATGGCCTCGCGGGTCATGGTCTGTTCGCCGGCGCCGCAGATGACCGGGTTTTTCAGCGTCAGCCTTGCGATGGGTGTGGTGAGTCGCGTCATGGTCGTTCCACTCACAGGTTCATCAGACGGGAGGCGTTGCCAGAGGTCATTTTGCGAATGTCCTCGTCGCTGTAGCCCAGGTCCAGCAGTTGGCCGATCACGTTGCGAAAGCCTTCGGCAATGCTCGGGTTGCCCTGTTGCCCGAGGTCGGAGCCGAGGATGGTCAGGTCGACCGTGCCGGCTTCGATGACTTGTCGCAGGAATTGATCATCGTAGAATTTGAACTTCGAACCGGGTACCCACATGCACATCGAGTGCTCCATGAACACACCGTCCCTGGCCAGTTGACGCATGTCATCGAGGGTCGCGTCGACCACGTAGGTCGGATGGTTGACCAACAGACGCTTGACCCCGCGGTTGCGAGCCTCTTCGAACAGCGGCCAGATTTCCCGAATGTTCAGGTGACCGGCGGAAAGCACGATGTCTTCGGCGGCGATCAGGTCCAGAATCGCTTTGACTTCTTCTTTCAGATGGCCGTCGTCATCGAGTACGGTCAGCGGAATCGGTTGCAGCATGCGCTGGGTGGTCTGTGGAAATTTCTCGGTGAACTTGGCGTCCTGATGGTGGTGGGCGATGTGGTTGGCCGAAGAGAAAGTCGGCATCCAGACCAGTTTCGCTCCCAGTTTCAAACCATGTTCGACCGCATGTACGTTCAGGCCGCCGACCGCGTTGTTCAGCGGCACGCCGGAAAGCATGTGCACGTCAAGCTCGCTGAAATGCTTGTTCAGCAAGGTCGTGACCGGTGTGCAACTGTAGTAGTGATCCTTGAGCAGCACAGCCTTGAGCCCGGCTTCGCTGGCTTCACGCATGGCCTCGAGATGGTCGCAGTAGCGGGGCATCACGGACGGGCCGCTGTGGCAGTGCAGGTCGATGGCGCCGCGCATCAGGCTGTCGATGTGGGCCCGGCGGTCCTCGGTGGTGGGTTTGACAATGGCGTTCATGACGTTACCTCTTGTTGTTTTGGATAGGGCTCAGCGAACCTGGCCGTGAAAATGCCGGACCTGTTGTGTCCAGCCGGCGCGCAGCACCGCCTGGTCTGCACCCAGAATGAAAAAGCGCACGCCCATGGCGCGGAAGCGCGCCAGGTCTTCGCTGTTGGAGACAAAAATGCCGGCCGCCTTGCCGGCCTGTTGTGCCGCGTCGATCACCCGGCTGACAGCGGACTCCACGCGCGGGTCATCCAGCGTGCTGACGCCCAGCGACACACTCAAATCCGCACGGCCCACCAGCAGGCAGTCGATCTGTTCGACGTTGGCGATGGCCGCGAGGTTGTCCAGCGCTTCACGGTCTTCGATTTGCGCGATGATCCCGTGGCGACCGTCTTCGGCGGCCAGGTGTTCTGCCAGATTCGCGCGGCCATAACCGCCCGCTCTTGGCGAGTTGGAGAAACCGCGGTTGCCACTGCGGTAGCGGGTGGCCTGCAAGACCTGCCTGGCTTGGGCGGCATGGACAATATGCGGCAGCACCAGGCCATCGGCCCCCAGATCCAGCGCTTGCAGCAGAGTCGTGGCGCGATCGTCGGCCACGCGCACCAAGCCTGCGACATGGCTGGCGCGGCAGGCCAGCAACCCACGATCGAGACTGCCCTGGTCGAAGGGCGCATGTTCGGCATCCAGCACCACCGCATCCAGGCCGCAGTCACCGGCGATCTCGATCACGGCATGGCTGGGCGTCTTGATGAAGGTGCTGATCAGCGCTTCACCGCCGCGCAGCCTGGCCGCGAAATCCGTGCGGCTCATGACGGCTGGTGCCCGGCGCCCGCAAATTCGGCCGCCTGGTATTCGATCAGGTGGCGGTAATCATCGCGAATCGGCGAGAACACATCCAGATTCATCACCACCTCATCGCCCACAGGTTCTGCGTAATGCACCACGTGGGGCGGGATGCGAATCATGCTGCCCGGGCCACCTTCCACGACGTCGTCGCCGAGATGAAAGCGCACCCGACCCTGCACGATGATGACGAGCTGCTCGAAGGTGTGGCTGTGGGGAAACACGTCCATCCCCGGCGTCAGCCAGTTCATGACACAGAGCGTGTCGTCCCCGCGGAACGCGACGCGCTCGACGCCTTTGCGAACGGTCTCGCGTGGCAGGTCATTCCAGTTGTGAAGCAATGCGTTGGCTAGGCTCATCGGTGATTCCTTTGTTTCTTTTGTAAGAATTGTGTTTCTTTCTGAGATAAAGCTAACGCCCACGCAAATAGGCGGTCAAGTGACTTTTTTGGCTTGACACCCGTTCTTCTGGAAATCTAGGATGGCGCCATTCAGAGAAATAGTATTTCTCTCAATGAAATCAAATGTGATTAATTTCTGAAGGGCCCGTGATATGCGAGTTATTGAATCCCTGCTCATTGATGGCCAGTGGTCCACCGGTGCTCACGAGCGCCAGGCGGATGTCTTCAACCCTGCCACCGGCGAGGTCATCGCGAAGCTGAGCCTGGCTTCGACGGTCGACCTGGACCGAGCGCTGGCCGCCGCGCAACGTGGGTTCCAGGCCTGGCGCAAGACGTCTGCCTATGAGCGTTCGAAGATTCTGCGTCGAGCTGCCGATCTGGTGCGTCAGCGTTCGGACGAGATCGCTGCATTGATCACTCAGGAGCAGGGCAAGCCGCTGGCAGAGGCCAAGCTTGAAGCGTTCGGCGCTGGCGATCACATCGACTGGTACGCCGAGGAAGGACGTCGCGCCTATGGGCGTGTGATTCCGCCCCGTGCCCGTGGTGTGCGGCAGACCGTCCTGCGCGAACCGGTGGGCCCGGTCGCGGCATTCAGTCCATGGAACTTCCCGGTGAGCCAACTGGTGCGCAAGATCGCCGGAGCACTCGCCGCGGGCTGCTCGATCATTGCCAAAGGACCGGAAGAAACGCCGTCGTCGTGCATCGAATTGTGCCGGGCGTTTCAGGATGCCGGTGTGCCGAACGGCGTTCTGAACCTGGTGTTCGGCGTGCCTGCCGAAGTCTCCGATTACCTGATTCGCTCCGAGGTCATTCGCAAGGTGTCGTTCACCGGCTCCGTGCCAGTTGGCCGTGCACTGGGCGCGCTGGCCGGGCAGTACCTCAAACGCTGCACCCTGGAACTGGGCGGGCATGCGCCGTTCATCGTCTGTGACGATGTGGACGTCAAGGCCGTGGCGGCGCTGGGGGCCGGCCTGAAGTTTCGCAACGGCGGGCAAATCTGCGCGTCGCCGACGCGTTTCTACGTGCAGTCGTCGATCTACGAGCCGTTCGTCGACGCATTCTGCCAGGCCGGAGCGGCGATCAAGATGGGGGATGGTCATGACGCTTCGACCCACCTGGGACCACTGGCCAACCCGCGTCGGGTCAGCGCGGTACAGGAATACGTCGATGACGCACTGGCTGTCGGTGCGCAGTTGATGTTAGGCGGCAAACCGGCACAAGGCGCCGGCTTTTTCTACCCGGCCACGGTGTTGACCGATGTTCCGGACAACGCCCGGGTGATGAATGAAGAACCGTTCGGGCCCATCGCTTCGATCGTTCGCTTCGACACCGTCGAAGAGGTGATCGAGAAAGCCAACGGTCCGTCGTTCGGGTTGGCCGCCTTTGCGTTCACCCGCTCGATCCAGCGCGCCACCTTGCTGGCCGACGAGCTGGAATCGGGCATGGTGTCCATCAACCACTTTGGCCTGGCAGCACCGGAAACACCGTTTGGTGGCGTGAAGGACAGCGGCTACGGCAGCGAAGGCGGCAGCGAAGGGCTGGACGCCTATTTCACCACCAAATTCGTCAGCCAGATCGGCTGAGAAGACGCCACTAACGAGAACAATAACAATGAAAACCTTCGATTACATCGTGGTCGGTGCCGGCTCGGCCGGCTGTGCGTTGAGCGCACGGCTGGCACAGGCGGGCAAGCAGGTGCTGCTGCTCGAAGCCGGTCCTGCCGACAATCATCCCTACATCCACATTCCCGGCACTTTCATTCGCGTTCACGGTTCGCAGCGGACCTGGATGTACCGCACCGAGCCTGAGCCTTTCGTCAATCAGCGTCGTATCTACATTCCCCAGGGACGTACCCTGGGAGGCGGGAGCTCGGTCAACGCCATGATCTACATTCGCGGCCAGGCCGAGGACTACGACGAGTGGCAATCCAGCGGCTGCCCTGGCTGGGGCTGGAACGATGTCTTGCCGGTGTTCCGCCGCTGCGAGTCCAATGCTCGCCTGGGTGGCGAGCTGCATGGCCAGGACGGCCCGCTGAAGGTCAGCGACCCGGATCACCGGCATGCCTTGAGTCGCGCGTTCGTTCAGGCAGCGGTGCAGGCCGGCGTGCCCGAGACCGATGATTTCAACGGTGCGAAGCAGGAAGGTGCAGGCTTCTACCAGACCACGACCTCACAAGGACGTCGCGCCAGTTCCGCTGTCACGTACCTCAAGCCGATGCGACGCGATCCTCATCTCACCGTCATGACCGATACCCATGTGACGGGGCTGCTGTTCGATGGCAGCCGTGTCACAGGCGTGCAGGCGCTGGGTCGTGGTGGCGCTGCGACACAATTTACGGCACGGGCCGAGGTCATTGTCAGCGCCGGTGCGGTCGCTTCGCCCAAGTTGCTGATGCTGTCGGGTATCGGCCCGCAGAGTCATCTTCAAGCGATGGGCATCGCCACGCGGGTGCATTCGCCGGGGGTGGGCGAGAACTTTCAGGACCACCTCAGTGCCTCGGTCTACGCCCAGACCCGCGAACCGGTCAGTTTGCTGGGCCATGATCGAGGCCTGCGTGCCGTGGGCCATGGGTTGAAGTACCTGGCCAATCGTTCGGGACTGCTGAGTTCCAACGTGGTCGAGAGTGGTGCGTTCGTCGATGCCACCGGCTGTGGCCGCCCCGACGTGCAGTTCCACGTGGTGCCGGCGTTGGTCGGCGACATCGATCGTTTGCCGCCCGGCGGCCACGGCATCTCCATCAACCCCTGTGCGCTGCGGCCACGTTCCCGAGGCCAATTGCGCCTCAAGAGCGCAGACCCGATGCAGGACGTGGCGCTGAAGGCCAACTACCTGAGCGACGAACACGATCTGCGCACCATGGTCGCCGGTGTCAGGTTTGCCCGTCGTATTCTGCGCGCGCCGGCGTTGGCCAGCGTGGTGGAAAACATGCTGCTGCTGCCCAACCACGACGACATCCCCGATCATGTGCTGGAGGACTATGTGCGCAGCGTGGCCAAGACGGTCTTCCATCCCGCAGGCACCTGTCGAATGGGCACCGACGCCGATGCGGTGGTCGGCCCGGACCTGAAAGTGCACGGTGTGCAGGGGCTGCGTGTGGCTGACGCTTCGATCATGCCGACGATCGTCAGTGGCAATACCAACGCGCCCAGTATCATGATCGGCGAACGTTGCGCCGACTTCATCCTGGGGAGCGCTGCCTGATTTCCTGAACTTCGGATGTCTTGAAACAAGCCGGTTTTCGGAATCGGTTTCTCTTCGCATGCACAACAATTACAAGAGTACAGCGATGAATCTTATCTCCCGTAACACCTTCAACAACGAACAGGACAGTCTCCTCTGGAATCGCATCGCCTGGCGCCTGCTGCCGTTCCTTTTCGTGCTGTACATCATTGCCTTCCTCGATCGGGTGAACGTGGGGTTCGCCAAGCTGCAGATGGCGGCCGACGTCGGCCTCAGCGACATGGCCTACGGGTTTGGCGCCGGGGTGTTTTTCCTTGGCTATTGCCTGTGTGAAATCCCCAGCAACCTGATGCTGCAGCGGGTCGGGGCGAGGTACTGGATCACCCGGATCATGATCACCTGGGGGCTGCTGTCGATGTCGATGATGTTCGTCCAGACACCGACGTCGTTCTACATCCTGCGTTTCCTGCTGGGCATGGCGGAGGCGGGGTTCTATCCCGGCGTCGTCCTTTACATGACTTACTGGTTTCCGTCCTACGCCCGCTCACAGGGCATGGCCTGGTTCAACCTGGGGATTGCCATGGCGGGCGTGTTGGGCAGTCCGTTGTCCGGCTGGATCATGCAGACCTTCGCTGGGGTCCATGGGCTCGCGGGCTGGCAATGGCTGTTCCTGCTCGAAGGCATGCCTGCCGTGCTGTTGGGGATTGTGGTGTTCTTCTATCTGGATGACCGCCCTGGCAACGTTCACTGGCTGACCCCGGCGCAGAATGCGCGTGTCGTGCAGCATCTGGCCGAGCAACGGCAGGAGCACGAGGCGGCAGGGGCGGGGCACAACTTTCGTGCGGCATTCGTCAGCAGGGGGCTGTGGTGCCTGATCTATGTGAACTTCGCCTTGTTGTGCGGTACCTACGGCGTGTCGTTCTGGCTGCCGCAGATCGTGCAGAGCCTGGGGGTCAAGAGCCTGTTTCACACCGGCTTGATTGCGGCGATTCCGTTTGCCGTGGCGTCGGTGATCATGGTGCTGGTCAGCCGCCATTCGGACAGAACCCGGGAACGCCGCTGGCATGGCACGTTGTGCAACCTCGCCTCGGCACTGGGCCTGGCGATTGCTGCGTTCTTTCATGATCAGCCGGTACTGTCGCTGGCCGGTCTGAGCCTGGCGATGTCCGGCGGCCTGGCGGGCTTCTGTGTGCTGTGGGCCTTGCCTGGCGTGCTGCTGACCGGCACGGCCGCAGCTGCGGGTATCGCGCTGATCGCCACCGTCGGCAATCTGGGCGGCTATGCCAGCCCGTTCATGATGGGCTGGATCAAGCAAAGCAGCGGGCATCTGGAGTATGGCCTGTACGTGTTGGCAGTCATGACGCTGATCGGCGCGTGGGTGATGTCGAGAGTCAAGCCGACCAGCGCGCAAGCCGTGGTGGCCATGCCGGAGCCTTCTGCAATTTGATATCGCAGAACAACACAAGCGTTTCGGCAGGAGATACAATCGGGCTTTTCCAGTGATCGATCTGAGGTGACCTCTTGGAACAGGATGACGAAAAGCCCACCACCGGACCGGTATTGCTCGAGTCTGTCGAAATGGTGTTCCGTCTGCTCGATGAATTGACGGCTGCGCGCCGTCCTCTGGGTGTGACCGAACTGGCGCATCAGCTGCAAACCGCCAAGCCCAGGACCTACCGGCATCTGGCTTCGATGCGCCAGCTCGGGATCCTCGAGCAGGATCCCGTCACTGAGAAATACCTGCTGGGCGCTCGCCTGGTAGCGTACGGCGAGGCTGCGGGCGAGCAGTTCGACCTGCGCGCAATCGCAGACCCATACCTGACCCGTATCCGCGATGCCACGGGGCAGTCGGCCTTGCTGGCTGTCGCCACCCATGACACCGCTCTGGTCGTGTCCTGCGTCGAGTCCAAGGCCAACGTGTGCATCTCGGTCAAGCCGGGCAACCGCGTATTGCCTTACTGCTCGGCTCAGGGCCGTACAGTGCTGGCGTTCGCCGATGCCGCCAGTCAGCAGCGAGTGATGCGTCGCAAGATGCCGCGACTGACGGAACGCACCCTGCATGAGCCTGAGTTGTTGGCGCAGCGTCTGGAGTTGATTCGTCAGCGTCTGTACGACGACGCCGACAGCGAAGTGACCATGGGCATCAACGCCCTGTGCTGCCCGATCTTTCGCGAGAACGATGTGATCGTGGGTACCATCGGTATCGTCGGGCCAAGCGCGGCCATTCCTTCGCCTCCGCCAGCGGCCATGCTGCGCGAACTGCAATCGGCTGCGGCAGAAATCAGCGAGCGCCTTCACGCGGGGACTTACCAGCGCCTGTGATGTCCCGCACCTGCTCCTCACAACAAAACCCCAGCCTGATTCAGGTCTGGGGTTTTTATTTTTCAAGGCGATAACGATCAGAAAACGTTGATCGGGTACTCGGTAATCAGCCGGACTTCGTTGAAGTTCAGCCCGCGATCCGGGCTTCTGAAACTGGCCTGGCGCACCCGGAACGACAGGTCCTTGGCCGGGCCCGATTGCAGCACGTATTTCATCTCGATGTCCCGTTCCCACGCATGGCCGTCGTCGGTCAGCGCCGTGTGGAAATCGGTGCCTTTGAGGTAGCGGGTCATGAACGTCAGTCCCGGTGCGCCGAGGGCAGCGAAGTTGAAGTCGTAGCGTGCCTGCCACGAGCGTTCGTTCTCATAGTTGAAGTCCGAATACTGAACCGAGTTGGCCAGGAACACTGTGCTGTTACCGTCCACGCCGTAGGTGTAATTGCCGGTGCCGGTGACCCGCTGGTGAGCGATCAGGAATGTGTGAGGCCCGGCCGTCAGGGATGCCGACAGACTCCAGATGCGGTTGTCCAGGACGCCGCCTCGTTGCTGGCCCTGACTCTTGGTGTCGTAGCCGTTGAAGTCGAAGGTTGCGCTGTAGCCCGTGCCCAGTGGCAGGATTGAGGTAGCGCCCACGTAGCTCTTGCGCCAGTAGTCATCGACGTCCGAGTGGTAGGCTCGCGCGCTGAGGTTGGGGGTGAATTGGTAGGTGCCGCCGATCAGGTCAAGGTCGGTCAGGCGGCCGCTGTCGTGCCCGCTCTGATCGCGCCCGCGCAGGGCGGTGAAATGCCCTGCGTTGAGGGTGAGGCCGGGCAGTTCCTTGCTGGTGACCAGCCAGCCCTGGGTGGTTTCCGGCAGCAGACGGTTATCACTGGTCGCCAGCACCGGAAGGTTCACCAACTGCTCACCGTACTTCAACACTGTTTTCGATAGCTTCGCCTTGAGCGCCATACCGCCCTTGCTGTACTCGTCCTTGGCCCCGTCGCTATCTTCTTCGAGCAGGAGCGTGCCGCCGCCCTTGCGCCCGTTGCCGGTGTCGAGCTTGATCCCCAACAAGCCGATGGCATCCACACCGAACCCGACCGTTCCCGGTGTAAAACCGGACTCGAAGATACCGATGAAACCCTGCGCCCATTCTTCGGAATAATTCTGCGCAGTGCGGTCATCGAGGAAGTTGCGGTTCATGTAGAAGTTGCGCGCTTTGATCGAGAAGTGAGAATCCTCGACAAAGCCGCCGTTGTCGGCGAGCGCGTTCAGGGGGAGCGTGCAGGTGAGGGCAACAGTCAAAACATGTTTATTGTTCATATGAGTCATGTTCCAGGCGTGCGCAAGCGTCCAGCCATTTCCTTTGGTCAGGAAACAGTCGGCGCTGTAATTGTTGTTATGGGCGTGCAGCGTTCTGCCAGTGAAGGGGCGGTCTTTTATCGTTTAGGTTTTCATGGAAGCTCCTTATTTGATTGGCGGATGGGAAAAAATAATGGGCTCAGTCATTCCTCTTCGCACAAATGGGTGCGGGCCAGGAGTTAAATTCATTTGTATCTCTGAAAGAAATATTGTTTCTCTCGATGAGTCGATGGTAGTGACCTATGAAGAATGCTGTCAAGCGCCGTAAACGGGTTCGACGCAGCTGATGCGGCGGGATTTTTCCAGGCGTTGCCTGTGCGTAGCGGGGGGAGAAGAAGTGCCTGGCAGGCGCGGAGCGGGGGGGTACTGAAGTCGGTTATCAAACGTCACAAGGGCGGCCGATCAGGGAAGAGTGCGCCCGGATCAGTGAGACTCTCGGATAGGGGCGCAGCCGTGATGGAATGCGTCGGGATTTCGCTATTGATGGGAGTACAGTTTCGCAGCATTGGCAAAGCCTTTGGCTCTGAAAATAGCGCTGCCTTCGCCGAGACTGCCGTCATTGCTCACGAGATAAACCTCATTGGTACCGGGCTTGAGCGCCATGCTCGTCGAGCGAAGAAAGTGACCCTTTTCCCGTCCTGGAATCAAGATCTGGCCGATGGGCAAGCCGTTAGGGTTGAGTACCAGCACGCGGCCTTGGCTGTACAGGGCCACGTACAGGTTGCCATCTTGATCGACACGCATTGAGTCAGGTGATGGGCCGCTAAACCGGTAGACAACGGCTTCCCCGAAGGGCGCGATTGTCTTGGCATCTTTCAGTTCGATTCGGTGCAGCAGCCCCGTCGCGAACTCCGTGACCCAAAGGGTCTTGCCGTCGGGAGAGAGCGCAATGCCGTTGGCGATCGCGAGATTGGGCAGGATCGAGACGATTGTCTTGCCGCCAGCAGGGACGTAATAGACGCCGCCGGTGGGCTGAGTCGATGTGCCCTTGAAGTCGGTGAAGTAAAATCCCCCCGTGCTGTCGAACACGAGGTCATCCACCAGATGGTTTTTGCTTGCCGGGATGATGACTTGTTTTCCCGAGCCGTCCGGTTTGTAGGCTGTCAGGTTGCCGGTATTTTTGAAATTACCCAGCCCTGCCACAAACAATCTGCCGTCTTTATGAATAGCCAGTCCCGCACTTCCCAGCGCGTTTTTCGGCACGACGACACTGAGTTTCTTTTCGGGATCGACCTTTAGAACCTGCCCCCCGAACACCTCGACAAACAGCAGATTGCCGGCCCTGTCGAACGATGGACCTTCCAGTTGCAGGGGGCCGTCGGACACCTTCAGCCACAGATCGGCTGTCACCGTCGGCAACTCTTTTTCGGGTGACCCAATGGCCTGGAGTTGCTGGCCCTCTGCCGGGTAGTTCAGCGTGGGGATAGCGTCCGCGTGGGCTTGCAGGATGCCAGCGCTGAAGGCCAGGCACAGGGAAGCCAAGTGGTTTTTGCGCATGTTGGTTACCTTCGTTTGTTGTTATGTTGAAGTGGCTCATACGCTCAACAGGGCGACGATGGCCGGCACCGTCAGTACGGCGGTGTAGTACCCCATGAACTGCACGCCGATGTTGAAGCCAAGGAAGCGCGATAGAAAACCACCCAGCAGGCCGACGGTGACAATGACCAGTAGGCCGAGTGCTCCGCCCTCCCAGATGCCGATCACCAGGATCAGGCCGACAAACGTCGAGATCACCGCTTCGTGACTGATTTTGCGTGAGACGAAGGACGCTGCCCGGTGGGCGTAATTCATCGTGAAGGGGTAGGCAATGAGGATCGCCACGATCACCGCCAGCATCCCATAACCCAGAAACTCCCACGTGTTGAGCAGGGTATGGAGGTTGTTGACCTGTCCGGTGGCGGTGTCAACGCTGAAGCGAGGCGGGGCGTTGAACAGCGGTGCGGCCGGCCCTGCGGCGACCGGACTCAACGGCAAGCCAAACGCGATCAACGGGATCAAGGCTTCAGCGATGTATGTCGCTTCAGTGACACCGTTACGGGCCGTGATCACTGTTGTCAGCCGATGGTAGACATGCTTGACCCGTGACCCGACGAGTTCGCCCATGATCACGGTCATCGCCACGGGGCTGAAGACGAACGTTGCGCTGGAGATAATGGCCGTGATCGCAGTCCACAGGCTTTGTCTGCTGTCCAGCACCTTGAGCGGGTTGGGGAAAAAACCGCCCCAGCCTTTCACATCCGCAGACAGCGAGAAGGTGCGCACGTGCTGGCGTCTCATCGTCTCCCGTTCAGCGGGGGCGAGCATTGAAAATAGCGCGGCAATCAGCGGGCCAATGGCGATACCGAGGAAATAGCTGACGCTCAGCTTGACGCCGTATTGTCCGGTGATGCTTTGTAGGCCGACGATGACCATCACGAAGGGGACAAGCGCGAGCACCGCCGCAAGCCGCCCCTTGGAAAACCATGCAATGGCGATCGCAGCGAGCAGGAAGACCCAGGGGGCGGCGCGCTTGATCGTGTCGCCAAAAGGCGCGAGCATCACGGCGAAAAGCACCGCCGTGGGCACTGCAATCAGCGCCGCGATCACAGCGCCTGAAATCATCTTGCGCAGGGCTACGTGCGGTACGCCCAGGTTGCGCAGGAAGTTGGCCTCGCGCATAAGGGGTGTTGCCAGGGTGTCGCCGGGGATGCCCAGTAATGCCGTGGGCACGGCGTGGGTCATGTGTTTGGCCACTGCACCTGCGAGAAAGAACGTCAGGACACCGGGCGCAGGTACACCCAACAGCACCACGAGTAATGTAAGCGGGGCGAGGGTGGTGGTTTCATCGCTGCCCGAGATGAGGCCAATCCCGGCGAAGATCACTGCACCTAATATGCCCATCCCGAACGCAATGAGAATCTGCTCCAACAGGGGTGTCATCATGACCGGCCACCGTTGGCCCGGATCGGAGCGACCGGGGCTACCGTTGCGTCTTTTTGTGCGTTAGCGGCACGCGTGAGGTTTGTCTCGTAATCTGCAAACACCTCATAAAGATCCATTTCGTGCAGTTCAGCGAGTGCTTTTGCGGGTAGATCCGACAGGTTTCCAAGGTCCGCGAACTCCTCCTGCAATTCCGCCAAAACCTTTGCCCGCCACGCAGGATCTGCCTGGTGCTCTACCACATTGCGCTTGGGTTTGAAGAGCTTTGCACTGATGGCTCCCCCCACCAGGCAGCCGACGATGCCCACCAGCATGGCGTAGGCCTTGGCCATCTGGACATTGTCTACCCACCCCACGAGCAGGTGCTTCGCCAGGAAAAAAGACCCCAGGCTGACGACTGCGCCTATGGCCATGGCGTAAATCAGGTGACGACCGTTCACGGTGTCACCCCATAATTCATAGAGATCGGATTTCAAGGATTTCTCCTACTGCCCTTGCGAGCTTTTATTGTTATGAACATCAAGGAACGTAGCGGAGTCAGGCCTCTCGTCGTCGTTTTGCCAAGAGTGCTCGCGCAACCCTGGACGCCGTTTCACGACCCGGATGAGCGTCAATGAACTCCCTGGCATCAACCAATAATCGAACGGGCAGTCCGAGATGGCTATTCATCACTCGGCCCGCTTTTGCTTGAGAAGCTCAGCCGCTTTGTCGGAGCGAACGTCCCGTGCATCGACCATCTCTTTGACCAGCCAAGTCACTTCATCGCCTTTCGCGCCGGCTGACAGCGCAATATTGCGTGCATGCAGCGCCATGTGGCCACGCTGGATGCCTTCCGTAGAGAGCGCTCGCAATGCGCCGAGGTTTTGGGCCAAGCCGACAGCGACCGCGATTTCGGCGAGTTCCTGAGCGGTTTTCACCCCCAGAATGCGCAAGGAGAGTTGCGCCAGTGGGTGGGTTTTCGTGGCGCCGCCGACCAGCCCGACAGGCATCGGCATTTCGAGAGTGCCCACCAGATTCCCTTCGCTGTCTTTTTCCCACGTTGTCAGCGAGCCGTAGTGCCCATCGCGGCAAGCGTAGGCGTGAGCCCCCGCTTCCACTGCGCGCCAGTCGTTACCTGTGGCGACGATCAGCGGGTCAATCCCATTCATGATGCCCTTGTTGTGGGTCGCGGCACGGTAGGGGTCGATGACGGCAAAGTTGTAGGCGTCGAGAATGCCTTCGATCACGTCCTCACCTTTATAAGCGGCAGTGGTGAGCAACGCTGGGGCGATGCGGACCTGGGCACGGGCCAGGCGCAAGTCGGCGAGGTTCGAGAGAATGCGCAGGCGTACCTTCCCGCCGGTGATGTCCTCCATCAACGGGGCGACCGCTTCCGCCATCGTGTTCACGGTATTGGCACCCATCGCGTCACGCACGTCCACGATCAAGTGAGCCACGAGCATGGGGCCTCTCGGGCTTTGGGCAAAGGTGTGGACTTCGAGGTCCCGGCAACCGCCCCCCAGCTTATTGAGCAATTGATCCTTGCGATTTGCCAATTCAATGATGTCGTCCTTGCGACGCAGGAGGCTGAGGCGGGCATTGAAAGGGTCTTCAATGTCGACGATCTGGACTTGTGCGCGCATCAGCGGTTGCGAACTGGACGTCAGGAATCCCCCCGCGTCACGGGCAAGCTTGGCCATGAAAGAGGCAGCGGCAACGACGGAAGGCTCTTCCACGACCAGTGGGACAATCACGTCTCGGCCATTGATCTGGAAATTGCTGGCGACGGCGTACGGTAATTCGAACTTGCCGATCACGTTCTCGATCATGCCATCGGCTATTTCGAGCCGGAGCGCGCCTTCCTCGCCAAGCAGGGCAACGTCAGCGGCCGGGAGGTCGAGCAGGTCTTGAAGGTGATTGAGGCGCTCGGCAGGCGTCAGGCTGCGAAAATTGGGAAGGCGAGAGTCGATGCTCATCTGGAAAGTCCTGTCGCGGTTGTTGTTTTAAGTTGAAGTCACACTATTCCGCTCTGTGCCTGTAAAGAAGGTACAGTTTGGACGGACAGTACCTAAGCTGTACCCTTGACGCTGGCCCTGGAAGGATTCTCGATATGAGCAGAATGACCCTGGCTCAGCAGCTCACCGCTTCGTTGGCAGCCCGGATCGACGACGGGACTTATCGTGTGGGCGACCGTTTGCCGTCACTTCGTGAATGCATGCGTTTGTTGGGACATTCAAAGAATACGGTCATCACGGCGTATGAAGCGCTGGCCTCTCAAGGCTTGGTTGAAGCCAGGCATGGGCAGGGTTTTTTCGTCAAGCAAGGCACCAGCGGTCACTACGAACCTGAGGAACCGCCGCCCTATGCCAGGGCGATGGATACCATTTGGCTAATGCGCCAGCAATTCGTCCGTGAGCCCGGGCATTCGCCTCTTGGGGAAGGATTCCCTCCCGTCGAGTGGTTAATGGACATGCGCCTGGACAAGTTCACCCGGCAAATCATGCGGATGGGGGTTACCACGTTGTTCAGGTACGGAAATCGCCTGGGCAATGCCAGCCTGCGCCAGCATCTGGTGCAGAAGCTGGCGTCTTACGCCATTAGCGCGAATCCTCGGCAAATCGTCACGACTCACGGTGCGAATCATGGGCTGGACCTGATCATCCGACGCTTCCTTGCGTCGGGGGACACGGTACTTGTCGAGGATCCAGGCTATTACCCTTTGTTCGGCAAGTTGCAATTGCAGGGTGCTCGAATGCTGTCCGTGCCGCGCTTGCCCGATGGCCCGGATCTTGATGCGCTGGAAGCACACCTGCGCCGGCATAAACCGAAACTGTTTTTCCTGCAGTCCGTTGGCCATAACCCGACCGGGTCTGACATTTCGCCGGCTAAGGCCCATCGACTGGTTCAGTTGGCACAGGAGCATGATTTCATTTTGGTGGACGATGACGCGTTGGCTGACTTCAAGCCCGCCGCAGCCATCAGAGTGTCGGCATTGGACCAACTGAAGCGTTCGCTGTACGTGGGGAGCTTTTCGAAATCCGTTTCCGCAGCCCTGAGAGTGGGGTTCATCGCGGGCAGCAAGGAAGTTATCGATGAGTTGGGCGACCTGAAAATGTTGCTGCACACCAGTTCTTCCGAGCTTTGCGAGCGAACGGTCGACGTGGTGTTAATGGAGGGGCATTTCCTGAGGCACTTGATTCGGCTTCAGGAGCGGGTCAAATCGGCTACCGCCGCAGCGTTGCAAATGCTGGATGAGATGGGGGCCGAGGTGTTCTGTCGTCCTGAGCAAAGCCTGTATTTATGGGCCAGGTTTCCCCATTTCGACGATGCCAGGGAGTTGACTCGGCTGCTGTTGCCGAAGGGGTTCATGATCGCTCCCGGACATATTTTTTCGCCTGAGCAATCACGTATCAATCCATGGACGAGACTCAATGTGGCGTATCTGAACGACCCTGTCTTCAAGTCCACGCTGCAACAATGAGAGGTGGATGCGGTTCTGCTCATGCAGGTGGAGGGGGACCCATGGGATTAATCATTCCTCTTGGGCATGGTTAGGGTTTCTTATTTATCGCTTTTTATCCCTTTGTGGAATGTCGACCATGACACCTCCAATAAGCATAAAAAAAGGAGGCCCCATGACTTCAATCGCCACCACTGACGCTGCCGCGCAAGCGGCACGCTCCAAATATCGTTGGGTTGTTCTCTCGGTCATCGTGGTTGTGTACATGCTGGCGGCTGCGGATCGCGCCAATATCGGTATTGCTCTGCCATACATCCAGAAGGAGTTCGGCGCGAGTAACGCGCAGGCCGGCCTGCTCGTCAGCGCGTTCTTCCTGTTCTACTCCTTGGGGCAGATTCCCGCTGGCTTCCTGCTCAGTAAGGTCGGTGTTCGCTTGGTGGCACCGGTGTCGATTGCGCTGACTTCGGTTGTCACCCTGCTCATCGGGACCGCCCATAGCTTCGGTTTGTTGAAAGTCTATCGCTCCGCTCTCGGCGTAGCCGAAGCGGCATTGCCTTTATCGATGCTCAGTACGATCAATCGTTGGTTTCCGGCGCGTGAGAAGGGGCTGGCAACGGGGGCGTTCCTGTCCGCTGCGAAAATGGGCGCAGTCCTGGCTCCGCCCATCGGTGCTGCGCTGATCATGCTCGATGGCTGGCGTACGATGTTTTTTGCCTTCGCCATTCCCGGTTTGCTGCTCGCATTGATCTGGTGGTGGTTAGTGCCCAATGATCCTCGCGCCAGTCAACGGGTCAACGAGGCAGAGGCGATTCATATCGAGGATCAAAGCAGCAGCGACAATGAACCTGGGCGCACACAGAAGAGCTTTGGAGCGCTGGACACGTTTCTGCGATACAAGCGCACCGCACCCCTGGCGACCTCGCGCTCAGTGTTTGCATCGTGGAATATCTGGGGATGCGGTCTGGGTTATCTGCTGATGACTGGCGTGGTCAACGTGCTGCTGGCCTGGTTGCCCAAGTACCTGGGTGAAGTGAAGCATTTCGAACTGATGCAGATCGGCTTCGTGGCGTCGTTGCCCTTCGCTGGCGGCGTATTGGGCAACATAGTCGGCGGCTGGCTCTCCGATACGGTTCTGGATCGTCGTAGAAAACCGACCATGATGATCAGCGCCGTAGCCACCTGCCTGATGATGGTCGCATTGGTCTACGCGCCGAATGATCTGCTCTCCGTCAGTCTGCTGCTGTTTGGTACGGGCTTCCTGCTGAACATCGGCTACTCGTCGTTCTCGGTCTACTCGATGGGCCTGACCACGCGGAGCACTTACCCGGTAGCGGCTTCGCTGGTAAACAGCGCCGGACAGGCAGGCGGGGCCATGGCCCCCCTGATCACCGGCATGCTGCTGGACAGCTACAGTTGGACAGCCGTTTTCGTCTTCCTCGGTGTATGTTCCTTGGCGGCGCTGGTTTTCGTGTTGTCCATTTACGAGCCTGCCGGACTCAGCGAGCAGAACACCACGAACTAGGTTCGCGACCCGTTGGCGATCCTGCTGATCCAGCAAACAAGGAGCATTGAAGCCATTCAGCGCTCCTCATCAGCTTTGCAGTTGGCGGGAGAAGTCGCACAATGCTGTCGCCCGGGAAACCACCTCGGTAACGAAGGCCGAGGGCCGGTCATTTCGGTACATGGCCATATAGGGCACAGTCGGCAGCTCAGGGTCTGTCTTGATGATGACCAACTTTCCTTCGTCGACCAGTGGGCGAAAGCATTCAAGCGGCAGGTAGGTCACGCCTAGCCCGGCGGCAGTCAAGCCAAGCATTGCAGTGAGGCTGTCGGAGGAAAGTGTCTTGGGAAGGTCGATGCCCAGTGCTCCCAGCCACTTGTTCACGAACAGTCCGGAGCCTGAACGCTTTCCCTGCACCAGTACCGGATATTTGGCGAGTTCGGCCAATGCCATGACCCCTGAATCTGCGATCAGACCGGGCGCAGCCATCCAGGCGTTCTCCACGATGGCCAACTGGACCGCCGTCACTTCTGGCGCTGTGAACGTGTCGGGAATGATGATGAGGTCAACTAGGTCGTCCATGAGTTTCTCGTGAAGATTGCGACTCATGTCTACTTCCGGCTCAACCGTCAGCCCTGGAAAATCCTCCACCAGCCGTGCGATCAATCGGGGCAGCCAAGTGAGGGCGGTGAGTTCCGTTACGCCTAGTCTCAGGCGCCGGGTCATCACATGCGTGCCATCTTTCAATGAAGAGATCCGGTCGGCGAGGCTGAGCATTTCCCGGGCAATGACCAGTAGCTCCTCGCCGGTTGCAGTGAGCCGTGCGCCCCGCTGCGTGCGATCGAAAAGCTGAAGACCCGTGGTCGATTCCAACTCCTGAACCCGTTTGGAAATGGCGGACTGGGTGGTATGCAGGTGTTCCGCCGCGCGCTCAAAGGTTCCCAGTCGCTCGATCCAGTGAAGCGCAGTGAGTTGCCGAAGCGTGATCACGTTCATTCCTTTAATGCATGTATGGTCATAGAATAATATCGCTTTTTCTATTTGGCAGCCTCTTTATCCTCGGAGCTATCAGACACCCGAGGAGTCCACATGAACGCTATCGCTCCATCGTCCGACATCAGCACCCTGCTGGTGGCCTATACCCGCACGTCCACTTCCATTATCAGCGACTGCCTGGACCGTTTACCCGGCGCGCTGCTTAAGCCATTCCATCGAATAGAAGGCACCATGGCGGGTATCGCGCTGACCGTGAGAGTCCCCTGCGGGGATAACCGCGCGATTCATCAAGCGCTGGAAATCCTCAGTCCCGGCCAGGTATTGGTGGTCGATGGCGGAGGCGATATCAGCCGGGCCTTGATGGGGGACATCATGGCGGCAATCGCCGAAAAGCGCGGTGCGGCCGGTGTTGTGGTGGACGGTGCCATTCGTGATCTGGCGACGATAGGGAAAGGAACATTCCCAGTGTTCGCGCGAGCGGGATTCCATCGTGGCCCGTACAAGAACGGCCCTGGTGAAATCAACGTGCCGGTCAGCATCGCAGGCATGCTCGTTTCACCTGGCGATATCGTGGTGGGTGATCACGATGGCATCGTGGCGTTCCCGGCATCGGAAGCAGAAAGCCTGCTGCAACGGTGCTGGGCGACCGAACAAAAAGAGGCAGAGATGTTGGCACAAATTGCTGCCGGCACTTACAAAGGCGCCTATGCGGCGCACTGAATCGGAAACCTCGACAATGAAAATCGGAATTATCGGAGCTGGCGAAGTCGGCCTCACCTACGCGCGGCCTTGGTCAAGCGCGGGACATGACATCGTTTTGTGTGATTTGAAGCCGTCCCCTCGTGCCCAGGCGTTCGCAACGCAGTTGGGGTTGGATATTTCGACGTCCATCCCCGATGCAGTGCCCGAGTGCGATGTGGTGGTGTCGTGTGTCTTCGGAACGGTCTCCCTGTCGGTTGCCGAACAGGCGCTCGGCAGCATGCGCAAGAACGCGCTGTTCGTGGATATGACCACCGCCGATCCCGCTCAGATCAGAACCGCCGCCGCACACGCCTTGGCGTTGGGCATTGCCTATGTTGACGTCGCCATCCTTGGCGCTATTGCCCTGACCCACGAGAAAACTAATCTGCTCGGTGCGGGGGTGGGGCTGGATCGGGCGATTACGCTGTTCGCATCCGCTGGAGCACCGCTCAAGGCCGTGGAAGACGGTGTCGCGGGTGACGCGGCGGCGCTGAAGATCCTGCGTAGCGTTTTTACCAAAGGGCTGGAAGCCCTGACGATTGAATGCTTCATGGCTGCTGAAAAACAAGGGGTGACTGGCAAGCTGCACGACGCCTTGAGCGACATTGATCAAGCGAGTCTGCCCGACTTTCTCGGTGCCCTGATCCGCACGCACGTTGTCCATGCTCCGCGCCGCCTGAAAGAGGTCGAAGAGGCCGAGCGTCAGTTGCGTGCCGCCAACATGCCTGTAGCGGTGCTTCCCGGTGTGAGGGACCTGTTTCAACGCACCGCCGGGCAGATTGAATCGAGCCCATCCGATGTAGCTGCCCCAACGGTGCAAGAGGCGCTGGACTGGCTCTTCAAGGCGAATGGCATCAGCAGGTAACGGCTTGCAACTTTCCTTCGAGCTCGGTGCGCTCCATCCACCGACTGGCCCCATGACCCACCGGTTCAGCGCACCCGGTCACGGCTTTGCGCGGCCAGGTCCAGGGCCTTTTGCATGTCCAGCCGCGCCGAGCGGCCGACGTCCTTGTCGTTGAGTTGGTAGCGACGCTCCGACGGCAGGATAGGGGCGGTGAGGTCTTCGGCGTCCATCTGTTCGAAGTCGTGGTTGTCGCCGATGGTCATGGCGCTGCGGCGTAGCAGCATGCGCAACTGCTCGGGTTGCAGTTGCGGGTTGATGGACAGCATCGCCGCCAGCAGGCCCGCGACCATGGGCGTGGCGTAGGACGTGCCGCAATGCACCGCGCTGTCCTGGCCGGCATTGGTGGTCGAGGCGTGGGCGCAAGCGGCGGCGGTGATGTCGACGCGCATGTCGATGTTCGAGGAGCTGCGCTTGACCGCATAAGCCGGGTCGTCGACGGCGACGCCGGAGCGTTCGCTGCGCTGGTGCCCACCGACCACCAGCAATTGCTCGGTGATGAAGGAGGAGGGCAGGCGGTATTCATCGCTGCCCGAGAACGAGGAGCCATTGCCGGCGGAGTTCACCACGATCACGTCGGGGTGCGCCTTGCGCAGCCAGAGGAAAAATTCTTCCAGCAGTTCTTCGTAGCCGCCCATGGCCAGGCCCGAGCGCAGCAGCGAGTCGACGTCATCGCCTTTGATATCTTTGGTGCCGACGCGATGGATGCCCCAACTCCAATTGAGCACGCGCACGCCATCTTCCACGAGGTTGACCGAGGCGGCGATGTTGGCGGTGATCCCGGCATCGGAATTACGTTCGACGATGACCTCGAAGCCACCGCTGGCCTTGTCCAGGCCACGGAGAAAACCGGTGTTGCCGTTGTCGTCCCAGCGTGCGGCGAGGATGCCGGCGACAGTTGTGCCGTGGTTGTCCGGTTTGTCCGCATCACGGGCGTAGACGCAGGTGCGCGGTGGCGAGCAAGCACCGGGGTAGTCCGCGAAATCCGTCGTGTCGAAATCCACATCGCGCTCGATCAGGCCGATGCGCACCGGTTGCGGCTGGATGGGCGGCTGTCGCCCGGGGATGCGTCGTTGGTAATAATTCACCGCGTCGAGAAAACGATTCGCGGCCCATTCGTCGGAGTCCAGGGCCGGTTTCTTCGGTTCTTCAGGCTGGGCAGGGGCCTGCTCGGTTTCTTCGGCCGAGGACTCCTCGGTGACCACGGCATCCACGCTGGTCTCGCTGCCCAGACGCAGGACCAAGGCGTCACGCTGCACCAGGTCCTTGGCCGGCAGGCGAAGTTGGTACAGGTTCAGCGGCGCGATGCTACCGACCACTTTCGCTCCGTATTTCTGGGCCAGACGCTCGGCTTCCTGACGACCATCACGGTCTTCCTCGATCAGCACGCTGACCAGGTCGACGTAAGTGGTCAGGCCGTCCATGTTCTTCGCCACTTCGTCCGGCCCGGCGGCCAGCACATGACTGTTGCGCAAGGTCAGCCAGGCGGCATTGCTGGTGCGGGGGCCGTCTTCCAGCCAGAGCGGGCCACTCTGGTAATCGGCGCTGTCCAGGCGCAAGCGCAGGGTTTCCCCTTCACGCTGGACCGTGTCCGCGGGCAGCGCCTTTGCGCCCAACTTGAGTTGTGGCGTGCGGTCGCCCAACCCGCGCGCTGTCAGGCACCAGTCCTGGTGCTGGCTTTCCAGCAGGTCGCCACAGCGTTTCAGGCTTTCCAGGCGCAGGGGTTCCGGCGCAGCGGTTGCCGTGCCGGCAGCCAGGGTGAACAAGGTCGCGAGGGCAGTGGGTCGTAGGAGCATGGGCCAGGTTTCTTTGTCGAGGGTCCTGTTGCTCCGACTGTCATGCTGTTCGCTTCGTTCAGCGGGAGAACGATGCTCGGCGAATGCATCTTCTGGTTCAGAAGCGCTCGATGTGCGCTTCAAGACCTGCCTGCCGCGCGAGTTCGATCATGGCTTCGACCTGGTCTGCCTCGGCGACGAACCCGATATATTCGTCGCCACCGCAGTCCAGGTGCAGATAGCGTTTATCGAACGCCGTCAGCCATCGGTCGAAATTGGCCAGCGTCTGCGACATCGACAGCGTGCCCTCATGGCGGTAGGGGTAAGTTTCTTTCACCCCGCTGGCGCTGACCAGGTAAGGCACCAGATACTCGAAACCATCAAAGCCTTTCCAGTCGACGCCTAGCAAAGCCAAGTGGTCGAGCTTCTGGCCCTTGTCCGCATCCAACAGGCCTTCCACCAGGGCCGTGGCCGGCTCCTGGCCCGAGCCGTAAATGCGCAGCACACGCCTGACCAGCCGGGCGCGTTCGTCTTCCGGCATGCGGACCAACAGGGCTTGGGCAAACGCCTTGAGCCCGGAGCGATAGGGATGCAGCTCCCGCATGATCGCCGCGTCGCTGACAGTCGTTTCCTCTGGTGGCGGCAGGGTAAAGCGGCCGCCGAACAAGCGATCAAGAATGCCCATTTCCTTTCCTCAGATTGTCCATTTTCCCAATCAGCCGTTACACGTTTCCCACATGAACGCGATACCTGATATCCCGATCAAAATGGTCCTCCGGATTTTCGTAGGCTTCCAGCGTTTCCAAGAACCCCGTCCGCTCAAGACTCGTCAAATCCTCAAGGGTCCAATCGAAGGGGAAGTCGCTGGAAAAGCTCTCGCCCTGATATTCAATCCATTGAAAAACCGGGAAGGGCAGGTAACCGAGCCACTCTGATCGATAGGTGATCTCGTCGGATTCGCTACTCCTCACCACGGCGCGGATCTTGTTCTTGATGGCTGCTTGTCGTTCATCCATGGTGTTTCGATCCCTGACTCAGGGTTGGGCTGGAGGGTTTGGATGTAATAGCGCTCACTCGTGCGTTCCTTGCGGTTCAAGGGCGTATTTTGCCTCGAAAAGCCAAACGCAGCACATCCTGATTCTGCGGCAGCGCAAGCTCTCCACCTATCACTGCCGCTGCGTCTAGATAGCGCTCTGGTTAACGCGTTTGGAGAGCGCTTCGGCGCTTTCCTTGCGCTCGGAGTAGCGGTCGACCAAATAGGCTTCTCTGCCACGCACCAGCAAGGTGAACTTCATCAATTCCTCCATGACATCGACAACCCGGTCGTAATAGGACGACGGCTTCATGCGCCCGGCTTCGTCGAACTCAAGGAAGGCTTTGGGGACGGAGGATTGATTGGGGATCGTGACCATGCGCATCCAACGACCCAACACGCGAAGTTGGTTCACCGTGTTGAAGGATTGCGAGCCGCCGCACACTTGCATCACCGCCAACGTCTTGCCCTGTGAGGGACGAACCGCGCCCAGGGCGAGCGGGATCCAGTCGATCTGGGCCTTGAACACCGCCGACATCGAACCATGGCGTTCCGGCGAGCACCAAACCTGGCCTTCCGACCACATCACCAAGTCGCGCAGTTCCTGCACCTTGGGATGATCGACGGGCGCATCGTCCGGCAGCGGCAGCCCGGAGGGATCGAAGATTGCGGTTTCGGCGCCCATGAGCTCCAACAGGCGTGCCGCTTCGCGGGTCAGCAACTGACTGAAGGAGCGCTCGCGGGTTGATCCGTGCAGTAGAAGTATGCGCGGCTTGTGCTGTGGTTCTGCGCTCTGCGCGAGCTTTTCCGGCGTAGGTACATCGAAAAGTGACAGGTCCAGATTTGGAAAGTCATTTGGGGGTTCGCTGGAAAACTCAGTCATTGCACCTCTCCCGTCCGGTCGAAAACATAATATATGGAAAAATGAATATTCGTATTTCCATATATTTAGCGCAAGACGCAATTTGACTGATGGTCCGAAATTTCGCTGAGGGCAGATGATTTCAAGGGGAGGGGCGGCGGCCTGGAGCCAGCCCGGCAGGACTGAAGCGCAAGCTTGAGATCGGCAGCCAGGCGCGGCGGTTTTGGCGCAGCGCTTCAAGGGGGGCGGTGACGTGGATCAGCCTTGCGCAGGTGTGATGGGCGCGTCACTGGCTTCAGCCGCCAGTTTCAGGCGGTCGGCCTTGCTGATGTATTGATTCTTGCTTTTGGGTGCCAGCTTGGCACTGGCTTTTTTGGCGTTAGCCTTCAGTAACTGGTTTATTTTCTTGCGGCGATTCATGTCGTTCTGCTCGGCGTGTCAATGTTCGGATGGTATCAGCTTTCC
Organism: Pseudomonas sp. NFACC13-1; assembly: GCF_900104425.1. NCBI lineage: Bacteria > Pseudomonadati > Pseudomonadota > Gammaproteobacteria > Pseudomonadales > Pseudomonadaceae > Pseudomonas > Pseudomonas sp. NFACC13-1. Next base: position 256,215 of record NZ_FMXV01000002.1, on the reverse strand, counting down.
GTTTTCTCAGGACTTTTCCTGATTTTGGCAACGGGCTTCACGCGACGCTCGACAATGATCGAGTCATTGGGGATCTCCAACCGGATCGCCGTTTCCTCGGTGTGCATTTCAATGAGCGTCGAATTGCCAACGCCTCGGAAAATTACCGTCGCATTTTCAAATCGTTTGTAATTTTCCAGCGGGGAATCCTTGGGGGCTGGCAATAGGTTGGCGTAAGGCGGTTTCACCAGAATCGTTGCCCTTTCTATGCGTATCTGCGCGAAGCTCATGGCCGCTTGCAGCAAGTCGGAAGTCACGCCACCCATGAGAAGGGGCGTCAGGAGGATGACCCCCGCGATCATTGCCCTGGTTCTTTTCAAGGGTTTCATTTCGTCAGGGGGATTCAGGTCAGGATGTTCGGAATCGACGATGGCAGGTGCCGATGGCTGCGCTGCTTTTATTTTTTTGTTCTGTTCCAGATAGGCTGAATAAACGATGTACTGAAAAATCGGCAGGAGGATGAGTTGAATGTGTTCCAAGGGGCTTTTATGGGTCAGGAAATAAATGGTCAGCGCGCCGCATATTCCAAAAAATACTGAGAAGAACGTTATTTTTGGGCGTTTGAATTCCAATATGGGGTTTTTATCGGAGAATTTTCCATGCAGCCAGACGAAGCCCCTAAGCACGGGGATAAAGATCGGGGAAAGCAATATCCCGGTCGCTGTAACGGCTGCAGAAAAATAAATGCAGACCAGGCCAAAGCAAAACGCCGTGACCAGGAATAACAAACTGTCTCCAACGGATACGCCTTGCGGGTAATGACCGTTGCTCAATAGATAACTGACAATGCACGTGCCGCCAATCAGTAATCCGATTTTTGCCGACAGGGAGAGTAGTTTTGTCGCGATTTCTATCTGTTTTTCGAGTCCGGTGGTTGCTTCCCGCATTATCCAATCCTCCTTGATATTACACTTGGGACGGTCGTTCCTGACTCATCTCTCTGTGGTTAGCATAGCGATGGTTTCTGTTGATTTCCTGCTGCCTGGAGCCTTGGGGGAGGCGCCTGAATATGACATGACTGTTGGGCACAAAGGGGGTAACCGGTGATATGTTCCGGTGCGATTCCAGTGAGAATAGCGTTACGGACTCGGTAGCCATGCGACTTGAGCTCTTTACCTTCCCTGCTTGTGAATTGTGTAGGTCATTCCCGCAGGGCGCGGTACGGCAGAAGAGCTGGCAAAGTCGGCATGATAACCGCTCAAGACGCAACGCCCGCTATCGCTTGTACTAAGCTGTCCTCCCAGGAAAACCTGCGGGAGACGGCAACGATGCCTGAATGTTTCGATTCGCTGGACGAAGCCTTTGCCGCAATCGCCCAGGACAAGGAAAAGAAGCGATTATGGACTGTCCTCACTTTTGCGGGCAGCCGCCAGTTTCATCTGTTCTGGAGTGCGGCCAATGCCGGTCAGATCGTGGCGGGCATATTGAACCAAGGGTTGCCGGCCAGCCCCGACTCCGTACCACAGGTGTTGCCTAACAAAGGCCTGCCGCAACAAAAACAAGGTGGCGTAGACAAGTCCAGCGCTCAATACCTGCAGAACGAAATCAATCGTCAAACGGTATCGAAGACAAAAGCCTTGCGCGCCAACGTGGCCGATGTGCTGGCCCAGCAATGGAAGGTCAATACCTGGACCTTCACGGGGCATGCCGAGGAGCGGATGCTGCTTAACTTTGACGCTCTTTACACCCAGTATGCCGTTGCGTCAGGGCAGATTCCGACGGTCACCATTTACAACTCAGACTCGCCCTGTACGGTCGACGACCCACGTGCTAGTTCCTTGTTACAGCCGCGTTCCTGCTCGGCCAAATTGACGCAACTGGCCAAGCGTTATCCGTTTGCGCAGTTTACCGTGTTCTATTACAAGGCCTATCACGGTAGTGGGTTAAGGGCGATGGATGGCGCGTCATCAAGTTCGAGCGCCGGCAGCACCTCCCCGTCGGCGTATGTCGTGGGCAGCAATATCGAACTGCTGCCGTTTACCGCGGAACTCCGGGAGTTGTGCGCCCAGAACAAGATCAAGTAGTCGCGTAGGATGAAGGGGGAAAAACTACCCCCTTGTCACCTCAGATTGCTCTGGAAAAAGGTTGTCAGCTTATCGAATGGAATGAGGCTGACCCGATCATAAAGATCGACATGGCCAGCCCCAGGAATGATGACAAGTTCCTTGGGTTGACCGGCGAGCTTGTAAGCCTCTTCGCTGAACTCCCTGGAATGAGCATCGGCTCCGGCAATGAACAACATCGGATGAGGCGAAATGGTCTCGATGTCATTGAGCGGATAGAAATTCATGAACTTGACGTTGCTGGTCAGCGTCGGGTGCGTGGTCAGGTCTCTGGACGAGCCGGAGGGCGTGAACTCACCGCGCGGGGTGCGGTAGAAGTCATAGAACTCACGTTGGATAGGGTGAGTGTTTTCATCCAACTGATGCACTGTACCGCTGGTGTAAAGCGTTTCACCGCCCGCGAACTCCACGTTACGCTGCTGTGTGGCTTGGGCGATGATCGCCCGCCGTTGTTCGAGGGTTTGGGAGTGTTTCAATCCGTTGCGGTTGACGCCACCCATGTCATACATGCTCACCGTTGCGATGGCTTTCATGCGCGGGTCGATCTTGGCTGCGCTGATCACGAAGCTGCCACTGCCACAGATGCCGATGGCACCAATGCGCTCCTTGTCGACGAAAGGCTGGGCGCCGAGAAAGTCCACCGCGGCGCTGAAGTCCTCGGTATAGATATCCGGCGAGACGGCATTGCGCGGTCGCCCCTCGCTTTCGCCCCAGAATGACAAGTCCAGGGAGAGGGTCACGAAGCCTCTTTCCGCCATTTTCGTGGCATAGAGGTTGGCGCTCTGCTCCTTGACCGCGCCCATCGGGTGGCCTACGACAATCGCCGGACTTCTTGTCTTGCCAGTGAGTTTTTTCGGGATGAACAGGTTACCTGCCACGTTCATTTGATATTGGTTCTTGAAATTGACCTTCTGTACGGTCACGTCGTCGCTGGTATAAAAGTTATCTGCGCCGTTGGACATATCGGCTCCTGTTGCTGAGATTGAACAGACAAGAAGGGTGAGTAAAACGATGATCTTTTTCATTGGGAATCCTGTCGTTGCGGGGTAATCAATGTTGGGAAAACGTCACTTGCACATCCCGCCGGCCCAGCGCTTGAGCCAGTTTCGCGGTGTCGTCCACTTGTCCCAGGCGCGTGTAGGCGTAGGTCGAGTTGAAGTTCGTGTAAAAGACGACCAGGGTGTCCGTGCCGTACAGCATCAAGTCGCCGGTGCGGATCGTTCCCGGCTTGTTTGCTTCGGCAGGCAGCGCTTGGGGGAGGGGGGCGTATTTCTCGTTACGGTTGAGATCGCTCATCTGCAACGTCAGCGGCAATAACGTGACAAACGCGCGGGCGGCAGCGTTGTCGGCCAGGGCGATGGCGAAGCGTTGTTCGCCGACGGTCATCCACATAGCCGTGTTCTCCCCTTTTGAAGATGCCGACGCGGCAGCATTGGGCGTTGCATAGCTGCCAGGCACGAGCATTACGGTCAGCAAACCAAGCCGGGCCCATCTCATCGCAACGGTGCATGTTTTTCTGTTCATGGGGTTCATGGTGACCCTGGGAGCAGTTATGCGACTAGCTAATGAGTGCTTAACAAGGCTATAAGCAGGGCTAATCAATCTGCTTGAAGTGCTCTTGCCATGGTCAAAAGAAATCTCAACGATCTGCTGTCTTTCGTCACCGTGGCGCGCGAAGGCAGCTTCACGCGAGCTGCCGGGGTGCTGGGTGTCACACAATCCGCGCTGAGCCAGGCGATCAGTGGCCTGGAAGCACGCCTGCAGATCCGGTTGCTGACGCGCACCACCCGCAGCGTTTCGCCGACCATTGCCGGCGAGCGGCTGTTGCAGGCCATCGGTAATCGCTTCGATGAGATAGAAGCCGAGCTGGATATGCTCACGGACATGCGCGACAAGCCCGCAGGCACTGTACGCATCACCTGCGGTGACCATGTCCTGCGCACGACCTTGCTACCCAAACTGATTGGGCTGCTACACGACTACCCGGATATCAATGTCGAGTTCGACGTCAGCTACGGGTTTCGAGACATCGTGGCGGATCGTTTCGATGCGGGCGTGCGCCTGGGCGATACCATCGACAAGGACATGGTTGCGGTCCCGATCGGCCCGCCGCTGCGGATGGCGGCCGTGGCTTCGCCAGCGTATTTCGCCACTCGCGCCGTTCCCGGGCATCCGCGCGACTTGATGAACCATCGTTGCATCAACCAGCGCATGCCGACATCGGGTGGGCTCTATGTCTGGGATTTCGAACGGCGAGGCAAACAGGTCAACGTGCGAGTGGACGGCCAGCTCATTTTCAACACGTCGACTCATATCGTGCAGGCGGCGGTGGCCGGGCTGGGCATTGCCTATCTGCCCGAGGAGGAGTTTGAACCCCATCTTCAAGAGGGGCGGCTGGTGCGCGTGCTGGAAGATTGGTGTCCGCCGTTTTCAGGCTACTATTTGTACTATCCCAGCCGGCGGCAACCTTCGCCTGCATTTACGCTGGTTGCCAATGCATTGCGCCAAGCCCATTAAGGCGGAGTGACGGTTCGAATAAGCGGATACGGCGTATGTCTATACTTGCTCAGGCACGCTGATTAACGGGGACGGCTTTCAAGGAGTCGCTTTCAGAACACGTTTCGTCGTCCATGTGCAATCGCCAACCCCCGGGAGTGGCAAGCTGTGAAGATGCCCCGGACCAGGTGCGCCAAAGACACCTGGCCGGAGAGCGAGAATGGCGATCGGATGTGCCACGCTACCGTGACGTGGGCCGGACGCCGCAGCCAAGACTCCGGACGGCTGCCGCCATGCGGCGGTGTCGTTCGAGATGCCGAGGTACGTTTATGCCCGATGAGACGCTTCACCTGCCTTTGATCCATAGCGTGCTTGCGCGCGAAAAGGACACCCCCGGTGCCTTGCTGCCTATCCTCCATGCCATCCAGGCAGGCTGCGGGTATGTCCCCGACAGCGCCGTCCCGGAGATTGCCCACGCCCTGAACCTCAGCCTGGCTGAAGTGCGCGGGGTCATCAGTTTCTACCACGATTTCCGCACCACGCCGCCGGCGCGCCATACGCTTCGCCTGTGCCGGGCCGAGTCCTGCAAAAGCATGGGCGCCGAAGTCCTGGCTGCGCAGTTGCGCGAGCAATTGGCGCTGGACGATCACGGCACCAGCGCCGACGGCAGTATCAGCCTGCGGCCGGTCTATTGCCTGGGTGCCTGCGTCTGCTCGCCGGCCCTGGAGTTGGACGGGGAGCTGCATGCCCGGATCACGCCTGAGCGTCTGCGTCAGTTGGTGAACGATTGCATGGAGGAGGGCGCATGCTGACGCTCTGTATCCCCCGTGATTCGGTAGCCCGTGCCGTGGGCGCGGACAAGGTGGCCGATGCGTTGGTCCGTGAGGCTGAACGTCGCCAGCTGCCGCTGACGGTGTTGCGCACCAGTTCCCGTGGCCTCTACTGGTTGGAACCGTTGGTGGAGCTGGACAGCGCCGGCGTCCGGCTGGGCTTCGGCCCTGTCACGCCGGCCGATGTGCCGGGCCTGCTGGATGCCTTGGCAGGCGATCCTGTCAGCCATCCACTGGCCCTGGGGCCGGTGGAGGAGATTCCCTACCTCAAGAGCCAGCAGCGCCTGCTGTTCGCGCGCGCCGGCATCACGCAACCGCTGTCTCTGGACGACTACCGTGCCCGGGGCGGCTTCCTGGGCCTGGCCCGGTCCATCCAGATGGACGGCGCGGATGTCGTCGCCAGCGTGCTGGACTCCGGCCTGCGTGGCCGGGGTGGCGCGGCGTTTCCGGCGGGCATCAAGTGGCGCACGGTGCGTGATGCCCAGGGGCCGCAGAAGTACGTGGTCTGCAACGCCGACGAAGGCGACTCCGGCACGTTCGCCGACCGTATGCTGATGGAAGGCGACCCCTTCCTGCTGATCGAAGGCATGATCATCGCCGGCATCGCCGTAGGCGCGACGATGGGCTATATCTACGTGCGCTCGGAGTACCCGGATGCCGTCAGTACGCTGAACGACGCGCTGCACATCGCCCGTGAGGCCGGTTACCTGGGCGCGAACGTCGCCGGCAGTGGCCGCGCGTTCGAGCTGGAAGTGCGGGTCGGTGCCGGCGCTTATATCTGCGGCGAGGAAACGGCGCTGCTGGAGTCCCTCGAGGGCAAGCGCGGCACGGTGCGCGCCAAGCCGCCGCTGCCGGCGCTGCAAGGCCTGTTCGGGTTGCCGACGCTGGTGCATAACGTGCTGACCTTGACTTCGGTGCCGATCATCCTGGAGAAGGGCGCGCAGTTCTATCGCGACTTCGGCATGGGCCGCTCCCTGGGCACGATGCCGTTCCAACTGGCTGGCAATGTCCGTCGCGGCGGCCTGGTGGAACGCGCCTTCGGCCTGAGCCTGCGAGAATTGGTGGAAGGTTACGGCGGCGGTACCGCCAGCGGACGCCCGCTGAAGGCCGCGCAGGTGGGTGGGCCGTTGGGTGCCTGGGTGCCGCCTTCGCAGTTCGATACGCCGCTGGACTACGAAGCGTTCGCCGCCATGGGGGCGATGCTCGGCCACGGTGGTGTGGTGGTCGCCGACGACAGCCTGGACATGGCCCAGATGGCCCGGTTCGCCTTGCAGTTCTGCGCCGAGGAGTCCTGCGGCAAGTGCACGCCGTGCCGGATCGGCTCCACCCGTGGGGTGGAAGTGGTGGATCGCTTGATCGCCAGCACTGAAGCCGGTGCCCGTCAGGAACAGGCCCTGTTGCTGCAGGACTTGTGCGACACCCTGCAATACGGTTCGCTCTGTGCCCTCGGTGGGATGACGTCCTACCCTGTCGCCAGCGCCCTCAAGCATTTCCCCGCCGACTTCGGTCTGGCGACCACGGAGGCCGACCAATGATTACCATCTTCGATCCCAGCACCGACATCGACCTGGGCACCCCTGCGCGTGAAAGCGACGTGCAGGTCAGCCTGACCATCGACGGGCGCGAAATCAGCGTCGCCTCCGGCACTTCGGTCATGCGTGCCGCAGCCTTGCTCGGCACCACCATTCCCAAGCTCTGCGCCACCGACAGCCTTGAAGCCTTCGGCTCCTGCCGCATGTGCCTGGTGGAAATCGACGGCATGCGCGGCTATCCCGCGTCCTGCACCACGCCGGTGACCGAGGGCATGGTGGTGCGCACGCAAACCTCCAAGCTCGCCACGCTGCGACGCAACGTGATGGAGCTGTACATTTCCGACCACCCGCTGGACTGCCTGACCTGCTCGGCCAATGGCAACTGCGAATTGCAGACCGTGGCGGGGCAGGTGGGCCTGCGCGAAGTGCGTTATGGCTACGAAGGGGCCAACCACCTGGACGAGGCCAAGGACATTTCCAACCCGTACTTCGACTACGACCCGAGCAAGTGCATCGTCTGCAGCCGCTGCGTGCGTGCCTGTGAGGAAATCCAGGGCACCTTCGCCCTGACCATCAGCGGGCGCGGCTTCGATTCACGGGTGGAAGCGGCCGGGGGTGACAACTTCCTCGATTCCGAATGCGTGTCCTGTGGCGCCTGCGTACAGGCGTGCCCGACGGCGACCTTGATCGACAAGAGCGTCGTGGAAATCGGCCAGCCGGAGCGCAGCGTCATCACCACGTGCGCCTACTGCGGCGTGGGTTGCTCGTTCCGCGCCGAGATGAAAGGCGAACAACTGGTGCGTATGGTCCCGGACAAGAACGGCCAGGCCAACCATGGCCATTCCTGCGTCAAGGGCCGATTCGCCTGGGGCTACGCCACGCACCCGGATCGCATCACCAAGCCGATGATCCGCAAGCACATCAACGACCCGTGGCAGGAAGTCAGCTGGGACGAGGCGGTCACCTACGCCGCCAGCGAACTGCGCCGGATCCAGCTCAAGTACGGGCGCGACTCCATCGGCGGCATCACGTCCAGCCGCTGCACCAACGAAGAAACCTACCTGGTGCAGAAACTGGTGCGCACCGCATTCGGCAACAACAACGTCGACACCTGTGCCCGGGTCTGCCATTCGCCTACCGGTTACGGCCTCAAGCAGACCTTGGGCGAATCCGCCGGGACCCAGAATTTCGACTCGGTGATGAAGGCCGACGTGATCCTGGTGATGGGCGCCAACCCCACCGACGCGCACCCGGTGTTCGGCTCCCAGCTCAAGCGCCGCCTGCGCCAGGGGGCGCGACTGATTGTCATCGACCCACGGCGCATCGACCTGGTGGATTCGCCCCACGCCCGCGCCGAACTGCATTTGCAACTGCGTCCCGGCACCAACGTGGCGATGCTCAACGCGCTGGCCCATGTCATTGCCACCGAAGGCTTGATCGACCAGCCCTTTGTCGAAGCCCGCTGCGAGGCGTCGGACTTCGCCCGCTGGCGCGATTTCGTCAGCCTGCCGGAAAACTCCCCCGAGGTCCTGGGCCCGGTTTGCGGCGTACCTGCCGGGCAGATCCGCGCCGCGGCACGGCTCTACGCCACCGGCGGTAACGCGGCCATCTACTACGGCCTCGGCGTCACCGAGCACAGCCAAGGCAGCACCTCGGTCATGGGCATCGCCAACCTGGCCATGGCGACCGGCAACATCGGTCGCGAAGGTGTCGGGGTGAACCCGCTGCGTGGGCAGAACAATGTCCAGGGTTCCTGCGACATGGGCTCGTTCCCCCACGAGTTGCCAGGCTATCGGCACATCTCCAACGAAGCGGTCCGCGCCGAGTTCGAGCAGGCCTGGAACGTCACCCTGCAACCCGACCCGGGCCTGCGTATCCCGAACATGTTCGAAGCGGCCCTGGACGGCACCTTCAAGGCGCTTTATTGCCAAGGTGAAGACATCGCCCAGAGCGACCCCAATACCCAGCATGTGACGGCCGCGCTGTCCGCGCTGGAATGCGTGATCGTCCAGGACATCTTCCTCAACGAGACGGCCAAGTTCGCCCACGTGTTCCTGCCGGGCAGCTCGTTCCTGGAGAAGGACGGCACCTTTACCAACGCCGAACGCCGCATCTCCCGTGTTCGCAAGGTGATGGACCCATTGGCCGGCAAGGCCGACTGGGAAGCCACCATCGCCCTGGCCGATGCCCTGGGCTACAAGATGCACTACAACCACCCCTCGGAAATCATGGATGAAATCGCCCGCCTGACGCCGACCTTCACCCGCGTCAGCTACGCCGAACTGGAGCGCCACGGCAGCCTGCAATGGCCTTGCAACGATGCCGCGCCAGACGGCACGCCGACCATGCACATCGAGCAGTTCGTGCGCGGCAAGGGCCGCTTCATGCTCACCGGCTACGTGCCCACCGAAGAGAAGGTCAACAACCGCTACCCACTGCTGCTGACCACCGGCCGTATCCTCAGCCAGTACAACGTCGGTGCCCAGACCCGGCGCACCGAAAACGTCGCCTGGCACGAGGAGGACCGTCTGGAAATCCATCCGACCGATGCCGAGAACCGCGGGATCGTCGACGAAGATTGGGTGGGTGTCGGCAGCCGTGCCGGGCAGACGGTACTGCGCGCCAGGGTGACCGAGCGGGTGGCGCCGGGTGTGGTCTACACCACGTTCCACTTCCCGGAATCGGGCGCCAATGTGATCACCACCGACAACTCCGACTGGGCCACCAACTGCCCGGAGTACAAGGTGACAGCGGTGGAGGTCGTGCGGGTCAGCCAGCCTTCGGAATGGCAGAAGCGTTACCAGGCCTTCAGTGATGAACAAGGCCGCCTGCTGAGGGAACGCCGCCATGCCGAAAAAGCCGAGGTGCGTCGATGAGTTCTGACAGCTTGATCAAGATGGCCAACCAGATCGGTCAGTATTTCGCCAGTGAGCCGGACCATGCGGTGGCGGTGCGGGGTGTGTACCAGCACATCAAGAGCTTCTGGACGCCAACCATGTGTCGCGACTTGATGGCCTGGCAAACGAAACATCCTGACGCTGTCCTGCACCCGTTGGTGTTGGCGGCATTGATGGAGTTTGAAAAAGCGGCCTAGGAGGGTAATGCCAGTCAGTTAAGCCTCAAATAAGCCTCAAACCTGTGGGAGCAAAGCTTGCTCGCGATGGCGGCAGACCGGCAATGGCGTTGTCGACTGGCTAACCCAATCGCGAGCAAGCTCTGCTCCCACAGGGCTGTTTGCCTTTCAGTTATTGGTTATTGACGGTGATGTAGGGGTCCCACGTGTTGGTCGGGCCAATCTGGTTCAGGTTACGGTCCAGCAGAACGAAGTAGATTTTGTACCAGAGCTTTCCTGGGCTCAGCGCAGTGGACTGCCAGAAGGTATAGGTCACGTCGGTTTTGGAGATGCCGCCGGGAGCGCCGTTGTCCAGATAAGGCACGGGGATACCGGGGATGTTGTACGGTGTCGGCTTCGAAATGGTGCCCTTGTAATCGCCGCCCTGGTGGGGGTCGCCGATCTCGATGTCCTTGATCAAGGCGATTCGGTCGAAGTTGCGCGACAGCGTGGTGGCGCGCCAGCGAATGGTGTCACCGGGTTTTACGTCGAACCACAACTCGTTACCGCCTTCGCCTTCGCCACTGGTGATATTGGCATGGCTGTCGATGGCACTGCGGGTCACCAGCATGGCAATCGCGCCGCCTACGTCGTTGGGATGGGCGAGCAGGTAATCGGCGTCAACATTGACGAGCACATCAATGGTTTGGGTCGCTCCAGACATTTTGTTGCTCCTTGAGGGAATGACATTGACGACCGCGCCTGCAAAGGCGTCCGGGCCACCCGGTCCCTGGGTGCGGTCTCGAGAGGAACGATAGGTGACAGCGTTGTGGTGTCAAATTGCGAATGCTTGACGCTGACCAAGCAGAGCGAAGCGCAACGCAACCAAGGCTTTGATTTGCTTTTGGCGTGGACGATCACCCACTGGATTCTGGGTGGTTTGCGGGTGGTATCAGTGGCCAAAGGCGTACGAATTTTGTCGGCGATTGCTCCCGAACTCGCCGGAGGACGTATGACCGGCCATCAGGTTTGGCAAGCCTTGTGAAAGCGATGGTGGCTGTGCTGCCGTCATCGCGAGCAAGCTCGCTCCCACAGCAGGCTTGGGCTGGTCGCAAAATCGAGGTGCGCCCCGATCAAACCGTGGGAGCGAGCTTGCTCGCGATGGCACTTGATCAGGTCACCAAAATTTCAAGACCGCAGGCCTAGTCGCCCGTGTCTTCCGGCTCCAGCGCTCGCAGCCAGCGGTTTTCCGAACGGCTCAGGTGCTGGCGCATCGAGGTTTGGGCACCCAGTACATCCTTGAGGGCTACGGCGCGCAGGATCGCTTCATGTTCGGCGACTGCGGCTTCCCACGTCAGGGCATTCTCCGAGTGTTTGCTCAGGTGAGCCGAAATCGGGTTGTGTCGTTCATCGAACAGGGCGGTGATGATCCGCACCAGGGCGGAGTTGCCACTCATCTTGGCCAGGCGCTGATGGAATTTACGGTCATCCTCCAGCGGAGGCAGGCCGTTGGCAATGCTCGCGCGCATGGCATCGATGCAGTCCTGCAGATAGCGGTAGTCGCTTTTCTTGCCATGCAGACAGGCCAGGATCACCGACTCACCTTCGATCAACGCACGCGCCTGCATCAGTTCCGAAGGGCTCTCGCCCAAGGTCATGCTCGGGTTTTTTCCGTCCTTGGACCGGGCTCGCACATACACGCCGGAGCCCATCTTGATCTCGATGTCGCCGTCTATTTCCAAGGCGATCAGCGCCTCGCGAAGCGACGGCCTGGAAACCCCCAACAGTTGGGTCAGGTCGCGCTCGGGGGGAAGCCTGGAACCGGCCTTGAAATCCCCCTGGGCGATGTAGTTGCGCAGTTGATCGGCGATTTTCTGGTAGGGCTTGCGTTCGGCGGCGTTGATCGGTGAGACCATGGGTGGACGTCCATCGGAGAGTCGGCAAAGGCTACCATAGGCGCTTGATGGTGGGCGCGAGCAAGCTCGCTCCCACAGGGAAAGGGGGGCAACGACTCCCCCCATTCACATCACCGCACCGATCTGCCAGGGTAGGAATTCGTTATCGCCCAAGCCGTTTTCCTCGCTGCAGGTGCGGTGCCCGGACGCGGTCGCCAGCATCAGTCGGAATAACCGCTCACCCGCCTGGGCCACCGATTCCACGCCATCGACAATGCCGCCCGCGTTGAAATCCATGTCCAGCTCCATGCGTTGGAACAGCCGGGTGTTGGTGGCGATTTTCAACGAGGGCGTGGGCTTGCACCCGTAGGTCGAGCCACGGCCCGTGGTGAAGCAGATCAGGTTGGCGCCACCCGCCACCTGGCCGGTCGCCGACACCGGGTCGTAACCGGGGGTGTCCATGAACACCAGGCCCCGGGCATCGACCGTTTCCGCGTATTGGTATACGCCCATCAGCCCGGTCGCACCGGCTTTCGCCACGGCGCCCAAGGATTTTTCCAGGATGGTGGTGATGCCCCCGGCCTTGTTGCCCGGCGAAGGGTTGTTGTTCATGTCACCGTCGTTGTGGCGGACGTAGGCTTCCCACCAATGGATGCGCGCCATCAATTTTGCCGCGATGTCGGCAGACGCGGCGCGGGCAGTCAGCAAGTGTTCGGCCCCGTAGATTTCCGGGGTTTCCGAAAGGATCGCCGTGCCGCCCTGTTGCATCAGCAGGTCCACGGCCGCGCCGAGCGCCGGATTGGCCGTGATACCGGAGTAGCCATCCGAGCCGCCGCATTGCAAACCGACGCACAAGTGGCTGGCGGCGACGGTCGTCCGTTGGTATTGGTTGATGAGGGGCAGCATCGCTTCAATGTGGGCGATGCCACGTCGCACGGCTTCGCGAGTACCGCCTTCGTCCTGGATGACCAGGCTGGCCTTGAGCGCCACGGGGCGATCCGCCAGTTCATTCATCAACGGGGTGAGTTGATTGACCTCGCAACCCAGGCCGATCAACAGCACACCGGCGAAATTGGCGTGATTGGCATAGCCGCTCAGGGTTCGTTTGAGAATGTCGATCCCTTCGCCCTGGGCACCCATGCCACAGCCGCTGCCATGGGTGATTGCAACGACGCCGTCGACGTTGGGGAAGTCTTTCAAGCGCTCGGCAGAAAAGGCATTGGCGATCTGCTTGCAGACGGTTGCCGAGCAATTGACGCTGGAAATGACCCCGATGTAATTGCGTGTGCCGACGCGTCCATCCTCGCGGACGTAACCTTCGAAGGTCGCGGGGTTCTCGCTCAACGACGTGGGGGCATAGACGTTCCGTACGCTGTGTTCGGCCGTGTTGGCGGGCATGTCCAGGTTGTGCACGTGGACGTGATCGCCGGGCTCGATGGCCTGGGTGGCCTGGCCGATGGTTTGGCCGTACTTGAGCACCCGCTGGCCGGCCAACACCGGGCGCAGGGCGATCTTGTGGCCGGACGGAATCGCCTGCCGGGCGACCAGGCGGATGCCGTCGGCACTCACCGGCTGACCTTCGACGATATCGCCTCGGGCCACCGCGACATCATCGCCGGGTGTCAGAACAAGCAAAGAAGAAGGCGGGTTCATGGGGGCGTCCTCCGATTCCTAGCACTCGATGATTGCCTTGACGACACCTTGCTTGGGGTCGAGCAAGGTGGCGAACGAGTGGGGCACCTCGGCCAGCGTCAGTCGGTGGGTGTTCAGGGCCGCATCCGGAATCAAACCGTCGCGCAAGCATTGCTCGACGTGCCGGAAGTCTTCCTGGGTGGCGTTGCGACTGCCCATCAGCGTGGCTTCTCGCTTATGGAACTCAGGGTCGGAGAAGGTGATGGAGTCCCGAACCACTGAGATCATCACATAGGTGCCGCCGTGGGCGATGAACTCGAACCCGCGCTCCATGGCCCGGGCATTGCCGGTGGCGTCGAAGACCACGTCGAAAAAATCACCCTCGGTCAGCTCGGCCAGGGCCTGCTTGTCGCCTTCGCCGATGTGCACGGCGGCGTGGATATTCAGGTATTGCTTGCAGAACGACAGGCGATCCTCGCGGGTATCCAGGACGGTGACTTTCGCACCGCGCAGGCTGGCGAAGATCGCCGCCGCCATGCCGATCGGGCCGGTGCCGACCACCAGGGCGTGTTTCTGCGCCTGGATGTTCGAGCGACGCACGGCGTGAGCGCCGATCGAGAGGAATTCGATCATCGCGGCCTGTTCCAGGGAAATCCCCACGGCCTTGTGCACGAATGCATGGGGAACGCTCAGGTATTGAGTGAAAGCACCGTCGCAGTGAACCCCCAGCACCTGGATAGCGGTGCAGCAGTTGGTCTTGCCCTGGCGGCAGGCAATGCACGTCCCGCAGGACAGGTACGGCATCACATAGACGACATCGCCGACAGCCAGGTCGCAGGCTTCGTCGGTGCCCTCCACGACCCCGGAGAACTCGTGGCCCATGACCCGCGGATATTCGAGGTACGGTTGATTACCGGTGAAGATGTGCAGGTCGGTGCCGCAGACCCCGACACGCTTGACCCGGATCAGGATTTCCCCTGGTTTCCTGAGGGGGTGTTCACGTTCGATGGGGGTGAGCGAACCGGGTTCGTTACAGATGACGGTCAGCATGGCGATGCTCCTTGGCTGGCCTGCAGGCGGTGGCTGCCAGCAGGTGGGAGGAGGGTTGTGAGCGCGCGGCTGCCGGGACCGGGGCTCTCTTTTTTGTTGTAGGCCAGTGGTGACCTGCACCCATGACCTTGGCCCGAAACTACAGGCTGGAAAAAATATTGGCAAGACCAATTAATAAAAATATAGATTGGACTGACCAGTTTGGTCTGGACATCGTCCGGCACTGCATCATTGACTGAACCCAGGTCCATCCCGGCAGGTCACTCGTTCGTCAGGAACGAAAAACAGGACGGACCCCTTGATGCGACCTATTGAGCTCACCAGCCTTTCCTTTGCCACGCTGCTGTGCGTGGCCTGTTCGAGCCAACCGCCTGCCACCTGGAGCTACGTCGACGCCCAGGGACGGGCCAATCTTCCCCCCGACCAGGCCTACCCCGAGCTCTTTGAGGCGGTGCAGCGTGGTCAGGTGTTCACCGACCAGAAGCATTTCGTGGACGCACTGCCCAACCGTGATCCGGCGCAGATCCGCGCCGACTACCTGGCCCGACGTGACCACGACGGCTTCGATATCGAGGCTTTCGTGAAAGCCAACTTCATCGAATCTGGCCAAGCCGAAAGCCCGGCGCCCAAGCCCGGCGCTCCGATCCGGGAACACATCGACAACCTCTGGCCGATCCTGAGCCGATCCTACAGCCAGGTGCCGGCCTACAGCAGTTTGTTGCCCTTGCCGCAGCCCTATGTGGTACCTGGCGGACGCTTTCGCGAGATGTATTACTGGGATTCGTATTTCACCATGCTGGGTCTCGAGCAAAGCGGCGATAAGGCCCAGGTCCGCCAGATGACCGATAACTTTGCCTACATGATCGACACCTACGGCCACATTCCCAATGGCAATCGCACCTACTACCTGAGCCGGTCGCAGCCGCCATTCTTCGCCTACATGGTGGAGTTGCAGGCGCGTATCGAAGGTGACCAGGCCTATGGGCGATACCTGCCACAGTTGCAGAAGGAGTATGCCTATTGGATGGCGGGCGCCCAGGCACTCAAGCCCGGTGCTGCGGATCGGCACGTGGTCAAACTCGCCGATGGCAGTGTGCTCAACCGCTATTGGGATGCCAGCCCGACGCCTCGACAGGAGTCCTGGTTGCAAGATGTCCGCACCGCCGAACAGGCGCCGGCCCGGCCCAAGGAGGAAGTCTGGCGCGACCTGCGCGCCGGCGCCGAAAGTGGCTGGGACTTCAGTTCGCGCTGGTTGGACGACGGCCAGAACCTGGCGAGTATTCGCACCACGGCCATTGTGCCCGTGGATCTCAATAGCCTGATCTATCATCTGGAACAGACCATCGCCAAAGCCTGCGAGACGGTGCAGAACGCCCCGTGCGTCCAGGCTTACGGCCGGCGCGCCGAATTGCGCCAGCGGGCCATCGAGCAGCACCTGTGGAATGCCGACAAAGGTTTTTACGTGGACTACGACTGGCAACGCCAGCAACAACGCCAGCAGCTCACGGCCGCGACGCTTTTCCCGCTGTTCACGGGCCTGGCCAGCGCCGAACATGCCCATCGCACCGCCGATGCGGTCCGTGATGGCCTGTTGCGTGCCGCAGGTATTGCCACCACCCAGGTCAACACCGGCCAGCAGTGGGACGAACCCAATGGCTGGGCGCCGCTGCAATGGGTCGCGGCGGAAGGGCTGGATCGCTACGGGCACACCGCGCTGGCGCAACAGGTAGGCGGCCGCTTTTTACAGCAGGTCGAGAACCTCTACCGCAAGGAAAACAAGTTGGTGGAGAAATACGACCTGTCCGGACGGGGCGACGGCGGGGGAGGTGGCGAATATGAATTGCAGGACGGCTTCGGCTGGACGAATGGGGTGACGCTCAAGTTGCTGGGTAAGTATGGCAAGACTTCCTCAACCCTTGCGGTTGAATGAATGCAACACACATCCCACCATCAGCCGAATCGAGACTCACCTTTGTCGCGAGGGCGCTTGCTCCCCCTGGGTAGGAGCTGCCGAGCGGAGCGAGGCTGCGATCTTTCCCCAGACACTTGAGTCCCAAGCGAAAGATCAAAAGATCGCAGGCTTCGCCAGCTCCTACACAGCCCAGCGGGAGCAAGCTCCCTCGCCACCAGGGCCGGGTGCTGGGTGAGCCTGGTGTGATCGGGCGCTGAGCCTTTGTGGGTTCGTTAATCATGCACTGTCACCCGATTGCGCCCGGTCTTCTTCGAGGTATACAGCGCCTGGTCGGCCCTGGCGATCAGCTCGGCGTGGTCGTTCGAGGGCTGGCTCAGGTCCGCCACTCCCAGGCTGACGGTGAAGCGGATAGTCTGGTCGTTGAACTGCACTTCCAGCGCTTCGATAGCCTTGCGCAGGCGCTCGGCGAAAATCTGTGCGCCGGCCTTGTCGGTGTCCGAGAGCACCACGCCGAACTCTTCACCGCCATAACGCCCGGCCACGTCGGATTCGCGCACATGTTCGTGCAGCAGCCTGGCGACGTGCTCGATGACCTTGTCGCCAGCCTGGTGACCGTAGGTGTCGTTGACCCGCTTGAAGTGATCGATATCGAGCATGACCAGGCTCAACGCATGGCCGTAGCGCTGGTGCCGGGCGAAGGCGGCTTTCAGGTTGCTCTCCCAATGACCGCGGTTGTACAGCCCTGTCAGCTGATCGGTGCTGGAGAGTCGTTGCAGCTGTGCGTTGGCGGCCTGGAGCTGATGCCGGTTGGTGGCGACGTCGGTGACGTCATAGATCACCAGGCAGATATGCTTGATGGTGTTGTCGGGCGAGCGCAGCGGTAACAGCGTGGTGTTCTGGTACATGAACGCTTCCTGGCCGGTGATCGGCTGGTAACTCTTGAAGCGCATCAAGTACGGCCGCTGCTCCCAGACCGTGAACGCTGGTGTGCCCAGGGTCGCGACGCTTTCTACCTTGCGGCTGAACCATTGGCGATCGATTTCAGGGAACAGGCTGAAAAAATCCTGGTTGTGCGCGTCCTTGGGCTGCACTCCGGAGCGGTTCTCCATGAAGGTGTTCCAGACTTGCACGCGGTACTCGCGGTCGAGCACCACCACCCCGACGTCAATGCTCTGAACGATGGCCAGCAACCAGTGGAATTCGTTCAGATCGATGGATTCGCTCATGGCTCAGTTCATCAGGTAGGCGAGTTTGTGGGTCAACCGTTCGATGGAGTCCTCTGTGAACAACAGCAACAGGTCGAAACGAATATCGTGCCCTTCCAGGCTGTAGCTGATTTCCACCGCCAGGGTCTTTTTCCAGTGCTTGCTGTTGTCCCGGATCAGTTCCTCGATGGCCGCGTGCTGGCCGAGAATCTGCGGGTGGCCTTGGGAAAACACCACGTCGATCTGTTCGGCAATGCTGCTCAGGCACGCGCCGATCAGCACGCTGGAAAGGTCCAGCAACATCTCCAGGTCCGAATAGTCGGCGCTCTGGCGCTGCATCAATTGCGCGATGTCGGCGACTTCCGAGTCATGGAAGATCAACAGGGCTTCGCCAGCGATGCCGCTGCCGATAAACCCCTGGCAGATCGCGGTGAGTTGCTGGGAGCTGCCGACGTCGTTCAAGGCCATGTGCAACTCCCCGACCTCGAGGAGGTTCACGTTCGGCACCGGCAATCGCACGAAGACCCCCAGCACCTTGGCGATCAGGGCCGCTGCCCGGCCGATGGCCACGTTGACCGTCTCGCGGAACACATCGTGGAAACTGATGGCCGTGTTCGTGGCCGAACGATTCTGCAACGGCACCTGGCTGGGTTGGGCCAGTAGCCCCAGCCGCGCCAGCGTCTGGCGCAGGTCGTTTTCATCGAAGGGTTTTTTCAGGAACGCCAGCGCGCCCAGTTCATGCACGCGGCGCACCGCCTCATCCTGTACGTCACCGGAAATCACGATGACCTGCGCCTTCAATCCCTCGTCGCGCAAGGCGCTCAACACTTGGTAGCCATCCATTTCCGGCATGGTCAGGTCGAGCAGCACCACATGCCCCAGGCCCTGGCGTATGGCGTCCATGGCCTGGCGCCCATTGTTCGCTTCGGTGACCGAAACCGGCCAGTCTGTCGGCAGTGCACGCAACACCTGCTTGCGCGCCATGTTGGAGTCGTCACACACCACCAGGGGAATCAACGACACAGGAATGACCGTGGGTGGCCAATGGCAGGGGAGGAGGGGCTACTGACATCATTCATAGGCTTGCAAAGACCCTTTGAGTTTACGAACCGGGTTCATCAAGCTTAGCGTCCTGCACGAGAACTGCGGGGCTCGGTTGCATTAGAAACTGGACCAATAAGTCAAAGGCGTCAACTGCACTTCGTCATTCACACCCCACGCAAAGCCGCGATCGGCGTGCGATTGGCCGTGGCGGGCACGGTTTGTGGTCTATAGTTTTCAGCAGGTCCGGAATCTTTCCGTGCCGGCGATCAGGGACTGCGCACGCATCGCGCCGTAGCTGCATCGGATACCCGCAGGCCGTCAGCAGTGAACAAGGCAGGGAGCACACCATGGCGATCCAACGGGCGAGTGTAATGACGTCGGCCCTGGATATCGTCCATCGTGAAAACGCCTTGGCCGATGTGACGAGCCATTGGTTTCGGCGCGTTTTCGATCAGGCCAGGGAAGCCTACATCCTGTTTCCGCTGCTGGCTGTCCTGCTGTTGGTGGTCATCTGGGCGGGCACCCTGTACCTGATCAAGGTCGAACAGGCCCGGGCGCAGCAGGCGATCGCCGAGGCGAGCCTGGAAGTCGGCGCCACCTACGAAGCGCAGATCCTGCGGGCTGTACGTGAAATCGATCAGACCCTCAAGCTGGTCAAGTACACCTACGAGTCCGAGCGGCAGCCCAACCCGCTGCCCAAGCTCAAGGCACGCGCCTTGTTGCCTTCTCCCTACTTGTTCGATGTCAGTGTGGTCGACGCCAGCGGTCGGGTCGTTGCCAGTACCCAGCCGAGCGAAGCCGGAAGCCGAATGGCCAAGGATGAGCTGCAAACGCTGGGCCCGGACACGGCGCTGTCGATCAGCCGCCCGTGGAAAAACCCGGTGACGGGGGAGTGGAAGTTGCGTTTCAGCCGACGGCTCGATGGTGGGGATGGCGCGTTCGCCGGAATCGCCATGGTCGAGGTCGATGCCGCCTATTTCGTCAGCAGTTATGACGCCTCGAAACTCGGCAATCAAGGTTTGCTCGGCCTGTTGGGTAGTGACGGTGTCTTTCGGGCACGGCGCAGTGGGGAGGAGGTATCGGCCGGCGAATCGATCGATTATGCAACCGTGGTCCCGGACACTGAAAGCACCGAAGCCGTACGCGCAATCAATGCGGGGGATGGTGTGTGGCGCTACACCAGTGCCCGCCAGCTCTACGACTTCCCACTGGCGGTGATTGTCGGGTTGTCCGAGGAAGAACAACTGGCCGCGGTGAACCAGCAAGCGCGTACCTACCTGTGGCGCGCCACGGGCGGCAGCCTGGTGCTGGTGTTGCTGGCGGGGCTGCTCGCCCGGATGAGCTGGCAACTGGTGCAAAGCCGCTTGCGCGCCGGCGAAGCGAAAATTGCCTACGCGGAAAGTGTCGAGTACCTGGCCTATCACGACGGCCTTACGGCCTTGCCCAATCGCAGCCTGTTCAGCAAGCTGTTGAGCCAGAGCATCCGCGAGGCCAGCCGTTATGATCGGCAACTGGCGGTGCTGTTTCTTGACCTCGACCGCTTCAAGCAAGTCAACGATACCCTGGGGCACGATGCCGGCGATCAACTGCTCAAGGAGGTCGCGCTGCGCCTCGAGGCGTGTCTGCGCGGCAGCGATACGGTGGCCCGATTGGGCGGCGACGAATTCGTGATCTTGCTGCCGGAGCTGTCGCAGGACAACGACGTGGCGACTGCCGCCCAAAAAGTCCTGACCGCCATTGCCCGGCCCTTCAACCTCCAGGGCCAGGAGTTCCGTGTGACCGCCAGCGTTGGTATCAGTGTGTTCCCACAAGATGGCCTGGACGAGCAGACACTCAAGAAAAACGCCGATATCGCGATGTACCAGGCCAAGCAGTGTGGCAAGAACAACTTCCAGTTCTATTCCGCGAAGTTGAACGCGGACTCACTGGAACGGCTGACGCTGGAGCTGAGCTTGCGCCACGCGCTGGAGCGCCAGGAGTTCCAACTGCATTACCAGGCCAAGCGGGACATTTCCAGTGGCCAGATCACCGGTATGGAAGCGCTCCTGCGTTGGAATCATCCCGACCTGGGAATCGTGGCGCCCATGCAATTCATCCCGATCGCGGAAGAGACCGGTTTGATCGTGCCGATCGGCAAGTGGGTGCTCAAGACGGCCTGCCGGCAGAACGTCGCCTGGCAACGACAAGGGCTGCCACACCTGGGGATCGCTGTGAACCTCACGGCACGGCAGTTTGCCGATGAGAACCTGCTGACGGACTTGGCCGAGATACTGGCCGAAACCGGTATGGACGCGCGCCTGTTGGAGCTGGAGATCGCCGAGAGCCTGCTCATGCAGGACGTCAAGAGGGCGTTGGGTGTGTTGACCGGCCTCAAGCGCCTGCAGGTCCGCATCGCCATCGATGATTTCGGGATCGGTTATTCGTCGCTCTCCGCGCTCGAGCAGTTTCCGCTGGATGTCATCAAGATCGACCGCTCGTGTATCTGCGATACCAGCAGCGTGTCGGAAGACAAAGCCCTGACCGAGGCCATCATCGCGATGGGCCGGACCCTCAGCCTGACCGTGGTGGCCCAAGGCGTGGAAACCAAGGAGCAGGCCGATTTCCTGCGGGACAATGCCTGCGATGAGTTCCAGGGTTTTTACTTCAACAAACCGGTGCCCGCCGATCAGTTCAAGCTGTTGCTGCAAGCCCAGGCGGCCGACACGGAGCCCGGTACGTAGAGGCCCGTACTCATTGCGACTCCAGCGGCAGTGCCCTGACGCTGCCGTCCAGCTCCCGTGCCTCGATATAGCCGATGGTGTCGGGGTTCTCTGCGATACGTTTCTTGACCTCCGCCCCGTTCGAAACCGCCTGCGGCGGCTGGCCCCTGCCAGTGAAGATGATTTTCGACCAATGCGCCTTGAGCTGGGCTGCGGACTTGCCGGTGAACGTAGTGTAGAACTCATCACGGGTCGGTGAGTCTTCTGTCTGGTCAATGGGAATCGCCTGTCCGCCGCCGGGAAAACGACTGGCCTTGCCCAGGAAAATATCCGCCACCTGATTGCGCGCGAGCGTCTTCACCGGGCTGGACGCGGCGACGACCACCACCACGTCGGCCTTGACGGCAACGCTGGCGGCGCACAGGGCGAGCCCCGCCATGGCGAATCCGATGAGTCTCACAACCCACATGGCCTGCTCCATCAGAAGACAAAATCAACAGCCAGGCTGATGACGTTGAGCGAACCCCCCGACGTGAAATCCGGTTGGGGGTTGATCAACGGACCGACCGAGTTGCCCTTGAAGCGTGTGTGATCGAATTGCACCTTGGCGTCCATGTTCTTGGTGAAGTCCCAGCGCGTACCCAGGGAAAGGGTCTGCTGGCCTTCATTAGAGCCCAGGATGCTGTTGAGCGCACCGTTGAGTTCGGCGGCAGTGCCCGCCAGGGCCGGCGGCAAGGCCGATAGCGTCAGGCCCGGGCTGGAGACTTCTGTTTCGGTCCTGGAGCGCGCGTAGGTGACATAGGGGGTGAACGCTGCGATGCGGTACCCGCCGCTGATGTACCAGGCGCTGGTCCTGCCCAGACCGGAACGGCTATCCAGACGCCCCCATTCACTCATGACGAACCAGTCGCCTGGATCGTAGCTGGCACCCACGCCGATAAAGTCGACGGGGGTGTCATCGGAATCGTAGCGATCGGCGATGGCGATGCCTTCCGGACCGAACTCTCTGAACGTATCGAAGAGTGAATTGAATGGCTCCAGGGTCAGGTCGGCCTTCATGTAGGTGATGCGTGTGGTGAGGACGCCGAGCTCGGTGGTGTTGGTGACTCCCCAGAGATTTCTCGTCAGCGCCTTGCCGGTCCCGTCGGAATCGCGGCTGTCGGTCTGGCCGTAGTGGGCGTGCACCGTGTTGGTGATTTCATCGACTCGAAACCGGTAGCTGCCATCGATGCCGTCGCTGCTGGAGATCGGCATCAGGCCGTAGACCTCCATAGGCGCCCGCACCCAGGGCAGGGTGTAGCCCACTTTGCGGGTGTCGGACACCAGGAACGTCGGCAACACGGTACGGCCAATGCGTGCGTTGAAATCCGGCGTGAACTGGTACTTGATGTTGGCCCACTCGGCGAAGGGCCGGTAACTGTTGTCGTAGCGCTGCTCGGAAATGACCTGCACCACGGCCGACAGCTGCGGGGTGAAGGTGGCGGTCAGTTGGGCGCCTATCAGGCTGTCGACGTCGGCGCTCCAGTTGCGCGAATGCCCCGCGCCGTTGGGCTTGAAGATACTGGACGTGAAGTCGGCTTTTTTCTCGCTGGAATGAACGATCCCCACCGTGCCGAAACTGCTCAGCGAGAACATGTCGGCTGCGTCGGCACTGGCGCCGCCGGCGTACAGCGTCACGACTACCAAGGCCAAGGTATTGGGCTTTTTCACCATGGGGGTCAAGGTAACCTCGTTGCGTGGATCGCCATTCATCTGTTCCTTGTAATGTTGGCTGAAGCTGTGCGTTATCACGCGCCGAAGCGTAGCCTAGATCGCCAGTTTGAGCGTAAAGGTCGCTCCCGTTCCCGGGCCATCGCTATGGGCCTCCAGCGAGCCGCCCATCTCCATGGCCGCCAGGACGCAGCTGTGCAGGCCAAAACCATGGCCATCCTTGCGTGTGGTAAAGCCATGGGCAAAGATCCGCGTCAGGTTCTCGGGCGCTATGCCCTCGCCGTTGTCGATGACCTTGATCACCAGGGTGTCTTCTTGGGGAATCTCGCTCTGAAGGATGATTCGAGGGGGCGGCTCCGGCCGGTCATCCATCGCCCTGCTGGCGTTTTTTATCAGGTTGATCAGGATCAGCAGCACCCGGTGCTTGTCCAGTTGCAGCAAGGGTGTTTCGGCCAGGTTTCGCACCACGGTGATCCGATGCGCCGCGATGATGCCGGCGTTCATGCGCAAGGCATCCTCGATCAGGTCCTTGATCTGCACGGTTTCGGCAAGGCTGGAGGTGCCTGCGTAAGATTGTTGGGCGGCGACGATTTCCTTGATGTGATCAACGCTTTTGCTCAGTTGGCCGAGTTCTTCGGTCATGCTCTGTTGCTCGAGCGCAAGCGCGTCCACCAGTTGGTTCAGGTAGCCGGGCAGCAGCTTGCCTTTCTCGTCGTGGGAGATGAAATCGCCGAGGTCATCGGCGTGCTCGTTCATCATTTGCACCGCCTTACCGAGCCCCAAGGCCTTGCTGGTGCGCAGCTTGCGGGTGACCAGGTCGGCGGAAATATTCACGCTGTTAAGCACATTGCCCACGTTGTGCAGGACGTTGGTGGCGATTTCGGCCATGCCGGCCTGGCGAGCGGCGGCGGCCAGTTGAGCCTGGGCTTCGGCGGCGCGCAAACGGCTCTGCGCCAGTTGCCAGCTCATCCGGGCGAGCACGCCCACCAGCAGCACCAGCACCAGGCTGCCACCCGCCGCGCGCCAGAGGTAGGTACGCGCCTGCTGGTTCACCGCGGCCAGTTGTTCTTCCTCGGACAACCCGACAATCACCGCCAGCGGAAAGTCGTAGAGCTGGCGGGCACTGGTGTAGCGCCGCACCCCGTCCCAACCATTGACCGAGAGCACCGCCTCGGTGTTTTCCGCGTCCGGCACCACTGCCGTGTAATCGACCGTATCGCCGGCCAGTACCGTTTCTCCGGTACGCCGCACGCGGAAGAGGCCGTCAGTGCCCAGCAACCCGAGGGCACCCTGTTCGCCGAGTTTCGAGGCGTCGTAGCTACTGACGAAATAGGCGGCGTCGACCTCGACCCTGGCGATTCCGGAAAGCGTGCCATCCGCGGCATCGAGTCGCCGGCTGAAGCGCAAGCGCCATTCTCCGGTGATTGGACTTCTCCACGGATGGCTGATGGACAATGAGTCGCTGTGCCGCAGTGTCTGCTGCTCATTCGGGTCGGCGATATTTTCCCGGCCGTTGACCTGCGTACTCGCCACGAGCCTGCCGTCCGGGTTGACCACGCTGACATCGAACACCAGGGCCGGCGGTAACAAGGCCCGCTCCTGGAGCCGGCGAAGGGGATTAGGCTCGGCCTCGGTCTCATAGGTGTATTTGACCAGCTTGAGGGTTTGATCGATTTCATGGATGGCGCGCAACATTTGTGCTTCGTAGGTGGCGCCCATTTCCAGGCTGGCCGTCGCGGCGCTCTGCTGCGCGCGAAGATGTTCGACCTTGATCAGGTAGAGGGTGGCGCTCCAGATGGCCAGCAACAGCAGGACGGCCAGCAGCGGGAACAGGATGTAGGCTTCCTTGGCTTGATCGAAGGCGCGCCGAAGCACGCCGGCCTCGGTATGGTCATCGGCCTCGGCACGATGAGCAGTGCCAGGGGCCAACCTCAGTGTCTCAGGCCGCTGGATCGGCATGGTGTGCTCCCTGCATTGTTCGACCGACGGCTGGTGGGCGTCGGCGCGGTACGGCTCGAGGGGTGTAGCTCCTGTTGGCCCGAGCGAAAGATCCTGGGATCTGTCAGGAACTATAGACCACAAACTCTGCATGCCAATGTGCGAAGGTGGGCCCGATCGACTGGGACACTGAGGATTTTGTGGTGAGGGGATTTTGTGGGAGCGAGGCTCCCCTCTCCACAGGTTTGCAGGCACTGCAAAACGAGTTCGACTGGATCGGTGGGGGCGTGGGCGTGGCCTGATGCTCGGCATGGAAATTGTCGACCCGCAGGGCACCCCCGATGTACAGGGTCATCCGCCGTTGATCATCGGCAGGGGCCGGCGTCCGGTGTGGACGCTGGCCTCGATCCAACGGGCACTCAGTAGTCCCAATAGGCCGCTACCCAACGAAAGGCGTCACCGTCGACCGCCACCCGGCCAACGGAGGGGAATGGCAGGTGAGTGGCGACCAGCAGTTCACCGGACGCCGCCGCGTCTCGCATCAGGCGGACCCGAACGCGGACCGATTCTTCAGGGTCATGTTCAAAGCCGTTGTGCCAGTCGGGGTGGTCGAAGGCGACCGGGAACAACGCATCGCTGACCACCAGTACGTCGATCTCGCCAATCTTCAGCGCATAACGTGAAGGGACCAGCTCCTCGTACGAGGTAGCGTGCAAGCTCATGTGTGAATCCGGATGCATTCCATCCTTTGCTGCAGGGGCGTTCAAATGCGTGGTCATGGTCGTTCTCCGAAGGCTTGGCTCAAGGGCTTTGGCGAAAGCCACCTCTCTGGGCATGAGAAAGTGGCCGTCGCTGGAGAATGAGTCTGCATCGCGCCGGACCACGTTCGATACCATACGTGGGTATGTTGTGCAGGCGCTTTAGCGTGATGGCCCCCAGCAAAAGGTATGGGCATTCATTGAGCTGGGGAGAAGGCGGCACAGGCGCTATCGATACAACTGACCCACCGCCATCGCGAGCCAGCTCGCTCCCACAGGGGATCTGGGTGTTCATGACCTTTGTATGCAACGCAGGGCCATTGTTGTGGGAGCGAGCTTGCTCGCGATGGCGGCGGCACAGTCACCATCGGTTCAAGCTGATCCACCGCTTTCGCGAGCAGGCTCGCTCCCACAGGGAATCTGGGTGTTCATGAGCTTTGCATGCGCGCAGGGCCAATTGTGGGAGCGAGCCTGCTCGCGATGGCGGCGGCACAGTCACCATCGATTCAAGCTGATCCACCGCTTTCGCGAGCCAGCTGGCTCCACAGGGGATCTGGGTGTTCATGACCTTTGCATGCAACGCAGGGCCCTTGTTGTGGGAGCGGGCTTGCTCGCGATGGCGGCGGCACAGTCACCATCGATTCAAGCTGATCCACCGCTTTCGCGAGCCAGCTGGCTCCCACAGGGAATCTGGGTGTTCATGACCTTTGTATGCAACGCAGGGCCATTGTTGTGGGAGCGAGCCTGCTCGCGATGGCGGCGGCACAGTCACCATCGATTCAAGCTGATCCACCGCTTTGGCGAGCAGGCTCGCTCCCACAGGAAAGTCAGGGAACATGTTTAAGTCGGGTCATTCCAGCGCTTGAACCACCAGCGCAGCCGGGAGATCGGTTTGCCCTCGGCGTCCAACGGGCGGCCGTCTTCGGCGTAGGCTTGGGCCGGTTCCAGCAGTTGGCCGTTGAGGTAACGGGCTTCGACCGCCGGGTTGCCGTTGGGGTGCAGGCGGCGGTAGTGGCCGTCGCGCACGCCGTCGCGATAGACTTCGGCTTCGGCCAGTTGCCCGTCGGGGAAGTAGTTGTTGGCCTCACCGTGCAGCAACCCGCGACGGTACGTGGCCTGGCGTTGCAAGCCGCCTTCGGCCGCGTAAAAACTCGCCACGCCCTGCAATTTCCCCTTTATGAACGGCAGGACCGCAGAGACTTTGCCATTGGGGTGGTACAGGGTGCTGGTGCCCTGCAGTTCACCTTGGCTGTAGTTGAGTTTCGCCTGCGGGCGTTGAGCTTCTTCGATGTGCAGCGGGCCGTCGAGCCGACCATCGACCAGTTGCCCGTCCAGCCGGCTGTCGCCGCGTTCCAGGTCCAGTCTTTTCGTGGTCATCGCCATGCTCCCGTCAGTTGACCTTCACCAGGCCACCCTTGATGGTCAGCATGCCGCCGCCGTCCACCGTCTGTTCTGCGGCGGCCTTGTTCACCAGGCTGATGCCGGCGTCGTTGGTCAGGGTGGTGCCAGCCTTGTTTTCCAATGACGTACCGGCCTGGTTGCTCAGGGCCGTGCCGGCTTTCTGGCTGATGGACGTGCTGGCCTGGGCCGCCAGGTCCGCGCCGCTCTTGATGGCGAAGCTGCCGCCGCTTTGCAGGGTCAGGGTGCCGCTGACCTTGATGGTCAGGTTGCCGTCCACCGTCAGGCTGTAATTGCCGGTGACCTTGTGCTCATAGTTGCCGCCGGTGCTGTGGGTCTGGTCCGAGCCCACGGTGACGGTGCGGGTGTCCTTCACATCGAGGCTGTCGCTGCCGGTCTGGATGGTCACGCTGCGCTTGCCTTTCTCCAGGGTGACGGTTTCGTCGCCGTCCTTCACCGTGCGGGTGCGGGCGTTCTGCACCGTGAGGGTTTCGTCGTGGCCGACGGTGGCGGTGGTGTCGTTGAGCACGTTGATGTTGAAGTCCTTCTGGGCCTGGAGAAACACCTCCTCGGCATCCTTCTTGTCTTCGAAACGCAACTCGTTGAATCCGCCGCCGCCCTTGGACGAGTTGGTCTTGATTCCGGATTGGGTCTGGTTCGCCGGCAGCGCGTAGGGCAGGGCGTTGTCACCGTTGTAGACGCAGCCGGTCACCAGTGGACGGTCCGGGTCGCCGTCGATGAAGGTCACGATGACTTCCTGGCCGATTCGCGGCACGAACTGCATGCCAAAGCCCTTGCCGCTCCAGGGCAGGACCACGCGCACCCAGCAGGAGGAAGCCTCGTCGTTCTTGCCGGTGCGGTCCCAGGGGAACTGCAACTTGATCCGCCCGTACTCGTCGGTCCAGATTTCTTCACCGGCCTTGCCCACCACCACGGCCGTCTGGGTGTGCATGCGCGGTTTTAATGTGGTGCGGGCCGGTCGATAAGCGGTGGCCTTGGGGATCGCTTCGAAGCGATTGCGGTAGCTTTCATGGCTGGCTTCGTGGCTGACCGAGGTCACCACCCAATCGATATTCAGCGTCGTGTCTTCATGGCCGGCGAGGGTGAACCAATACCCCGGCACCAACCAGCGACAGTCGCTCTCGCCGACAAAACGTTTCTCCTGGCTGCGCAGGCCGTCCACCCGCTGTTTGGTCAGTGCATCGCCCTGGGCCTTGGCGTTGTAGCCGCCCGGATGTTCGTACATCGAGTTGGGTCCGGCCACGGCTTCGGCCTGGCTGAAGAGCGATGTGGTCGGCGTGGTGAATTCATAATCGGTGGCTTGGTAAACCCCGGCCACCGCCTGCAGGCACACCTGCCCTGAGCGGATGCCGTGCAGTTCTCGCTCACCCATTTTCTGCCCGAGATAATTCACCGTCGGCCCATTGGGGATGGGCGCGAAGGCGTCGTTGCTGTCGGCCAGGACCAGCGTGTGCTTGCCTTCCTCGTGGGTGAAGAACCAGAAGATCCCGTCCTCTTCCAGCAGGCGCGAGACGAAGGCCAGGTCGGTTTCGCCGTATTGCACGCAATATTCACGGGGGGTGTAGCTACCAGTGAGTTTGAGTTGGAAATCGGTGAAACCGTGGGCCTTGAAAATCGTGGTGACGATGTCCGAGGTGGCAAGGTTCTGGAACACGCGGTTGTTGCTGGCAAGGCCCAGCCACCACAGCCATGGCCGCAACAAGAGTTGATAGCGCTCGGCGGTGGCATCGGCAGGGAGCTGGCGGATTTCGGCCACCAGAAAGTCCATGGGGCGCAGTAGGGCATCCTTGTGCAGCGTCGTGGTGACGTGGCTGGCGACGGCAGTGGTAAGGGTCAACGAAGCGCCGTCGTTGATACCGTTGAGGATGTGCGAGCCCAATGCATTGAGGCGTTCTTCGCCGGACAGCGAATCAGGGTACAGCGCCGATAGTGTGGCGGCGGTGAGCGATAGCGTGGTGTTGCTGTCGGTGGATCGAGCCATCGATTAATACCTCTATACCGCCTCGCCCTTCACGAAATTCGTGTCTATCAGCTTCTGCATCACAGTTCTCAGGTCTTTGAGTAAGTGTTCAGGTGGGGTCGTGATGGTATGGGTGGCTTTAGATATTTTTGCTTTTTTACCTTCCTCCTTAAGCAAGGTCTTCGTTGAGGACTTGACGTCAAGTTCATCGTCCTGGTCAGCTTCAAGCTGAAAATAGATAGATCCGTTATTTTTTCCACCTACCAGGGTCACATGAAAATAAGTCCACATGCCTGAATCGTTCGGAGTAATAGAAATATGCGCGTTATTGTCGCCCACTTTCAAACCGTCAAGCAGAAGCATCCCCGATCGGGTGCTGGTAACAAGGTTTGTACCAGCCACCGCTCCGATCACATCGAGCTCCTCTCCGTAAATGTCCCCTGATTTAGCGATGAAGTTCACCATCGGTGTCCAAGGGTCGTGCGTGGCGATACTGGCTGCTGTGAGCGTTGATTGTGCATAGCCCATATTTGCTACTCCTTAATTTTAATAGCAGATCCGGTTGAAATTGGGACCGCGCTTTATTCCAACACCCACTCCGCTAACTTCCCGGTCACCTGCGTCATCAACACATTCTCGACATCCCGCGCACCCGCCGCGCTGCACTTGGCCAACACCGCCTTGACAATCCCCGCATCAAACTCGAATTGCTTACCGGTCGCCGCCTTGTAACGCCCGCGTAATTTCTCCAGTTTCGCCAACACAATCCCCTCCAGCGTCGCCTCATCCAGTGGCCGATAGGCCACCACCGTCATGCGCGCCAGAAACGCCGGGCGGAACGCTTGCAGCAGCACCTTGTGCAAGGCTTCGTTGAAGGCGTCGCTGCCCAGTTGCGCCACCGGCGTGTCCAGCAGCAGTTCGGCGCCGACGTTGCTGGTGGCGAGCATCACGGTGTTCTTGAAGTCCACCACCAGGCCGGTGCCGTCTTCCATCAGGCCTTTGTCGAAGACGTTGTAGAAGGCTTCGAGCACGTCCGGGTGGGCCTTTTCGATTTCATCCAACAGCACCACGGAATAGGGTTTGCGTCGCACCGCTTCGGTGAGCACGCCGCCGCTGCCATAGCCGACATAGCCGGGCGGGGCGCCTTTGAGTTGGCTGACGGTGTGGGCCTCCTGGTATTCCGAGAGGTTGATGCTGATCAGGTTGCGTTCGCCGCCGTACAAGGCATCGGCCAGGGCGTAGGCGGTTTCGGTCTTGCCCACGCCGGTGGGGCCCACCAGCAGGAACACGCCGACCGGTTTCTGTGGGTCGGTGAGGCCGGCGCGGTAGGCTTGCAGGCGTTGGGCGATGGTGTTCAGCGCCGTGCTTTGGCCCATGACTCGCTGGCCCATGCGCTGGCCGAGGGTGCGCACGGCGTGGGCTTCGTCGGCGAGCATCTTGCCCACCGGGATGCCGGTCCAGCCGGCGATCACGGCGGCGACGGTCTTGCTGTCCACCTGTTCGGGCACCAGCGGATCGTCCTGGCGAATGGCATCCAGGCCGGCTTCCAGGCGCAGCAGTTCGGCGGCCAGGTGGTCGATGCGGTTATCGATCTCGGTGTCGGCTTTTTCACTGTCGGCCCGTTCGCTCAGGGCCAGCAGTTCGCGCCGGGTATCGAGCAGTTCGCGTACGGCTTCGCGCTCTTCGCCCCAGCGGGTTTCCAGCTCACGAATGGCCTGCACATTGCTGGTCGATTCGGCCTCCAGCAGGGTGATGCGCTCGCGGTGATCCAGGCCGGTGGCCTGCTCGCGGCGCAGGCGTTCGACTTCATCCTTGAGGCTGTTCTGCCGGTGGCGCAGGCTTTCCAGCGGCGGCGGCACATCGTGTTGGCCAAGGGCGACCCGGGCACAGGCGGTGTCGAGCACGCTGATGGCTTTGTCCGGCAACTGCCGCCCGGAGATGTAGCGGTGGGACAGCTTCACCGCCTCGTGGATGGCGGCGTCCAACACTTGCACGCCGTGGTGCTGTTCCAGTTTGCTCGCCACGCCCCGGAGCATTTCCACGGCGGTGAGTTCGTCCGGTTCTTCGACCTGCACCAACTGGAAGCGGCGGGCCAGGGCCGGGTCTTTCTCGAAATATTTTTTGTATTCCAGCCAGGTGGTGGCGGCCAGGGTGCGCAATTCGCCCCGGGCCAGGGCCGGCTTGAGCAGATTGGCCGCATCGCTGCCGCCTTCCGCACCGCCGGCGCCGATCAGCGTGTGGGCTTCGTCAATGAACAGGATGATCGGTTTTTCGGCGCTGCGTACCGCGTCGATCACGCCCTTGAGGCGTTGTTCGAATTCGCCCTTGACCCCGGCGCCGGCCTGTAACAGGCCCAGGTCGAGGACGCGCAGGGTGACTTCCTGCAGCGATGGCGGCACATCCCCGGCGGCGATCCGCAGGGCCAGGCCTTCCACCACGGCGGTCTTGCCGACACCCGGCGCGCCCACCAGGATCGGGTTGTTCTGCCGGCGCCTGAGCAGGATGTCGATGCATTGGCGGATTTCGCCGTCGCGGCCGACGATGGGGTCGATGCGACCGTTCCGGGCGTCGGCGGTCAGGTCCTGGGTGTACTGGTCCAGCACCCGGTCCTGTTTCTGTGGCGCCTCGCCGGGTTTGGCCGGGCGCACACCGCCGACATGTTCGCGGGAGCTTTCGGTCCATTCCAATAGCTGGGCGCGCAGGGCGTCGCGGGGAATGCGCAGCAACGACGAGGCGCTGTTGAGCAGCAGGCTGCGGCGCTCATCACGGTCCAGCAGTGCCAGCAGCAACAGCCCGGAGCGGATGCTGTCCAGGCCCAGCACACTGGCCTGGACCACGGCATCTTCCAGCAGGCCGATGGTGTGCGCCGACAGGGCGGGCGTACGGGTGCTGCCGGATTTGAACAGGTCCAGGGCCTTGTTGGTTTCCGCCGCCACTGCGTCACGTTCCAGGCCGAAACGCGGCAGCAGGCAGGCGAAGTCACCGCCCTCGATATCGAGCAACTCCAACAGCAGGTGCTCGATTTCCACGTAGTGGTGGCTGCGCTGCATGCAGCGTTGCGCGGCCCGTTCCAGGGCGCGGCGGTTGTCCGGGTTGAGGCGTCCGATCAGGCTGGCCAGTTCCATTTCAGGCGATCTCCTGCTGGCGAAGGCGGGTTTCGATCCGTTGCACGGCCAGGCTTGGCTGGCGTTGCAGGCCAGCGTTCCAGTTCAACCGTGGCGCTGCCTGGCGACCCAGTTGCAGCGGGCCGGCACCGCGGACCAGCAGCACCAGGGTGCAGTCCAGGTCAGGGCCGAAGTACAGGGCGTAAAGGCTGGCGAGCAGCGGATGGGTCTCGCCGGTGGGCAGCAATCCGCTGGCCTGGGCCGTGCTCAGGGGGCCGAGGGTCATGCGCACGCCGGCATGTTCGTCCCAGACCCGGGTGCCGGCCACCGCGTTGCGGCCCAGGCGCAGGTTGCGCCCGCCCGGTTGCAGGCGGCTGCGACTGGCCGGCGGGATTTCACGCCAGCCGCCTTCGTAGGCGCTCAGTTCCACGGGCAAGCCGAACTGCTCGCGAACAATCGCCGCGAACCCGTCCAGGGAGCGCCGGCCATCGGCGTACAGCGCGGTGCAGGCCAGGACCGCCGAGTCGGGGGCGGCCTGGCGCTCCTGCAAGGCCTTGGGCAGCAGGCCGGTCAACGCACGCAGTTGCGCGTGTACGGCGGACGCGCCTGGGGCGGTGAAGCCGAGGGCGATACGATGTTTGCGCATCACCTTGTACAGCAGGCTGAGCAGGCGATGCTGGAACAGGTCGAGGAACTGCGCCGGGGCGTGATCCTTCGCCCGCGCTCGCTGTTGCAGCCATTCCTGGTAGGCGTAGGGCAGCGGGCCGTCGGGGCCGCCGAGGCCGAAGATCGGTGTGGTCAAGGTGGGCGGCAAGCCGGGTTCGTAGTCCAGGCTCTCGACTTCACTGGCGGCGAACAGCGGCGTCAAGGGCCCGCGCAGGCGCAAGGCCTCGGCGTGCGGCGCGGTGCCGCTGCCCAGGGGCTCGGCCTGGGGGTGTTCGCGTTCGAGCAACAACAGGGCCTGGAGCCATTCGAAGCGTTGCGGGTCGCGTCGCAGTCGCTCGCTCAGGTTCAGAGCACCAGGGGTTTGCCGGCTTGGGGTTGCCATGTCTTCACCTCCTTGTCGGACTGGACCAGCACCGTGCGTACGAAGCGGTTGGCAGTGGCGTAAAGGGAAAAGAACTGCGCCAGCACACCGGAGAAGAGCACGGCACTGCTGCCGACAAAGTGTTGCGGATCCAGTTGCAGGCGCACCTCCAGGCCGTTGCGCCAGCCGCGCCAGGCATCTTCGCCGACATGGGCGATGACGCGCTCGCAGCCCAGTCCGGCGACCCCTTCGATCTGGCGGTGGGCGCTGGCCTCGTCCCGCAGGTTGTGCAATTGGAGAATTTCACGCAGTGCGTCCAGTGCCTGGGGACCTTCGACCAGTGACAGATGGTTGAGGGTCAATTGCGACACCAGCCGCCAGCGCGATTCACCGTCCAGGCGCGGCAGGCTTTGCGGGCTGGGTGGGTTGCGCAGGCGTGCCCAGGCCACCGGTCCCGGGCGCTCGAAACCCAGCGGCGTACCGGCCGGCAGGCTTTGGGCCAGGTGGCGGTTGGTGCACAGCAGTTCGGCGGTGAGGCTGTAGTCGCGGGTGTCGGCCAGCGGGTCGAACCGGGTGTCCACCAGACTGACCATCAAGTCGGTGCCCAGTCGGTTCGGGCTCATGCCGCTGACCCGGCGCGCATGCCAGTAGCAGGTTTGGTCGCTGCCATGCTGGCTGCCGTAGTAGGCCGGCACTTTGCGCACGCCCTGGCCGGAGATGGCGCGCATGCCCCGGATGCTGTGGATCTCGACGCTGTTTTCCCGGTGACTGTCGGCCACCAACCGGTACTCGCTGCGGGTGCCATCCGGGCGCAGCGGCTCGGACGTGCGGGGGAACAGGTTGATCACCGGCGTGCAACCGAGGGCGATGTCGCTGGCCTGGAGCGGCAGGCGACTGCTGGGCGCCCGGTCGAACACGATGTACAGGTACAAGGCCTGGCTGTCGCTGGTGGCGCCGGCCAGGGGCAGGTCGAAGAAACCGAATTTGTCCGGGAAGGCAAAGTACTCGGCCAGCAGGCGCATGCCAGGGTGCACGCCGTCCTCGTCCGGCAACAAGACCTGGTCGCTGGCGAAGCCGACGATCTGCGGCAAGCCGGCCAACGGCTCGGGCACGCTGCCCGGCGCGCCGGCCAGGACCTTGATGGCGTGGGCACCCAGCAAATCGTACAGCCCGGCGTTGATCATCGGTGACGCCGCCAGGTGCACCCGCAGCGATTCGATTCCCAGCGTCGACCACTGGCTTTCCCCCAGGCATCGCAATTCCAGGCGCAAGGCCGAACGGGCCTGGACCACCCCGGTCAGCGCCTGGGTTTCATCGCTGCCCAGCAGCAGCGCTTCGCTAACGTGGACTGGCCACAGATGCACGGCGGCCGTGGTGCGGAAATGAATGCTCTGGCCTGTGTCGGTGGTGACGAACAGCGGTGTGTCGCGGGGCAGCGGGTAACCCTCGTTCAAGTTGCCTTTGCTCGGGTCGGGCTCGAATTGCACGATGGCACACGACGGCAAGGGCCGCATGGCCAACGGGTAAAGCTGTTCGAGCAGGGCATCGCTGAATTCGGCGTAGTCGTCGTCCAGCCGCCGTTGCAAGCGCGCGGCCAGCAGGGCGAACCCTTCCAGCAGGCGCTCGACGTGGGGGTCGGGGCATTCGCCGGGGGACAGTTCCAGGCGCCGGGCGACCTTGGGATAACGCTCGGCGAACAGGCTCCCGGCGTGACGCAACCAGGTCAGCTCGCGTTGGTAGTAGTCCAGCAGTTGCGGGTCAATCGAGTCGCTCATGGCGTACCTCCAGGCCGTCGCCGGCGTGCTCGATGACAAAGGCCACGGGCCAGGCGTGCAGGTCGCCGCGCAGTTCGCCCGACAGCCGTATGCACAGTTGCTGTGGATGGCCTGGCACCGGGCAGACCTGGACCTCGCCCAGGCGCAGGCGAGGTTCGAAGTGGGTGATGGCCTGGCGGATTTCCCGGGTCAGTTGGCGCCGGTCATCGCTGCGCTGCTGTTGCAGCGCGGTCCAGTCGGCGATGCCGTAGTCGAGGATGCTCGGTGGTTCGGTCAGCGCCCGTGGACCGCGTCGGGTATTGAACAGGCGCGACAGTTCGGCATGCACCGAGTCTTGCAACGCCTGTCGGTCGAACGCCCGCCCGGTGTCGTCCGGGCTGGCCAGGCGTTCGAACAGGGGCGGGCGCAGCCCGAAGCCAGCCATGGGCGCGGCGGCCTTACTTGGTCATTTTGTTGGCGGCCAGGTCCCAGGTCGTGCCCGCCGTGCCTTCCTTGGTGCCGTCGTCTTTCTGCGCGGTGAGCTCCCATTTGATCTTGGTGAAGTTCAGCGACAGGGTTTCCACCGGTTTGCCGCCGGTGCCGCCGCTGACACTGACGTTGGACAGCACGACGTTGGTCAGGGTGTAGATGATGAAGGGCATGAGTTTACCGCTGCCTTCGGCGGCGTTGCGGCCGATGGTGATGACGGCTTGCGGGATTGGCTTGCCGGCGCAGCAATACTCATTGAGGGAGGGGGTGGAGCTGTCGACGAATTTGGTCAGGGTGAATTCGCCGATGTGGGGCCGGCCGGAGGTACGCTCCGAGTTGCTGACGTCGTTGGTGACCTGCATTGCCACGTTATGGCTGTAGGACATGACCTCGATCTTGTCCGTGAACCCCTCCAGCAGGCTGTCGCCCTTGATGTCGCCGCCGAGGTCGAGAATGATTGCATCCATTGTGTGGAACTCCTGAAGAAGACAAGTAGGTGGTACCCGATACCCCTAGAAACGAATGCCAAACCCCTGTGGCGAGGGGATTTATCCCCGCTGGGCTGCGCAGCAGCCCCTTGAGCAGTCAACTTAATCTGCCGGATACACCGAGTGGCCGGTATTTAGGGCCGCTTCGCGCCCCAGCGGGGATAAATCCCCTCGCCACAACAGTGTCCTCGCCACAAGTTCAACCGTCAGGCAGCTACCGGCGGCGGCAGGGTCGCCACCAGGCGGATCGAGGCGGTCAACTCCTCCAGTTGGAAGTGCGGCCGCAGGAATACCGTGGCCTTGTAGGCGCCGGGCTTGCCGGCCACCTCCGTCACGTCCACCCGGGCTTCGCGCAATGGGTACTGCGCCTTGATCTCTTGCGGCGCGTTGTCGTTGATCAGCACGTAGTCGGCAATCCAGTTGTTGAGGTAGGTCTGCACGTTGTCGCGGGTCATGAAACTGCCGACCTTGTCACGCATGATCACCTTCAGGTAATGGGCAAAACGCGAGGCCGCGAGTACATACGGCAACATCGCCGAGATCCGCGCGTTGGCGTTGGCCTCGTTGGTGTTGTAGACCTTGGCCTTGTTGGTGGTCTGGCCGCCGAAGAACACTGCCACGTCGCTGTTTTTCTTGTGGCACAGGGAGATGAAGCCCAGGTCGTTGAGTTCTTTTTCACGGCGGTCGGTAATCGCCACTTCGGTCGGGCATTTGAGCGACAGGTCCCCGGAGCTGGTGCGGAAGGTATGGGCCGGCAGGCCTTCGACCGCGCCACCGCCTTCGGCCCCGCGAATCGCCGCACACCAGCCATATTTGGCGAAGGCTTCGGTGATGCGTTGCGCCAGCGTCCAGGCGGCATTGCCCCACAGGTACTTGCTGTGGTCGGTGCCGTTGACGTCTTCGACGTAGTTGATGCCTTCCACCGGCAGCGTGTCCGGGCCGTAGGGCAGGCGCAGCAGGAAGTGCGGCAACACCAGGGACACGTAGCGCGAGTCTTCGCTTTCCCGGAAGGCGCGCCACTTGATCAACTCCTGGCTCTCGAAAATCTTCGACAGGTCCCGGGGGATCGCCAGTTCGGTGAAGCTGGTCATGTCGAACAACCGCGGGCTGGCGGCGGCAATGAATGGGGCGTGCGCGGCGGCGGCGACGTTCGAGAGTTTTTCCAGCAGGCCGATGTCCTGGGGATGCCGGCCAAAGGTGTAGTCACCCACCAGCAGGCTGAACGGATGCCCGCCGAAGGTGCCGTATTCTTCCTCGTAGATTTTCTTGAACAGCGCGCTCTGGTCGAATTCGACGGCTTTTTCCAGGTCGTTCTGCAGTTCTTTCTGAGTGACGTTGAGCAGGCGCAATTTCAGCCGGGTGCTGGTTTCGGTGTTTTGCACCAGCAAGTGCAGGCCGCGCCAGGAGGCTTCGAGTTTCTGCAGGTCGGGATGGTGCAGCACTTCGTTGAGCTGGGCGCTGATCAACTCATCGATCTGGCTGATACGGTCGTTGATCATCGCCACCGTATCCTTGTCGATGGCCATGCCTTCGTCGAGGACCTGGGTGGCGAATTCGGCCAGCATGTCGCGGGCGTAGTCTTGCTGGCTGTCGTCGTGGGCCATGCGGCCTTCGGCGATGATCTTGTCCAGCAGGGACAGGGTCTGGGTCGTGCTCTCGCTGGTTTGAGCGCTGGATGAAGCGGGCATGGCGGTATCTCCCTTGAATGATGCGCGCGATCAGGCCTGTGGTTCGGCCGGGGCAGGGTCATCGTTGGCGGCGACGGTCGGCAGCTCCTGCGTTGCGTCCTGAGGCCGGGCCGACTTGATCTCTTGCAGGCCTTCGGTGTTAGCGATCACGTCACGCAGCAATTTGTCCAGGTCATCGTTGCCGTCGAGCTTGGTCAACAGATCCCGCAGGCGTTGGCGCGCCTCGAACAACCGACGCAACGGCGTGACCTGCTCCACAACCTTGACCGGGTCGAAGTCGTCGATGTGGCGGAAGTTGAGTTCGATGTTGAGCTTGCTGTCGTCGCCGCTGAGGGTGTTGTTCACCTGCAGCGTGGCGCGGGGGGAGATGGAGGCGAGCACCTCGTTGAAATTGTCCCGATCGATTTCCGTGAAGCGCCGCTCATTAAGCTTGGGCAGCGGGTCCAACGGCTTGCCCGAGAGGTCGGCCAGAATGCCGACCACCAGTGGCAATTCTTTTTTCTCGATGGCGTTGCCGATTTCCACGTCATAGGTGATCTGGACGCGGGGAGGACGGACTCTGTCGAGCTTGTGCTGGGTACTTTCTGCCATGGCGGCCGACTCCGATGCATGTGTGGGAGCAATGCATCGGGAGTCCCGCTCATCGCATTCCCTTGCTGATCCGCAGGTTGCAAACGGGCGGCAGGAAACCTGTCATTCCCTTGACGAACCTGGTCCATTCAACCGCGTGGGTCGAACTACCCAAGACGCTAGAACAGGTCTATAAAAAAGCAAGCAAAAACAATTTTTGACCGCTGAGAAAAGGAAGATTCATTTTGCGTGGCTTTTTTTATGGATTTTTTTTGAGCCTGGCACTCACCGGTTGCTCGTTCTTTGCCCCCAGTGTCGACCTGGACAGCCTGACCCTTGACGTCGCGCCCCGGGCCAATGACGACACGCCGATCGCGGTGGATTTCATCGCGGTGAACGACCCGGACCTGCTCAAGCAGCTGTCGGGCATCACCGCCAGCCAATGGTTCGCCGAGCGCGAACAGTTCCAGCGCGACTATCGTCAACTCATGTCGGTGTGGGGGCTGGAGCTGGTCCCGGGGCAATTCATCGACCGCCAACCCTTCCCATTGGAGGGCCGGCGCGCCGCTGGACTTTTGGTCTTCGCCAGCTATAACACTCCCGGAGCCCACCGGCTTCGGCTGGACGATCAGCGCAAGGCCTGGCTGAAGTTCGACAGTCGCGAGATGACCCTCGTCAACGATGGCCAGCGTGATGACCGTCAACCTTGAGTAAACCGCGGGCCGCCATGGGCGGCGACATTGGGATGTCGAAGGGAGTCGTATGAGTCTGTTACCTGACGCGGTGTGCTGGCATGAGGGCATGCAATTGCTGCCCCAGCATTTTCAATTGCAGGGGCTGCGTGCAGAGGCCTTGGCCGCGCATTTCGCCGGGGCCTGCAACCCTTGGTTCTGGGGCGTCAGCCAGTTGGACGTCGACCCGTCGGCCCTCAGCGCCGGCCAGGTACGCCTGCTGCAACTGCAAGGCACCTTGCCGGACGGCTTGCCGGTCAATCTGCAGGCTGGCGTCGGGCCGACCCTGGAGCTGGACATCACCGAGGCCATCGACAAGACCGCCGATGCCACCGTGACCGTGTACCTGGCCGTCAGCCCACTGTGGCGCGCCGGGCAACTGCTGCCGCTCAAGGGCCGTTTGCAGTCGGTGGTCGGCGAGGCGTTGCCGGACCTCACCAGCGGTGAGTTTCCCGAATCGATCACGGTCTGGCGACCCAACCCGAGGTTGTGCACACAACTGAGCAAGGCCGATTCGATCTGCCTGCCGTTGCTGCGCATCCGCAAGGAGGGCGGTGGCTTCTGGCGCGTACCTTACACGCCACCAACGCCGGTCCTGTTGCCGGAATCGGTCCTTGGCCGGCGGGTCGCCGGGGTGTGTGCCCGGGCCCGGGAAAAGTGCATGTTCCTCGCCGGTCGCTTGCGTCAGGCCCAGGCGGCCGGCAACCAGGACGATGCCATGGAGATCCGCCGGCAATTGACCGCCTTGTGGGCGCGCTTGCCGGAAGTCGAAGGGGTGCTGAACACCCGCGTGGCGACGCCCCAGGCACTCTATGGTTTGCTGCTGGGGCTGGCCGGGAGTTGGTCGGCCCTCGACCCGCTGGCGGGCGTCCCGGCCT
This sequence comes from Pseudomonas sp. NFACC13-1, assembly GCF_900104425.1. Lineage (NCBI taxonomy): Bacteria > Pseudomonadati > Pseudomonadota > Gammaproteobacteria > Pseudomonadales > Pseudomonadaceae > Pseudomonas > Pseudomonas sp. NFACC13-1. Next base: position 216,252 of record NZ_FMXV01000002.1, on the reverse strand, counting down.
TCGCACCGTTGGATTTTCTCGAGTTGCAGCGTGGCTACGAGCCGTTGCTGGATTGGCTGGAAACCACCCTGGAGCTGGTCCGTGCCGGCTATCGCAGCCTGGCCTTCGAGCGCAACGAGCAGGTCTTCTCCATCCAGTTGCCGGACGACCAGCCGGATCAACGCCTGGTGATCGGCCTGCGCATGCCCAACGGTGCCAACGAGCAGGCGGCGGCCGACTGGTTGCGCGGGGCGATCATCGCGTCGGCGCGGCACGTTCCGCTGCTGAGCCGGCAGCGCATGAGCGGTTTGCACCACCAGGCCATGAGCCGTAACGAACAGGTGGCCTACAGCGTCGGCGACGACACCCGTTTGTTCGTGGTGGCCGCCAGCGGGCAATGGTTCGACGGGCAATTGCCGCTGCACATCGTGGCGCCGGCATCGGCCCAGGCCAGCAGCCCGTGGCAAGTGGTGTTGTTCGTGGCGCAAGCCAGTGATAGTGCCTGATCGCAAAGGGGGAATCGTATGCCTGACGGAAGTGGCGGGGCGGTTCGGAGTCTGCATGAGGCGCCGTTGAGCAGCGCTTTTCGCCAGGCCTGGCTGAAGTGGTCCCAGGAATGGCAGGACTTGCCCAAGGACAGCGACTCCGCGGTATTGGTCAACCGGGTGGTGGAGTTTTCCGGGCGCAGCGCCCAACGTCTGTGGCGGGTGGCCTTCGCCACCGTCGGCGATGCGGCCACCGAACAGGTCAAGGCACTGGTCTATGCCTTCGTCGCGCTGGTGGACGAAACCTTGTTGTTCAGCCCTTGGCCCGGTCAACTGGCCTGGCAGCAACACCCCCTCGAATCACGCATGTATGCCAGTCGCCAGGCCGGCGAGCGCTTGCCGGCGGCGATCAAGAAATTGCTGGACGAGCAGATGCCCGGTACCCGGGACCTGGCGAACGTCTACCTGCAGTGCCTGATCCTGGGGTTCCAGGGGCGATTGCGGGGCGAGCCCGGCCAGATCCAGCAGGCCAAGTGGCGCGCGGCGCTGTTCACCTTCGCCTGGCAACACGACCCCGATTATGTCGACGTCAGCCAGCGCCTGGCGTTGGCTGCGGCGGCACCGCCGGTGCGCATGCCGGTGCAGCAGTCGTTGCCGGACGGCTTGCGCCTGGGGCTGGCGATCCTGGCGATGGTGTTGTTGCTGACCGGCTTGGGGCAGGTGTTCTGGCGTGACATCCGTTTGGAGCTCGAGCCAGTGTTGCAACTGAACGAGTCGGCGGTGGTTCAGGAGCTGGATTCATGAGCACCCTGGGCATCGTTGCCCTGGTGTTGATCGCCATCGTCGCGGTGCTGTTGATCGCGGCTCTGATCTGGTGGCTGCGGACCCAGGGCGGGGCGGCGATCCGCAGTTTCTATGGGGCGGTGCGCCACATGGAACAGGAGCAGGGCACCCGGGACCGCTATCAGATGCCCTGGCTGATGATGCTCGGCAATGAAACCGACGGTGCCCGACTGTGCGCCCAGTGGCGCTTGCAACCGACCGACAAGGCCGCCTGGTTCGGGCGCTGGTTTTGCGATGTCGAAGGCGCGGTGCTGGTGGTGCCCCAGGCGCTGTTCCTGCCCGACGAAGGCATGAACCGGCAACGGGGCAACTGGTGGCGCCTGCTCGGGCTGATGTTGCGCTTGCGCAGCAAACGGCCATTGGATGCGGTGATCTGGACCGTGCCGTTCAGCACCCTCGATGACATCGAGCACACCACCGAGCTGAGCCTCAAGGTCCGGCGCTGCTTCATCGACCTTTTGCAACGCTTCGGCCTCAGCCTGCCGGTGTATGTGGTGATGACCGGGATGGAGGAACTGCCCGGGTTCCAGGAACTGGTCAGCGCGCTGCCCGCCGAGGCGCGCGAGTCGATGCTGGGCTGGTCGTCGCCGTATTTGCCGGATGCGGCGTGGCAGTCGCAATGGAGTGATCAGGCCCTGGACCAGGTCAACGCCGCGCTGTCGCAGTCGATCATCGAGATCGGTGCGCTGTCGGGACAATTGGGCACCGATCTCTATGGCTTGCCGGAGCGTTTCGAAGGCTTGCGGCGGGCCTTGCAGATCCTGCTGGAACCGGTGTTCCAGGGCAACGCCCAAGGCGAAGCGCCGCGTTTTCGCGGGGTGTATTTCACCGCCCGCCAGGCGCCGGCCGTCAGCGGCGACGGGTTGGCCGCCGCCGACAGCGCCCAGGGGCAAACCGTGTTCGCCCGGCAATTGTGGTCGCGACGGCTAGTGGCCGAACGTGGCCTGGCCCAGCCTGTGCCAAGGCTGTTGCGCTTGCGCCAGCGCGGGCATCGGTTGGCCGCGGCGGTGGCGTTGGTGGTGGGCCTGGTCTGGCTGGGGAGCATGGTCTGGGTCTGGCACGATTCGGTGGAGCAAGCCGAAGGGTTGTCGCGGTTGATCCTCAGCGCCCATAAGAACCACCTCGTCGTCGACCCCGACGAACCCCAACTGGAGCCGACCCGCCACAACGTGCAGAACTACTGGAACGTGTTGGAAAAAGCCCCGCGCTGGCGCTTCGTCTCGGTGGTCTTTCCCACCTCGTGGTTCTCTTCCGTGGACACGCAACTGGAGAATGGGTTGCGCCTGACCGCCCGGCATCATTGGATCTTGCCGTTGCGGGATCTGTTGAACGCAGACCTGGAGCAACTCAAGTCCATCCGCAACACCGAGCGGCGGGGCAATGTCGAGAGTGAAGACCCGGCGCAATGGCAGAGCTACGTGAAGGCCAAGGCACTGGTGGACCTGGCGGTACGCCTGGAACAGCACAACCAGATGTTCAGCCAGGTGGTGAACGACCCCAAGGCGCCGCTGGACGAACTGGTGCAACTGAGCAATACCGCGTTGTCCCTGGGACTCAACACCGGCACCTTGAGCCGTGCACATTTCTACAACCGGGTGCTGTTCGATGCCCAGAACGGCGATTTGAAAGGGCTGGACCTGAACGCCGCGCGCCCGGTGATCTCCGATAATTTCACCGGCCTGATGCAGCGCTGGCTGGACCATTACTTCCTGGCGGACAACTTCGTGCGCCAGGCCGGTTACCTCAAGCTGCACCTGCAACGGCTGGAAGCCGGCAGCGGCAATTCCTTGAGCGAACTCGAAGACCTGATGGCGCTGATCGACGATTTGCAGACGCTGGTCAGCCTGACCAATTCGGCCTGGGGCCGAGGCAAGGGCCAGGACCTGGTGCCCGGCTACAGCCAGATGCTGGACAAGGTCAGTCACAGCGCTTTGCTGGGGCCGGATATCGAGCAGGACCTGGAGAGCCAGGCGGCGAAGTTGCAGCAGAGTTTTCGTGACCAGTGGATCGTCCAGACCGGCTCCCGGGACAACCTGCTGGTGCAACAGGGCAGCGGCCTGCTGGTCTTGCAGGACCATGTCACCGCGCTGGACGGTGCGGTGCAGGCACTGTTCAAGCGCGATTTCGTGGCGTTGGCCATGCAGAAGGATCCGTCGGACAGCAACCCCGATGCGATGGGCCAGGGCGATGGCAGTGATGATTTCAGCGTCGCCCTGAACTACTTCGCCAGCTACAAGAGCTATGCCAGCGAAGAACTGCCGCGCATTCCGCCGGATTACCGTGACGCGCTGATGCAGGCCGCCGAAGGCGCTGCCGCACGGGCCATGTGGCTGAGCCTGGATGAAAGCGACGCATCGTTGCCCGGCATGGGTTTCAATGTGCAAACGACCCAGGCCGTGGCGCTGCAAAAAGCCTTCATGGATGTGCACCGCGGCGACCTGGCGATCCGTTTCCAGCGTCTGCTCAATCGCCGGGCATTGGCGCAGATCAAGAGTGGCCTGGACGAAATCGATGCCCAGCCGCTGTTCAGCCAGCGAGCCGATGTCCAGCGCTGGGACGGTTCGAAGAACTTCGGCTTGCAGTTGTACGGTGCCAGCGATCCACAAGACTTGAAGCTGAGCCTGAGCCAGCAATTCGGCGTGATGTTGCAGGTTGCCGAGCAGCGAATGCCCGCCCTGGAATGGCTGATCGTCCAGCAGGACAACCTGTCGGCCCTGGAGCACGACCAGGTGGCGCGCTTCATGGCCCTCAACGATGAATTGCTCAAGTACAAGAACCAGAACCCGGCCAGCTCGGCGGCCCAATTGGAGCAATTGGTGAGCCGGGACTTCATCGCCATGGACACCACGTCCTGTGCGCAGATCTTGCAGACCTCCAGCCTGCCCAGCGGGCGCGGCGACCTGGCCCAGCGCACGGTCGCGTTGCAGCAGGGCGCCCTGCAACGGTGCCTGTACCTGCAACAGAACCAGGCGGCGACCGCCTGGAATGACTTGGCCAACTATTTCAATCAATACCTGGCCGGGCGCTTTCCGTTCGCCCTGGATGTGCGAGCCAGCGATGCCGACCCGGCGCGGGTCCGGCACCTGCTGGAACTGATCGACACACGCCTGCCCCTGGCCCAGGCCGGGCTGGTGTTGAGCCAGACGCCGGACCGCCTGGCGGCCGAGGATTTTCTCAGCCGTTTGAAACAGGCCGGCACCTGGCTCGGGCCGCTGTTCGTGCGCGACAAGAGTGGCATTCTGGGGGTGGAGATGGACGTGCGCTGGCGGACCGACCGTGATGAAGAGCGCGGCGCTGACCAAGTGATCGCCTGGAGCCTGGACGCCGGCAACCAACAGATCAGCTACCCTGGCGGCGGCCAGCAGAACCTGCGGTGGATGGTCGGCCAGCCCGTGCGCCTGACCTTGCGCTGGGCCCGCAACGGCTACCAGCGTCCGGCCAACGATCCATTGCAACCGAACCTGGTGGTGCGCGACCTGGAGGCCGGCTGGGAGTACCAGGGGCCGTGGTCATTGCTGCGCCTGATGCGCGCGCTGGGATCGGCCCAGCGCCAGCCGAATGTCGACTACACCGATTTTCCCTTGGCCCTGCAACTGCCGGTCACTGCCCAGACCCAGGCCCGCACGGCGGAACAGACACTGATGTTCGTGCGCCTGTCGTTGATGAGCCAGGGCTCCAAGTTGCCATTGTCGATCCCGCCGCTGCCGACGCGGGCACCCCGTTCACCTTTCATGGCGACCTCATCGAGCCCCGCCATCGCCACCCGTGAGGAGGGTCTGTGAGCGTGCCGATATCGCCTTTGCCCGAGTTGGTCACTCAGTTGCTCGAGCCGATCAGTGCCGAGTCGCCCTGTGGCTCTGACCTGCGCTACGAGCCGGAATACGATCAACTGCGCGAATTGCGCCGGGAGGACGACACCAGCTTGCCCACCGGTGTGTGGCAGTCTTCGATCAAGCGCGCCCTGTGGCCGGACCTGGAGCGGCTCGCGACTGCGCTGCTGCTGGAGCGCAGCAAGGACTTGATGATCAGTGCCTGGCTGGGGGAGGCCTGGTTGCATCGGGCCGGGCTGGAGGGGTTGCCGGGCAGCCTGGCGCTGGTGGCGGGGTTGTGTGAGCGCTATCCGGAGCAGTTGCATCCCCAGGCCGATGAAGGCGACCAGTCGTGGCGGGTGATCCCCTTGGAGTGGCTGGCCCGTCGCTACAGCGAAGTATTGCTGACGCGGGTGCCCTTGCTCGATGGCCGGGACGCGGCGTTTGCCAGTTTCTGCCTGGACGACTGGCAACGCTTGCAACGTCAGCAAGTGTTGGTCAACGACAGCAAGAATGCCAAGGCGTCGGCGGAAGCGGCGCGCAACGACCAAAAGAAACTCACCGAACTGATTCGCAGCACCCCTTTGTCGTTCTGGTTGCATCGCCAGGGCAGCCTGTTGCTGAGCCTGCAGCACCTGCAACGGCTCGAGGCCTGGAGTGATGCTTACCTGGGCAACCTGGCCCCGGGCTACAAATCCCTGCAGGACGTGATCCAGGCATTGCTGACATTGGTAGAGGAGTTCATCGCGATGCACCCACAGCAACCCACCGTCGTGCCGGTGCAAACGTCCCCGGCGCCGACGTCGACGTCCCAGCCGCAGGCGGCCGCCCAAGTCTTCCAGGAGCCGGCCAATCGTGAAGAGGCCTACCGACAGCTACTGGTGATCGCCGGTTACCTGGCCCGTACCGAGCCCCATAGCCCGGTGCCCTATCTGATCCGGCGTGGTGTGGAGTGGGGCAACAAGCCGCTGAGCGAGCTGCTGGGTGAACTGATCAGTGCCGATGCCGAATCCCGGCGGTTGTGGACCTTGCTTGGGGTGCTTTAAAGCTGCGCGTCGGGTAGCGGCACCGGCGTCAACACCGGTTTGCCGGCAAAGAACGCGTTCAGGTTCTGGCCCACCAACTCCACCGTGCCACGCGTCGCTTCCGGCGACAGGCCGGCCACATGGGGCGTCAGTACGACGTTGGGCAGGCTTTTCAGCGCGTCCGGCACTTCGGGTTCGTGATCGAACACGTCCAGGGCCGCGCCGGCGATCCGGCGCTGTTCCAGGGCGCTGATCAGGTCGGCGGTGGCGACCACACTGGCGCGGGCGATGTTCACCAGGAAACCATGGGGCCCCAGGGCGTCGAGGGCCTGTTTGTTGATCAACTGCCGGGTATCCAGGCCGCCGGGTGTGGCGACGATCAGGAAGTCCGAGACCCGGGCCAGTTCCGTGGGCGTGGTGCAGAAGGTGTAGGGCACGTCGTTGCGCACCCGGCGATTGTGGTAGCTGACGCTCATGTCGAAGCCGAGGGCAGCGCGCTTGGCAATGGCCATGCCCACCGCACCCAGGCCCAGCACGCCCAAGCGCTTGCCGGCCAGGGAAGGGCGCATGACCTTGGCCCACTCGCCACGGCGCACACTCGCATCGGCCCGAGGGATGTCGCGCACCAACGCCAGCAACAGCGCCATGGCATGGTCGGCCACCGACGAGGCGTTGACCCCGGCGCCGTTGGTTACCACGATGCCCCGGTTGCGGGCGGCTTGCAGGTCCACCTGCTCATAGCCGGCACCGATCACGCAGATGATCTGCAGGTTGGGCAGGGCGGCGATTTCCTCGGCCGTCAAACCCAGGGGGCCACGGGTCAGCACCGCGCTGAAGCGTTCACCGTGTTCGAAAATCGCTGTCTTGCGTTCGGCCGGCGTGGGCGCCAATTCCAGGTGGTAACCCTGCCGCTCGAGAATCGGCAGGTATTCATTGACGGTTTCAACCAGTACCAGAACGGTTGCGGTCATGCTGGGCTCCTGTGGGCGCTGGATCGATTGTGGCTATTCAACCTGATTGTAGGAGCCGGGGGCAGGGGGGGCTTGGCTTTTTATGTGCATTTTGGTTGCAGGGGGACTTTGTGTGGGGGCCTGGCAGATGGCCTGTCTCGCTGCTTGTACTCCGATCCAATATCCAATGGTGGGAGCGAGCTTGCTCGCGATGGCGCCGGTCTGTTCACATCGATGCAAGCTGATCCACCTCTATCGCGAGCAAGCTCGCTCCTACAGGGAGCGCAGGGAAATACAGGGACAATTCCACCGCGGCGATCTGATCCGCACAACCGCTCCTCAGCTAAGTCTTTGCTTCTGCTCGTGAATCCCGGACAATCGCGCCCCTGTTTCGGCCAGGGCGCTGCCTGTCGGGGTTTTCCGACTCGTCCCGGCCGGGTGCATGTGACCGGAAAGCGGAGATCCGACCGGATGAATGATCAGGCCAATAGCGTCGAAGAGCGCTTTGAAACGACAGTCCCAGCCACCCTCAGCCAATGGAGTCGCCAGGACACCACCTGGATGCTGGGTCTGTTTGGCACCGCCATCGGTGCAGGCACTCTGTTCTTACCCATCAATGCGGGCCTGGGTGGTTTTTGGCCGCTGCTGATCCTGGCGTTGCTGGCGTTCCCCATGACGTTCTATGCCCATCGGGGCCTGACCCGTTTCGTGTTGTCCGGTCGCGACAGCGCGGACATCACCGAGGTGGTGGAGGAGCATTTCGGCCTCAAGGCCGGTGCGCTGATCACGCTTTTGTACTTCTTTGCCATTTTCCCGATCCTGCTGATCTACAGCGTGGCGCTGACCAACACGGTAGGCAGCTTCCTGGAGCATCAGTTGCATATCCAGCCGCCCCCTCGGGCCGTGCTGTCCCTGGTGCTGATCCTCGGCTTGCTGGCGGTGGTCCGTTGCGGCGAGCAGGCGATCGTCAAGGCCATGAGCCTGATGGTCTACCCGTTCATCGTGGCGCTGCTGTTTCTGGCGGTGTTCCTGATTCCCCACTGGAGCGGCGGTATCCTGAGCACGGCGTCGACGCCGCCTGAACCTTCGGCGTTGTTGCATACCTTGTGGCTGGCGATCCCGGTGATGGTGTTCTCGTTCAACCACTCGCCGATCATCTCGGCGTTTGCGGTGGACCAGAAACGTCGCTACGGCGGCAACGCCGAGGAGCGCAGTTCGCAGATCCTGTCGCGCGCCCATGTGCTGATGGTGGTGATGGTGCTGTTCTTCGTGTTCAGTTGCGTGCTGACCCTGACCCCGGCGCAATTGGCCGAGGCCAAGGCGCAGAACCTGTCGATCCTGTCGTACCTGGCTAACCATTTCAGCAACCCGACCATCGCCTTTGCCGCGCCGTTGATTGCGTTTGTCGCCATTTCCAAATCGTTCCTGGGGCACTACATCGGTGCCAGCGAAGGCCTCAAGGGCCTGATCGTCAAGAGCGGCCGCCGTCCGGCACCCAAGACCCTGGACCGCCTCACCGCAGCGTTCATGCTGGTGGTGTGCTGGATCGTCGCCACCCTCAACCCGAGCATCCTGGGCATGATCGAAACCCTGGGCGGCCCGGTCATCGCAGCCATCCTGTTCCTGATGCCGATGTACGCCATCCGCAAAGTCCCGGCCATGGCTCGCTATCGCGGCCAGGCGTCGAATGTATTCGTTGTGTTGGTGGGTTTAGTGGCGATTACGGCGTTGGTCTACTCACTGATGGCTTGACCATCACCCTGTGGGAGCGAGCTTGCTCGCGATGGCGGTGGGTCAGTTTGCATTGATATTGGATGTGCCGGCGCCATCGCGGGCAAGCCCGCTCCCACACTGGTTTTGGGTGTTCACAGAACTTACATCCACCCCAACTCCCACACTGGTTTTGGGGTGTTCATGGAAAGTTGCAACCACCCCAGATCCCCTGTGGGAGCGAGCTTGCTCGCGATGGCGGTCGTACGGTTGGCATCGAAATGACAGGCATAAAAAAACGCCGCCCCTCGCAAGAAGGGCGGCGTTTTCAGTCGGGCGTTCTAAGCTTTACGCTTGAACGACCGGGATGTTGGCGTTTGCAGCCGCTTCACGGAACTCGGCGATCTGGTCGAAGCTCAGGTAGCGGTACACGTCCGCTGCCATGCTGTCGATCTTGCCGGCGTATTCCATGTACTCCTCGACGGTCGGCAGGCGACCCAGGATCGAAGCCACGGACGCCAGTTCGGCCGAAGCCAGGTAGACGTTCGCGCCGTCACCCAGACGGTTCGGGAAGTTACGGGTCGAGGTCGACACCACGGTGGAGTTCGGCTCGACGCGCGCCTGGTTACCCATGCACAGCGAGCAGCCTGGCATTTCCATCCGTGCACCGGCCTTGCCGTAGATGCCGTAGTAACCCTCTTCGGTGAGCTGGTGGGCGTCCATCTTGGTCGGCGGCGACAGCCACAGACGGGTTGGCAATTGCCCCTTGACCTGCTCCAGCAGTTTACCGGCGGCGCGGAAGTGACCGATGTTGGTCATGCACGAACCGATGAACACTTCGTCGATCTTCTCGCCAGCAACGCTGGACAGCAGACGGGCATCGTCCGGATCGTTCGGCGCGCAGAGCACAGGCTCGTTGATGTCGGCCAGATCGATTTCGATGACTTCGGCGTATTCGGCGTCGGCATCGGCTTCCATCAGTTGCGGGTTGGCGACCCAGGCTTCCATCGCTTGGGCGCGACGTTCCAGGGTACGTGCATCACCGTAGCCTTCGCCGATCATCCAGCGCAGCAGGGTGATGTTTGATTGCAGGTACTCGGTGATCGACTCTTTCGACAGCTTGATGGTGCAACCGGCAGCCGAACGTTCAGCCGAGGCGTCGGACAATTCGAAAGCCTGTTCCAGGGTCAGGCCTTCCAGGCCTTCGATTTCCAGGATGCGGCCGGAGAAGGCGTTTTTCTTGCCTTTCTTCTCGACGGTCAGCAGACCGTTCTGGATGGCGAAGTACGGGATGGCATGGACCAGGTCACGCAGGGTGATGCCAGGTTTCATTTTGCCTTTGAAGCGCACCAGGATCGATTCCGGCATGTCCAGCGGCATGACGCCGGTGGCAGCGGCGAACGCGACCAGGCCGGAACCGGCCGGGAACGAGATGCCCATCGGGAAACGGGTGTGCGAGTCACCACCGGTACCTACGGTGTCTGGCAGCAGCATGCGGTTCAGCCACGAGTGGATGATGCCGTCGCCCGGACGCAGGGAAACGCCGCCGCGGGTCATGATGAAGTCAGGCAGGGTGTGGTGGGTGGTGACGTCGATCGGCTTCGGATAGGCCGCGGTGTGGCAGAAGGACTGCATCACCAGGTCAGCCGAGAAGCCCAGGCACGCCAGGTCTTTCAGTTCGTCACGGGTCATCGGACCGGTGGTGTCCTGGGAACCCACGGTGGTCATCTTCGGTTCGCAGTAGGTACCCGGGCGCACGCCTTGGCCTTCCGCCAGACCGCAGGCCTTGCCGACCATCTTCTGCGCCAGGGTGAAACCCTTGGTGCTTTCGGCGGGGGCTTCAGGCTTCTTGAACAGGTCGAACGGTGGCAGACCCAGCTCGGCGCGTGCCTTCTCGGTCAGGCCACGGCCGATGATCAGCGGGATACGACCGCCGGCACGGACTTCGTCCAACAGCACAGGGGTCTTCATTTCGAAGGTGGTGATGACTTCGTCGGTACCGTGCTTGCAGACTTTGCCAGCATGCGGGTACAGGTCGATCACGTCGCCCATGTGCATGTTGGACACATCGAATTCGATCGGCAGGGCGCCGGCGTCTTCCATGGTGTTGTAGAAAATCGGTGCGATCTTGCTGCCGAAGCAGAAACCGCCGGCGCGCTTGTTCGGAACGAAAGGAACGTCGTCGCCGAAGAACCACAGCACCGAGTTGGTCGCCGATTTACGCGACGAACCGGTACCGACCACGTCACCGACGTAGGCGATCGGGAAGCCTTGGCCGCGCATCTCTTCGATCTGCTTCATCGGGCCGGTCTTGCCTTGCTCGTCCGGAACGATGCCGTCACGGGCCATTTTCAGCATGGCCAGGGCGTGCAGCGGGATGTCCGGGCGGGACCAGGCGTCAGGGGCAGGGGACAGGTCGTCGGTGTTGGTTTCGCCGGTGACCTTGAACACCCGCAGGCTGATCTTGTCGGCCAGCACCGGGCGGTTCTTGAACCACTCGCCGTCGGCCCAGGATTGCAGCACGGCCTTGGCGTGAACGTTACCGTTCTTGGCTTTTTCAGCCACGTCGTGGAAGGCATCGAACATCAGCAGGGTGTGCTTGAGTTCCTTGGCGGCTACCGGCGCCAGTTCGGCGTCGTCCAGCAGTTCCACCAGGGTCACGATGTTATAGCCGCCCTGCATGGTGCCGAGCAGTTCAACGGCACGCTTCTTGTCCAGCAGAGGGGATTGGGCCTGGCCCTTGGCCAGGGCGGAGAGGAAACCGGCCTTGACGTAGGCGGCTTCGTCGACTCCAGGCGGAACGCGGTTGGTGATCAGGTCAACGAGGAAAGCTTCTTCGCCAGCCGGAGGATTTTTCAGCAGCTCGATCAGGCCTGCGGTTTGTTCGGCGTTAAGCGGCTGGGGAACGATACCCAGGGCTGCGCGCTCTTCGATATGTTTGCGGTAGGCTTCAAGCACAGTTATTACCCTCATCAGTGGTCCCAAATGGGTGTCCGGGACGCTCATCCAGGAACCCACGGTACTCATGCGCGTCGACGGCTTTTTGAGCCATCACGCCAGAGTTTCCGCACGTTCCTCACAGAAGCTGCTTTCAAAGTTTTACGCCTGCAGAACGGGAGCTGATGAGGGTTGGCGTCGGGCTTTCCCCGCTGGAAAGACCCTTCGCCAACACCGTTCTGAAGGAACGACTGTGCTCGTGACGCTTTGAAAACAGCTTCTAACGGACATTGGCGCCTTAAAAGGCTGGCTGATTCTACGGGAAAAAAAAATTAAAGGTAAGTTGGGCGCTCAAGTTTGAGGGGTGATCAATCTTAGACAAAGGGCTAACATGCCAGCCTGTCCTGCTTTTGCGTGTGTTTTTCCCTATGCCCAACCAGCTCATCAAGACCCCCTGCGTCGGCCTTTGCTCCACTGTCTACGGTGACCTGGTGTGCCGTGGCTGCAAGCGGTTCCACCATGAAGTGATTCACTGGAACGGCTACAACGAGGACGAAAAACGCGCGGTGTGGATGCGGCTCGAACAACTGTTGGTGCAGGTGATGGTGGCCAAGCTGGAGGTTTTCGACCCCGGGTTGCTGCGCCAGCAACTGGAGTCGCGCAAGATCCGTTTTGTGCCGCACCAGTCGGAATATTGCTGGGCCTACCAGTTGATCGCCCGGGGCGCGCGGGTGATCAACAACCTGGAAGCCTACGGCATGGTGCTGATGCCGGAGTTTCGCGACTGGGACCTGCCGGACCTGCGCGATGCCATTGATCGGGAGTTTTTCCTCCTGTCCGAAGCCCATTACCAGCGGTACATCGCACCCGGGTTCCTGAAGGATGCGATCGGCGGCTGACCCCGGCCAGTACAAAGGAGCTTTTGTGCCAGGGAGCTTTATTCCTTGGCCGCCAGCTCCAACAGGTGGTCCTCGACTTCCTGGGGCTTGAGCACCAGTATGTCGCTTTCCAGCGTATCGAGCACCGCCTCGGCGGTATTGCCGATCAACACCCCGGACAACCCTGAACGGGCCACGGTGCCGATCACCGTCACCGCCGCCTGCAGCTTGCGCGCCATGAACGGGATCAGTACATCCGCCGGGCCTTCTTCGATGTGCAGATGCTGGTCGTCGATGTCGAACTCGGCCTGGAACGCCCGGCATTGTTCGCGATACCGGGCCTCGATGGTTTCCTTGAGCTGGAAGGTCGGGTCGGCGGACGAGAGCATTGGCGTGGGATGGGCGCTGATTACATGCAGGTGCGCCTTGGCGAGGAGGGCGATGTCGTAGCCATGGTCGATGATGGTGGAGTGCAGGTGACGGTGTTCGTCGTCGGTATTGCCAACGTCGATGGCGGCCAGGATCACCTTGTCTTTCCAGGAACCGGCGGTTTTTACCAACAGCACCGGGGTCGGGCAATGGCGTAGCAGTTTCCAGTCCGCCGGGGTCAGCAGGGCTTTTTTCAATGGGCTGTCGGGAAAGTGCTGTTTGATCACCAGCCCGCAACCTTCAGCTTGCTGCACGTCGATGATGGTTTCGTAGAGGCTTTCGTTCCAGGCCTGTTCGGTCGTCACGCTGTAGCCATCCGCCAGCAGTGCGGCCTTCAGCACGCCGAGCAAGCCGGCGTGGTCGTGCTTTTTGTCGCACACCAACAGGTGCAGGTGGGCCTGGGTCACACCGGCAATCAGTTTGGCGCGCTTGAGCGCCAGGCTTTCCGAATGTTCTGGCTCAATGACCACCAGGATGCTGCGAATGGCTTGCATGATCGGCGTTCTCCTGCAATGAAAAGGCTGGCGTTGCTCAACTATAGTTGTTGTGGGGCAGTCTAGTTGCTGTGGGTGAGGCATTGACTTGATGCATATCAATGGCGGTGGCTGGTGGTCTGGGGGCAGGCCGGTATAATCGGCGCCCTTCGCTCGACTACCTTTGCCCGTGAGCCCCATGAATCTTCCCGAAATCCACGAATTCCTTGGTTGCCGCACCCCCGATGCCTGGGTCCAGGCCGCGCTGGCCGACCAGGAAACGTTGCTGATCGACCATAAGAACTGCGAATTCAAGGCCGCCAGCACCGCCCTGAGCCTGATCGCCAAATACCATTCCCATGTCGACCTGATCAACCTGATGTCGCGCCTGGCCCGGGAAGAGCTGGTGCATCACGAGCAGGTCATGCGCCTGATGAAAAAACGCAAGATCGGTTTGCGCCAGCTCTCCGCCGGGCGTTATGCCTCGGGGCTGCGCAAGGTGGTGCGCAGCCACGAACCGGTCAAGCTGGTAGACACCCTGGTGGTCGGTGCCTTCATCGAAGCCCGCAGCTGCGAGCGCTTCGAAGCTTTGGTGCCGCACCTGGACGAGGAGCTGGGCAAGTTCTATTTCGGCTTGCTGAAAAGCGAAGCCCGGCATTTCCAGGGTTATCTGAAACTGGCCTACCAGTACGGCGACGCCAAGGACATTGCCCAGGTGATCGACAAGGTCCGTGAGGCCGAGCGGGAACTGATCGAATCGCCGGATGTGGAATTCCGGTTCCACAGTGGTGTGCCAGTCGTGGCGTGAGATAGACAGGTCAAAAGATCGCAGCCTTCGGCAGCTCCTACATTGAGATGGCGTGACCCTGTAGGAGCTGCCGAAGGCTGCGATCTTTTTTGTCCTTAACGGCTCAGCCCCAGGCGTTCATGCCACTGGGCAATGGACTCCTCGGGATAGACATCGAACCGCTGATCGCCCTTATGCGCCTCGACCTCCACCCATGGCGCCTTGGAACCGAGCATCAAGTGGGTGTGCTCCGGCGGTACCGGCAGCGGTGTGTCGATGGCTGAGGCAAACGGGTGCACCAGTTCCGGCCATTCGGGGCTGAACAACCACAACCCCGAACCGCACAGGGAACAGAAATGCCGTTCGGCACTGCTGCGGTGGGCGCGTTTATCGCCTTCGTCCTTGAGCCGTGCATGGTAGATCGAGATGTGCTTGCGACCGCGCACCTTCAGGCTCTGGGCATCGCCCCCCAGGTTGATCGCATACCCGCCGCCGCCCTGGGTCTTGCGACAGATCGAGCAGTAGCAGCGTTGATAAGGGTAGGGGTGGGCACAGGCCAGGCTGAACGACACGGCGCCGCAGTGGCAGGATCCTTCGAGCTGCATGGGAACCTCCTATTGGGGACTGTAATGACTCTGGACAGCTCGAGCGGCCTGTTGTTCTGGACTGTTGAACTCGTGACTGACATGCGGACGCCATCGCGAGCAAGCTCGCTCCCACAGGGGATTTGTGAACTTCCCAAGTCCAATGTGGGAGCGAGCTTGCTCGCGATGGACGGTGACACGGTCTAACGACCAGGCACCCGCCACAAATACCACGCCGCCACCGTCCGATAAGGGCTCCAGGCCAGGCCGATCTCGACCATCTGCTTGCGGCTGGGTTGTTGCGCCAACCCCTTGAGCCGTCGATAACCCTCGCGCACCCCAAAGTCATCGGCCGGTAGGATGTCGGGCCGTTCCAGGCTGTAGATCAGCAGCATTTCCACGGTCCAGCGCCCGACGCCGCGCAGGCTGATCAGGCGCTCGATCAACGCTTCGTCTTCCATTTCCCACGCCGTGGCGTAATCCGGCACCACCGCGTCCAGGGCCGCTTGGGCGATGCCCTGGATGGTCGCGATCTTGCTGGCGGAAAATCCACAACCGCGCAATTGAGCAACGTCCGTCGCCAGGATTTGCACGGGGGTGGGGAATGTCTGTGCCGGGAACAACGCCAGCAACCGGCCCAGAATCGCATCGCCGGCCTTGGCGTGCAGTTGCTGGTAGGCAATCGCCCGGACCAGGGCTTCATAGGGATCCCGGGCCGGCTTGGGTTGCAGCAGGCAAGGGCCGATCGTCGCGACGTGCCGTCGCCAGTCTTCGTCGAGGTTGGCCAGGAAGACACTGGCGTCGTGATAGGGCACTGGCATCAGGTGTTCGTTCTCCGGGGCGCTCAAAACGCCAGGGGCAGTGAAACCTGCACCGCGGCTTTTTCCAGTCGCAACAGAAACGCCTTGCGCGGCTGGCCGCCACCATAACCGGTCAACGAGCCATCCGCACCGATCACCCTGTGGCAGGGAATGACGATGGCCAGGCGATTCTGCCCGTTGGCCAGGCCCACGGCGCGGCTGGCACCAGGACTGCCCAGGGCCATGGCGATGCCGCCGTAGCTGCGGGTTTCGCCGTAGGGGATTTTTTGCAACTCAGCCCAGACCCGCACGGCGAAGGCGCTGCCGGGCATGTGCAGCGGGACATTGAACGTCGTGAGCTTGCCGGCGAAATAGTCGGCCAGTTCGGTTTCGATCTGTTGCAGATGAGTGTTGTGCCCCGGCGCGACGGTGTAGCCGTAGCGTCGCTGCAACTCTTCCAGCTCCTTGGTCAGGGCCGGGCGGTCGAGGAATTCCAGCAGCACCAGGCCCCGCCGTTCGGCCATGGCCAGCATCGGCCCCAGTGGCGTCGTCAGTCGGGTGAACAACAAGGGTTCACTGAGGGCGGCGCGGCCCGGTGTGATGTGGAAGGATTTGACGAAGGCGTCCCGAAAACCGCTCAACGACTCATAACCGGAATCGAACGCAGCATTGTCGATGGAAGTGCCGTCCTTGATGCCGCCCAGGGCAATGCCCAGACGGCGAGTGCGCAGGTAGGCGTGAAAGGTCATACCGAAATGTTGCTTGAACCAGCGCCGCAGTTTCAGCGGTTCGATACCTTGTTCCAGCAGCAGGGCGTCGGTCCAGCGCAGGTCGGGTTCGGCGTCCACCGCTTGGAGCAGGGCCTGGATCCAGTCCGGCGCGATGGCGGCGGCGTCCAGCGGCTTGCAGCGCAGGCAGGCGCGATAGCCGGCCGACATGGCTTCGTCGGCATGGGCGAAGAACTCCACGTTCTCCGGCTTCGGCTTGCGCGCGGTGCAACTGGGACGACAGAAAATGCCGGTGGTCTTGACCGCGGTGAAGAACACCCCCTCGTAGGCGGTGTCTCGTTCGAGCATGGCGCGGACCATCTCGGCGTGGGGCGGGAGCAGCGAGTCTTGTAGGTTCATGGGTCAAAGCATAGAACCGTGCCCGGGACGACTCCACCGGAAAATCGACAGTGAATTTTCCCGCAGTTGGTCGGATGCTCGCGAGGATTGGCCGGCGACCACAGCGGCACCACTTGCACCGTGGATCCTCCATGGGGCAGTTTTCTTCAATACCGGTAGCAGCGGGCGATTTACCTTGATCGCCACCTCACAGATATGAAGAAGGTTTGCGATGAGTCTGATTCTTTCCATGGCGGCGTTTGCCTTGGTCGCCTCCATTACGCCGGGGCCGGTCAACATTGTGGCCCTCAGTTCCGGGGCCCGGTACGGGTTTCGAGCGACCTTGCGCCACGTGGCCGGCGCGACCCTGGGTTTTGTCTTGTTATTGGTGTTGATGGGGCTTGGGCTGCATGAAGTACTACAACGCTGGCCTGGGCTCACACGGGTGGTGCAACTGGGTGGCGTGGCGTTCCTGTTGTTCATGGCCTGGAAACTGGCGATGGACAACGGGCACCTGGGCGCCAAGGACGAGGACCGGGCCCCGTCGATGTTCTACGGCGCGCTGATGCAATGGCTCAATCCCAAGGCCTGGCTGGCTTGCGTCGCAGGAATGGGCGCGTTCGTCGCCGATGGCGAGGCACGGCTGGTGTGGCAGTTCGCGGCAGTCTATCTGGTGATCTGTTACGTCTCGGTGGGCTGCTGGGCCTATGCCGGCAGCTTTCTGCGTAATTGGCTTGGGAATCCGGCGACCCTACGCCTGTTCAACCGGGCGATGGCAGGACTGTTGGTGGCAAGCGCGGTGTATTTGGTATTGCCTTGAATCGGGCTCACAGAAGTGTGTTTAGGCCAGAGCGCTGCATCAACCGCGATACTGGCCCGGAGTAGCCGCCAGGTGTTGCTTGAAGGCCCGCTGGAAATGCGCCTGGTCGGCGAACCCGCTGTCCAGCGCCACGTCGGCGATCAGCTTGCCTTCGCGTAACTGGCGGCGGGCGAACTGGATCCGGCGGTTGACCAGAAAGGCATGGGGCGTCATCCCGTAGTGGCGCTTGAAGGCACGGCTCAGGTAGGACGGCGAGAGTTGTGCGGCGGTGCAGATGTCTTCGAGCTTCAAGGCTTCGCTGCAATGGTCGTGAATGAACTGCGCCGCGCGCATCAATCCCGGGTGGCTACCCCGGTCCGGACGGCCGGCAGGGTTGAGCCGTTGTTGCAGGTCGGTGAAAAACGCCTCGGCGGCGGTGCGCTTGCGGTCGGTGCCGAGCCGCTCATCCACCAGTTGCTCATACAACCCTTGCAAGGCGGCAAACAGCTCGACATCACGGCTGTGGGTCGTGGAAAAGCTCTGGAAATCCAGGGTTTCATCGAAACCGATACGACGTTGCAAATCCCTGAGCCACTGGGTATCGACGTACAGCATGACATACGACCACGGCTCATCGTCGATCGGGTTGCACGCATGGACATCGCCGGGGTTCATCAGCACCACCGTGCCGCTCTGCACCTGGAAATTCGACCGCTCATGAATATAGGTGCTGCGCCCGGCGGTGATCGCTCCGATGGAAAAATGGTCGTGGGAGTGGCGTGAGTAGCAGACCTTGCGCCCATCGGTGATGGCCCGGGCTTCGATGAAGGGCAGGGCCGCGTCGCGCCAGAAGCGTGGGGCGGCGTCATGGGGGGCGTGCTTCATCGGTCAGCGTCCTCGTCTTGAACCTGTGAAGCAGTGTATTAGCCCTGGCCGGCAAATGCCCGATTGATTTGGCCGTTCGGTTTGAATGGTAGTGGTCCTGAACTAGACTTCGTGAAGTCTCGCCCATGGAGTTCCCGATGCTTGCGCCAGGTAAACCGGACAACGAAGCGGTTCGCCTCAAGAATCTGCATTCGCTCAAGCTGCTCGATACCCCGCCTGAAGAGCGGTTTGACCGCCTGACCCGCCTTGCCCGGCGTCTGTTTGACGTGCCCATCGCCCTGGTGTCCCTGGTGGACGCCAACCGTCAGTGGTTCAAGTCCAGTGCCGGCCTGGAGGCCAGCGAAACCCCGCGGGAAGTGTCCTTTTGTGGGCATGCGATTTTGCAGGATCAGATCCTGGAAATCTGCGACGCGGAGCAGGACGAGCGGTTTCACGACAATCCGCTGGTCACGGACACGCCTGGCATTCGCTTCTACGCCGGGCATCCGCTGGGGTTGGAGGATGGCAGCAAGCTTGGCACGCTGTGCCTGCTCGACACCAAGCCGCGCCAGCTCAATGACGAAGAGCGCGAACTGCTGCGCGACTTGGCGCGCATGGCCGAGCAGGAAATGGTTGCGGTGCAGATGGCGAGCATGGACGAGTTGACGCTGTTGTCCAATCGGCGCGGCTTCAGGACGTTGGCCCAGCATGCATTGAATGTGTGTGATCGCTTGTCGCGACCGGCGACGCTGTTGTTCTTCGACCTCAACGACTTCAAGCCGATCAACGATCGCTATGGGCATGCCGAGGGTGACAGCGCGCTGAAAACCTTCGCGGATGTGCTGCGTATCGCCTTTCGCGAAAGTGATGTGATCGGCCGCCTGGGCGGTGATGAGTTCGTGGCGCTGCTCACCGGCTCTTCCTATGTCGAGACCTCGGCGATCATGGCGCGCCTCGGGGAAATCCTCGATGAGCGCAATGCGATGTTGCAGCGTGGCTATGACATTCGTTTCAGCGTGGGCCAGATCGAGTACGAACCCCGGCGGCATTCGTCAATCGACCACCTGTTGGCCGACGCGGATGCGGCCATGTATGCCCAGAAACAGGCGCTTCGCAGTTAGCGCAAGCCAACCGCCGATCCTCCGGGGGAGCGAGCTTGGTCGCGAAGGCGGTGGTACATTCAACATCAATGCCAACTGATCCACCGCCACCGCGAGCAAGCTCGCTCCCACAGGGGATGTGTGGTGGGCGCGACTTTTATGAACAGCCGGAACCAATGTGGGAGCGAGCTTGCTCGCGATGACGGCGGTACATCCAACATCAATGCCAACTGATCCACCGCTATCGCGAGCAAGCTCGCTCCCACAGGAAATGTGTGGTGGGCATAAAAAAACGCCGCTTGTCCTTTTCAGGGCAAGCGGCGTTTTTACGCAGGGCCGAAAGGAAGATTACTCTTCGAGGTTACCCATGGCGGTGGTGTTGAAGCCGCCGTCCACGTACATGATTTCACCGCTGATGCCAGAAACAACGCAATAAATATGTACCGCACCAAGGGTATGGGAAATACGCAGAATGAGTTTTTCGCATCGTGTGATGCGGATTCATAACTGCAGTGTTATCCATTACTCACTTGGCGAGTACCCGTATGAATACCGAGTTACCCCCGACATTTATTTACCCCGATGATTTCGGAACCTCACGTGGAAGTGGTAGAGGTCTTCCAAACCCTGCGCCAATGGCGATGATTGGAAAAATGATTCAAGAGCGAAACTCGGCTTACGTAAGAGGCCACTGGCCTCAAATGTTGCAGCGTCATCTCAAATCCATGGTTAATAACCGTCCCATTCGCTACGGATTGGACGGCATTATCATAGGTGAGTTGAAAGTCGCCCACGGCGCCGATTTGGTCATGTTGAGGAATTCAACACTCAGCACCGCTGACGCCTGGAATCTCGGGATCAAGGAAGGGGCAAAGATCAAGAATACGGACCAGTTGGCCATTGAGCAGGAATTCTCGGGTGGGATCTTTACTCCCTTCAAAGCGTTTAGTCATTGGCTTCTGGGGAAGGGCAAGCCTGTCAGCGTCCGGCTGGATAGAATTGGTATCAGCCCTACGCCAAGCAAAATTCCAGATTTGATGGCGATTATTAATACGGCGGGTGTAGGAGTTACCAGCGTCAATCTCGAGATGCCTTATTCCACGGCCCAGGACTCAAACGTCGCACGGATCTACCTTGGAAACATTACGCTTCAAATTACCGGAGACGTTACTCGATATGCATCAGGTACTCTCAAGTTCTCCGGAAAGATCAAAGCGTACTCGGATCGTTATGATGCTAATGCCAGCAGTCATAGGGCTGCCTTTGATGAGCAAGCCACGAGCGCGCTCCGTGAAGTGGGAAGGGTGGCCAACGCACGGGATTATGAAATTCGAATCACTGGCGAGCTGCCAATCAATTTCTCTAGGTAGGTAGCCATGGCAGCAGGAAGAAACACATTAAGTCTCGCCGCCATTGCTTCAGTGATGGGCGCATGCGCATTGTTGTTCTTTTTTGCGCTGGAGGGTGTCTCGGAAAATCCCAATGATTTAAGTGATACTCGGGGTATTCCCGCGGTAGCGATGTACACGGTCATGCTGATCATCTTAACCGCCGCTTCGGTGGCCCTGACGGGGTTGGGTTATCTGTTTCAAAGGCTTCTAAGGCGACGTGCTTTCAAATGGCGCATTGGCGTGTATGCGTTGACCAATGTCCTGCTTTTCCTGACGTCGCTCATGGGGACGTTCGTCGCCGCCATCTACATGTACGACACCATCGCAGGTGTATTGGGAGGGCTGCTGTTTGTGTTCTCCCTTGTTTTGGTTCTGATTGGTTTTCCACGGAAATCGGGATAAAAAAAGCCGCGGGCCCTTTGCAAGGCCCGCGGCTTTTTTATGCGCGGTGAAGATTACTCTTCGAGGTTACCCATGGCGGTGGTGTTGAAGCCGCCGTCCACGTACATGATTTCACCGCTGATGCCCGACGCCAGGTCCGAGCACAGGAAGGCGCCGGCGTTGCCGACTTCTTCGATGGTGACGTTGCGACGCAGCGGGGTTTGCGCTTCGTTGGCGGCCAGCATCTTGCGGAAGTTCTTGATGCCGGAAGCGGCGAGGGTGCGGATCGGGCCGGCCGATACGCAGTTGACGCGGGTACCGTCCGGGCCCAGGGAACCGGCCAGGTAACGTACGCCGGCTTCCAGGGAGGCCTTGGCCATGCCCATGACGTTGTAGTTCGGCATGGTGCGCTCGGCGCCCAGGTACGACAGGGTCAGCAGGCTGCCGTTGCGGCCTTTCATCATTTCGCGACCAGCCTTGGCCAGGGCCACGAAGCTATAGGCGCTGATGTCGTGGGCAATGCGGAAACCTTCGCGGGTGGTGGCTTCGGTGAAGTCGCCGTCCAACTGGTCGCCCGGGGCGAAGCCCACGGAGTGCACGATGCAGTCCAGGCCGTCCCACTTCTTGCTTAGCGCTTCGAAAACCTTGGCGATTTCTTCGTCGCTGGCCACATCGCACGGGAAGCACAGCTCAGGGCTCGAGCCCCAGCCTTGTGCGAACTCTTCGACACGACCCTTGAGTTTGTCGTTCTGATAAGTGAAGGCAAGCTCAGCGCCCTCGCGATGCATGGCGGCGGCGATGCCGGATGCGATGGACAGCTTGCTGGCGACACCGACGATCAGTACGCGCTTACCGGCGAGAAAACCCATGTGTTGCTCCTCTTTTCAGGTTATTCGGCAATTGTTGGGGCCAGGAAGGCGGCCTCCAGCAACTGCTGTGTATAGGGGTGTTGCGGCGCGGCGAATATGCTGCGGGCATCACCTTGTTCGACCACTTGGCCATGCTTGACCACCATCAATTGGTGGCTCAGCGCTTTGACGACAGCCAGGTCATGGCTGATAAACAGGTACGTCAGGTTGTACTTGGTTTGCAACGACCGCAACAGCTCTACCACTTGGCGTTGCACGGTACGGTCCAGGGCCGACGTTGGTTCATCCAGCAGAATCAACGCCGGCTTGAGCACCAGGGCCCGGGCAATGGCGATACGCTGCCGTTGCCCTCCGGAAAATTCATGGGGGTAGCGGTTCCGGGTTTCCGGGTCCAGGCCTACCTCCTTCAATGCCGCGATTATCGCTTGTTCCTGTTCGGCCGCGGTGCCGATCTTGTGGATCCGCAGGCCTTCGCCGACGATCTGGCTGACACACATCCGTGGGCTCAGGCTGCCGAACGGGTCCTGAAACACCACTTGCATCTCCCGGCGCAGTGGCCGGACCTGTTGCTGCGTCAGGCTGTCCAGCGACTTGCCTTCGAAGCGGATCCCACCCTGGCTGCCGATCAACCGCAGGATTGCCAGCCCCAGGGTGGATTTGCCGGAACCGCTTTCGCCGACGATACCCAGGGTCTGGCCCTGGGGCAGGCTGAAGCGGATGCCGTCCACGGCCTTGATGTAGTCCACCGTGCGTTTGAACAGGCCTTTCTTGATCGGGAACCAGACTTTCAGGTCCTCGACCTGCAACAGCGGCGGGCCGACGACGTTGTTCGCCGGCGTGCCACTGGGCTCGGCGCCCAGCAGTTCCCGAGTGTACGGATGCTGCGGCGTGCGGAACAACTCTTCGCACGATGCCTGTTCGACGATGCAACCGCGCTGCATGACACATACGCGATGCGCAATTCTTCGCACCAGATTCAAATCGTGGCTGATCAGCAGCAACGACATCCCCAATCGCGCCTGCAACTCCTTGAGCAATTGCAGGATTTTCAGCTGGACGGTGACGTCCAGGGCGGTGGTCGGCTCGTCGGCGATCAGCAGTTCCGGCTCGTTGGCCAGGGCCATGGCGATCATCACTCGCTGGCGCTGGCCGCCGGACAACTCGTGAGGCAGGGCCTTGAGGCGCTTGTGGGGCTCGGGAATGCCGACCAGCTCCAGCAACTCCAGGGTCCGCCGGGTCGCGACCTTGCCGGTCAGGCCCTTGTGGATGCCAAGCACTTCATTGATCTGTTTTTCAATGCAGTGCAGCGGGTTGAGGGAGGTCATCGGCTCCTGGAAAATCATCGCGATCCGGTTGCCGCGGATATGGCGGATGGTCTTTTCCTTCAATCCCAGCAAATCCTGGTTGGCGTACTGAATGGTCCCGGTGGGGTGATGGGCCAGCGGGTAGGGCAGCAAGCGCAGGATCGAGTGGGCGGTGACCGACTTGCCCGAGCCGCTTTCACCCACCAGGGCCAGGGTTTCGCCGCGCTTGATGTCGAAGCTGACGCCCTCGACCACGCGCTGGCGGCGTTCACCGACAATGAACTCCACCGCCAGGTCGCGCACTTCGATCAGATTGTCCTGGTTCATATCACTTCCTCGGATCGAAGGCATCGCGAGCGGACTCGCCGATGAACACCAACAGGCTCAGCATCACGGCCAGCACGGCGAACGCACTGATGCCCAGCCACGGCGCCTGGAGGTTGGATTTGCCCTGGGCCACCAGTTCGCCCAGGGACGGCGCCCCCGGCGGCAGGCCAAAGCCGAGGAAATCCAGGGCGGTGAGGGTGCCGATGGCGCCAGTGAGGATGAACGGCATGAAGGTCATGGTCGACACCATGGCGTTGGGCAGGATGTGCCGGAACATGATCGCGCCGTTCTGCATACCCAGCGCCCGCGCGGCGCGCACGTATTCGAGGTTGCGCCCGCGCAGGAACTCGGCGCGGACCACGTCCACCAGGCTCATCCAGGAAAACAGCAGCATGATGCCCAGCAGCCACCAGAAGTTCGGCTGTACGAAGCTGGCGAGGATGATCAGCAGGTACAGCACCGGCAGCCCGGACCAGATCTCCAGGAAACGTTGGCCGGCCAGGTCGACCCAGCCGCCATAGAAGCCCTGCAAGGCGCCGGCGACCACGCCGATGATCGAGCTGAGCAGTGTCAGGGTCAGGGCGAACAACACCGAGATACGGAAGCCGTAGATCACCCGGGCCAAAACATCGCGCCCCTGATCATCGGTGCCCAGCCAATTCACGGAAGAGGGCGGTGCCGGGGCCGGGACCTTCAGGTCGTAGTTGATGCTCTGGTAGCTGAACGGAATCGGTGCCCACAGCACCCAGGCGTCCTTGGCCGCCAGCAGTTCACGGATGTACGGGCTCTTGTAGTTGGCTTCCAGGGGGAACTCGCCGCCGAACGTGGTTTCCGGGTAGCGCTTGAGGGCCGGGAAGTACCAGCCGTTGTCGTAATGCACCACCAGCGGCTTGTCGTTGGCGATCAACTCGGCACCCAGGCTCAGCCCGAACAGGATCAGGAACAACCACAGCGACCACCAGCCACGCTTGTTGGCCTTGAACAGTTCGAAACGACGGCGATTGAGAGGGGACAGGTTCATCTCAATGCTCCCGGCTTTCGAAGTCGATGCGCGGATCGACAAAGGTGTAGGTCAGATCGCCGATCAGTTTCACCACCAGCCCCAGCAAGGTGAAGATGAACAGGGTGCCGAACACCACCGGGTAATCGCGGTTGATGGCCGCTTCGAAACTCATCAGGCCCAGGCCGTCGAGGGAAAAGATCACTTCCACCAGCAAGGAACCGGTGAAGAAGATCCCGATGAATGCCGAGGGGAAGCCGGCGATCACCAGCAGCATGGCGTTGCGGAAGACATGGCCGTAGAGGACCCGATGGCGGGTCAGGCCCTTGGCCTTGGCGGTGACCACGTATTGCTTGTTGATTTCGTCGAGGAAGCTGTTTTTGGTCAGCAGGGTCATGGTGGCGAAGTTGCCAATCACCAGGGCGGTCACGGGCAAGGCCAGGTGCCAGAAGTAATCGAGGATCTTGCCGCCCATGCTCAATTCGTCGAAGTTGTTGGAAGTCAGCCCGCGCAACGGGAACCAGTCGAAATAACTGCCGCCGGCGAACACCACGATCAGCAGGATGGCGAACAGGAACGACGGGATCGCGTAGCCGACGATGATCGCCGAACTGGTCCACACATCGAAATGGCTGCCATGCCGCGTGGCCTTGGCGATCCCCAGCGGGATCGACACCAGGTACATGATCAGCGTGCTCCACAGCCCGAGGGAAATGGACACCGGCATCTTTTCCTTGATCAGGTCGATGACCTTGGCATCGCGGAAGAAGCTATCGCCGAAGTCCAGGTGGGCATAGTTCTTGATCATGATCCACAGGCGTTCGGGGGCCGACTTGTCGAAGCCGTACATGCGTTCGATTTCCTTGACCAGCCCTGGGTCCAGGCCTTGGGCCCCGCGGTAGGAGGAGCCGGCCACCGACACTTCGGCACCGCCGCCGGCAATGCGACTGGTGGCGCCCTCGAACCCTTCGAGCTTGGCGATCATCTGTTCCACCGGCCCGCCGGGCGCGGCCTGGATGATGACGAAGTTGATCAGCAGAATGCCGAACAGGGTCGGGATGATCAGCAGCAGTCGCCGAAAAATGTAAGCCAGCATCTTGTTACTCCACGCTCGCAGGGGCGGCGATTTGCTGCTCGATGACCTGCTTCTCTACTTCATCGGCCGGCTTGACCTCCGGCTTGACCCACCAGGTGGTGGTGCCGATGTCATAGGTTGGGGTGATTTTCGGATGGCCGATGTGGTTCCAGTAGGCCACGCGCCAGGTCTTGATGTGCCAGTTGGGAATCACGTAGTAGCCCCATTGCAAGACCCGGTCCAATGCCCGGGCGTGAGCCACCAGGCTCTTGCGCGAGTCGGCATTGATCAGTTGCTCCACCAGTTGGTCCACGGCCGGGTCCTTCAGGCCCATGGTGTTGCGGCTGCCGGGCTTGTCGGCGGCGGCGGACATCCAGAACTCACGCTGTTCGTTACCCGGCGAGCTGGATTGCGGGAAGCTGCCCACCACCAGGTCGAAGTCCCGGGAGCGCACGCGGTTGATGTACTGGGACACGTCCACCCGGCGGATCACCAGGTCGATGCCCAGGTCGCTCAGGTTGCGCTTGAAGGGCAGCAGTATCCGCTCGAACTCGGTCTGGGCCAGCAGGAACTCCAGCACCACCGGTTTGCCTTGGGCGTCGACCATCTTGTCGTCGACGATGCGCCAGCCGGCTTCTTGCAGCAATTGGTAGGCCTTGCGCTGCTGGTCGCGAATCATGCCGCTGCCATCGCACATCGAAGGCTGGAAGGACTCGTTGAAGACCTGCTCGGGAATCTGGCCGCGCAAGGGCTCGAGAATCTTCAGTTCGTCTTCGCCGGGCAGGCCGGTGGCGGCCATTTCCGAATTCTCGAAATAGCTGCGGGTGCGGGCGTAGGCGCCGTTGAACAGTTGCTTGTTGGTCCACTCGAAATCCAGCAGCAGGCTCAAGGCCTTGCGTACTCGCACATCCTGGAAGACTGGCCGGCGCAGGTTGTAGACAAAGCCCTGCATGCCGGTGGGGTTGCCGTTGGGGATCTGTTCCTTGATCAGCCGGCCTTCGGTCACGGCCGGGATGTTGTAGGCATTGGCCCAGTTCTTGGCGGTCATTTCCAGCCAGTAATCGAACTGCCCGGCTTTCAACGCCTCGACCGCGACGGTGTTGTCGCGGTAGTAGTCGGTGACCAGCACGTCGAAGTTGTAGAACCCGCGATTGACCGGCAGGTCCTTGCCCCAGTAGTCCTTCACCCGCTCATAGCGGATCGAGCGGCCGGCCTTCACTTCGGCGACCTTGTAGGGGCCGCTGCCCAGGGGGATCTCCAGGTTGCCCTTGTTGAAGTCGCGCTCGGCCCACCAGTGCTTCGGCAATACCGGCAATTGGCCCAGGATCAACGGCAGCTCGCGGTTATGGGTGTGCTTGAACTTGAACAGGACCTTGAGCGGATCTTCGGCGATGACTTCGGCGACGTCGTTGTAGTAGCCGCGGAACATCGGTGCGCCGTCCTTGGTCAGGGTCTGGAAGCTGAAGACCACGTCTTCCGCCCGTACCGGATGGCCATCGTTGAAACGGGCTTCGGGGCGCAGGTAGAAGCGCACCCAGGCATTGTCCGGGGCTTTCTCGATTTTTTCGGCGATCAGGCCATATTCGGTGAAGGGTTCGTCCAGGCCCTGCTTGGCCAAGGTGTCGTAGATCAGGCCAATGTCATCGGCTGGCACGCCTTTGCTGATGAACGGGTTGAGGCTGTCGAACCCTCCAAAGCCGCCCTGGCGGAAGATGCCGCCCTTGGGCGCGTCCGGGTTGACGTAGTCGAAGTGCTGGAAGTTGGCCGGGTATTTCGGCGGCTCGTTGTACAAGGTCACGGCATGCTGCGGCGCGGCGCAGGCCAGCCCGGCGAATAACAGGCTGCTGGCCTGCAGGAGCAGGGCACGTAAAGGCTTCATTGATCTTTCTCCGAAGATTTCAGCCACCAGGCGCTCAGGCCCAGGGTATAGGGCGGCGTGGTGACGAAGGCGAACCGGTTGCGGTACGCCAGGCGATGATAGTTGAGATACCAGTTGGGAATGCAGTAATGCTGCCACAGCAGTACGCGATCCAGGGCCTTGCCGGCGGCGACCTGTTCATCGCGGGTCTGGGCGGCGAGCAGTTTTTCCAGCAGATGGTCGACCACCGGGTTGGCGATCCCGGCGTAGTTCTTGCTGCCCTTGACCCCGACCTGGCTGGAGTGAAAGTACTGCCATTGCTCGAGGCCCGGGCTGAGGGTCTGGTTCAAGGTCAGCAGGATCATGTCGAAGTCGAACTGGTCCAGGCGCTGTTTGTATTGGGCGCGGTCCACCGTGCGCAGCCGGGCTTGGACACCGATGCTGGCAAGGTTTTCGACGTAGGGTTGCAGGATACGCTCCAGGTTCGGGTTCACCAGCAGGATTTCGAAGCTCAGGGGCTGGTGGTCAGCGTTCAGCAGGCGTTGGCCGTTGAGATTCCAGCCGGCTTCCTTCAAGAGTCCCAATGCCTTGCGCAGGGTTTCCCGGGGAATGCCGCGCCCGTCGGTCTTGGGCAAGCTGAAGGGTTCGGTGAGCAGTTTGGGTGGCAATTGATCCCGGTACGGCTTGAGCAGCAGCCATTCATGACCCACCGGCAGGCCGGTGGCGGAGAATTCGCTGTTGGGGTAATAGCTGAGGGTGCGCTTGTAGGCGCCGCTGAACAGGGTGCGGTTGGTCCACTCGAAATCGAACATCAGCCCCAGGGCTTCGCGCACCTTGACGTCGGCGAATGTGCCGCGCCGGGTGTTCATGAACAGGCCCTGGGTCTGGGTCGGGATCTGGTGGGGTATCTGCGCCTTGATCACATCGCCCCGGTTGACTGCCGGAAAGTCGTAGCCGTTGGCCCAGTTCTTGGCCTGGTGTTCGATGTAGATGTCGAACTCGCCGGCCTTGAAGGCTTCGAAGGCGACTTCGCTGTCACGATAGAACTCCACGTCCATGCGGTCGTAGTTGTATTTGCCGCGATTGACCGGCAGGTCCTTGCCCCAGTAGTCCTTGACCCGTTCGAACACCAGTTGGCGGCCTGGCTGCACTTTGGTGATGCGATACGGCCCGCTGCCCAGGGGCGGTTCGAAGGTCGTCGCCTTGAAGTCGCGGCCTTTCCAGTAATGCTGGGGCAACACCGGCAGCTCACCCAGGCGCAGGATCAGCAAGGGATTGCCCGCGCGCTTGAAGACGAAGCGGATTTTCAGCGGGTTGAGAATGTCGACCCGCAGCACTTCCTGCAGGTTGGTGCAGTATTGCGGGTGGCCGTCCTTGAGCAGGGTCCTGTAGGAGAACGCCACGTCATAGGCGGTGATGGGCACGCCATCGTGGAAGCGCGCTTCGGGGCGCAGGTTGAAGACTACCCAGCTGCGGTCTTCGCTGTACTCTACCGACTGGGCGATCAGGCCATAGCTCGACGTCGGTTCATCGCCGGACGGTGCGTATTGGCCAGTACCGACCATCAGCGGTTCGTTCAGCTCATTGATGCCGTATTGCAGGAAATTGGGCGTGGAAACCGGGCTGCTGCCCTTGAACGTGTAGGGGTTGAGCGTATCGAAGGTGCCGAATGCCATGACCCGCAAGACTCCGCCCTTGGGCGCTTGCGGGTTGACCCAGTCGAAGTGGGTGAATCTGGCCGGGTACTTGAGCGTGCCGAACTGCGCATAGCCATGGCTTTCGCTGATGGTTGCGCTGGCGGGAGAGCTCAAGGCCAGGCTGATCAGGAACAGGAGGAGGGGACGTATCAAGTCGGAGATCCGATCCAGGCGGCTTGGGCTTTTATGGCCTGTACAGTAACAGCTTGTATCGGCAGGAAAAAGGCGGGGGCTGTAGGAGCGGTGTAGGAGCTGTCGAGTGCAACGAGGCTGCGATCTTTCCCCAGACACTTGAGTCCCAAGCGAAAGATCAAAAGATCGCAGGCTTCGCCAGCTCCTACACACAGCCCAGCGGGAGCCCCCGGTCATGTCAGTGCGGGGAGTACACCGTCAGCATTTGCCCAGGCTTGAGTGCCTTGCCCATCCGTGGATTCCAGCGCTTGAGGTGCTGCATTTCCACGTTGAAGCGCTTGGCGACGACGTACAACGAATCGCCCTGCTTGACCTTGTATTGGGTCTGCTTCTTCTGGTCCTTGCTGTTGGCGGCTACCACGGTGTTGATGCGCTTGCCGGTGGCCTTGCTGGCCCTGGCGTCCTGCATCACCAGGGTCTGGCCGACCTTGAGTTTGTTGCCGCTGAGCTTGTTCCAGCGTTGCAGGTCCTTGGTCTGGACGTTGTTGGCCTTGGCGATCTGGGCCAGGTTTTCGCCGCGCTTGACGCGGTAGGTGCGCCTGGCACCTTCCACTTCGCTGTCGTCGGCTGATTCGAAAACCGGCTTGAGGGCGCGCTGGCTGATCAACTCTTCCGGACGCATGGTCGACAGGCTGGCGGTCAGCAACTGCGCCTTGGAGGTGGGGACCAGTAAATGCTGGGGGCCGTCGATGGTGGTGCGCTGCTTGAAGGCCGGATTGAGCTGGAACAGCTCGTCTTCGTCGATATTGGCCACCGCCGCGACCTTGGACAGGTCCATGCGCTGGTTGATCTCGACGACCTGGAAATAGGGTTCGTTGGCGATCGGGTTGAGGTTCACGCCATAGGCGTCGGGCGCGAGCACCACCTGGGACAGCGCCAGCAACTTCGGCACATAGGCCTGGGTCTCGCTGGGCAGCGGCAGGTTCCAGTAGTCGGTGGGCAGGCCAAGCTTCTCGTTGCGCTCGATGGCGCGGCTGACGGTGCCCTCACCGGCGTTGTAGGCCGCCAGCGCCAGCAACCAGTCGCCGTTGAACATGTCATGCAGGCGCGTCAGGTAGTCCATGGCGGCCGTGGTGGAGGCGGTGATGTCGCGTCGCCCGTCATAGAAGCGGGTCTGGCGCAGGTTGAAGTAACGCCCCGTGGACGGGATGAATTGCCACAGCCCCACTGCGTTGGCCCGGGAATAGGCCATGGGGTTGTAGGCGCTCTCGATCACCGGCAGCAGCGCCAGTTCCAGCGGCATGTTGCGTTCTTCAAGGCGTTCGACGATGTAATGGATGTACAGGCTGCCGCGCTCACCGGCGTTTTCCAGGAAGGAAGGGTTGCTGGCGAACCACAGGCGCTGTTGCTCGATACGCGGGTTGACGCCGGCCGTTTCCTGCAGCTGGAAGCCCTGGCGCATGCGTTCCCAGATGTCCTGGGGCACTTGGGGGCTGGGTTTCTCGGTGAGCCATACCGGCTTCTGTTTGGCGCGAGCGGCGATATTCGGGGTGTGCGCCGCGTCGGTCTGCGGCAGCTGGCTCGTGCTCTGGCAGCCCGCCAGGGTGGCGGACACAGCCACCGCGATGGCCTGAGCCAAGCGGGTCAATGTGTCTGACTGGACGGACCTGCGTATGGATGACGACATTGGCTGGAAGTAAGTTCCGGGCAAAAATGTCGGCCGATTCTAGGAAGCGCACCCCAACAGGTCAACCTTTCAGAATTTTTGTATCAATCGATAGCTGCCTTAGAACTTATCTTTCCAAGCCCTCAAGGCCGCAAAAACCTCACTCGGCGTCTGGTTTCGCTGGCCGTTCCGTTCGTCTGCTTTTTGTTTAACGGATGTTTCAGTCGTGCGCAGGAACGGGTTGGTGAGTTTTTCCAGGGCCAGGGTCGAGGGCAGCGTCATGATGCCTTCGTTGCGTTGGCGGGTGACTTTTTCCAGGCGGGCGGCGATGTCCGGGTTGCCCGGCTCCACGGCGGCAGCGAACTTCAGGTTGCTGAGGGTGTATTCATGAGTGCAGTAGACCAGCGTGTCTTCAGGCAAGGCGGCGAGGCGACCCAGGGAATGGTGCATCTGCGCGGGCGTGCCTTCGAAAAGTCGACCGCAACCGGCGGCGAACAGGGTGTCGCCACAAAAGAGCAGGCCATGGTGGTAGTAGGCGATGTGCCCCAGTGTATGGCCAGGCACCGCGTAGACATCGAAGTCCCAGCCGAGCACGTTGACCTGGTCGTTGTCATGCAGGGCCTGGTCCCGTGCCGGGATGTTTTCGCTGGCCGGGCCGTAGACGGTGGCGTTCGTCGCATTCTTCAGCGCCTGGACGCCGCCGACATGATCATGGTGATGGTGGGTGATCAGGATGTCGCTCAGGACCCAGCCCGGATGGGCGTCGAGCCAGGCCTGTACTGGCGCGGCATCACCCGGGTCGACCACGGCGCAGCGCTGGGTGGAGTGATCCTGTAACAACCAGATGTAGTTATCGGTGAACGCGGGCAGGGCACTGATCTGTATCATCGCGGAATTCGCCAAGCGGAAAACAAAGGCGCATCTTAGAACTTCCTGACGCGTTGGAGAATGCAATGACCGATGAAGCGTTCGCTCAGGCTGATCCTGACTGGCTGGCGTTGATCAGCGCCGCCCGTGAATGGCTGTCCGGCCCTGTCGGGCAATTTTTGCTGGAAGAGGAACGGCGCATGCTCGAAGACGAGTTGGGCCGGTTCTTTGGCGGCTATCTGGTGCACTACGGGCCTTCGGCGCAAACGCCGCCGTCGGCACCGCAGGTCCAGCGCAACGTACGCCTGGGGGCGCCGTTGCCTGGGGTGGAAATCGTCTGCGAGGAGCAGGCCTGGCCGCTGAGCGAACATGCCGCCGACGTGGTGGTCATGCAGCACGGCCTGGATTTCTGCCTGTCGCCCCACGGCTTGCTGCGTGAAGCCGCCAGCAGCGTACGCCCCGGCGGGCATCTGTTGATCATCGGTATCAACCCCTGGAGCACCTGGGGGTTGCGTCATGTGTTTGCCCACGACGCCTTGCGCCAGGCCCGCTGCATCTCGGCGTCGAGGGTCGGCGACTGGCTCAACCTGCTGGGCTTCGCGCTGGAGAAACGCCGCTTCGGGTGCTATCGTCCGCCGCTTGCGTCACCCAAGTGGCAGGCTCGCCTGGCCGGTTGGGAGCGCAAGGCCGGCGACTGGCAGCTGTCCGGCGGCGGTTTCTACCTGCTGGTGGCGCGCAAGATCGCGGTCGGGCTGCGCCCGGTGCGTCAGGCGCGACGCGAGCCGATGGGCAAGCTGATTCCCTTGCCAATGGCCAAGGTCAATCGTCGTCACATCGAGCCATAACCCTTTTTAGCAGGCCTGGCCGGCCTTTCGACGACAGGCATCAACCCGCCTGGTCGGCTGGCCTTTGCATTTTTTCTGGATAGATTGGCATGAGCGATAGCGTAGAACTCTTCACTGATGGCGCCTGCAAGGGCAACCCCGGCCCGGGCGGCTGGGGCGCGTTGCTGGTGTGCAAGGGCGTGGAGAAGGAACTCTGGGGCGGCGAAGCCAATACCACCAACAATCGCATGGAGCTGATGGGCGCCATCCGAGGCCTCGAAGAGCTCAAGCGGCCTTGCGATGTACTGCTGGTGACCGACTCGCAATACGTGATGAAAGGCATCAACGAGTGGATGGCCAACTGGAAGAAGCGCGGCTGGAAGACGGCGGCGAAGGAACCGGTGAAAAACGCCGACCTCTGGAAGCTGCTGGATGAGCAGGTCAACCGCCATAACGTCACCTGGAAATGGGTCCGTGGCCACATCGGCCACCACGGCAACGAACGGGCCGACCAGTTGGCCAACCGTGGGGTGGATGAGGTGCGGGGCTACAAGCAGGCCTGATGCAACCATGTCCACTGAAGCATGCGCACTTGTAGCGAGGGAATTTATCCCCGCTGGGGCGCGAAGCGCCCCCCCCTTCGATCTTCCTGGCGCACTGTGATGCCTGGCTTTAGGGCTGCTTCGCAGCCCAGCGGGGATAAATCCCCTCGCCACAAAAGCTGTGGTCAGTCATTCCCTCGGAGCGTGTTAATATCCGCGCTTTTGCAAGACTGCCCGCTGAGAGCTGAACACTGATGGCCAACAGATCTGTAGTACTGGATACCGAAACCACCGGCATGCCGGTGACCGATGGTCACCGGATTATTGAAATCGGTTGTGTCGAGCTGATCGGCCGGCGCCTGACCGGTCGCCATTTCCACGTTTACCTGCAACCGGACCGCGAAAGCGACGAGGGCGCTATCGGCGTCCACGGCATCACCAACGAATTCCTGGTGGGCAAGCCGCGTTTTGCCGAAGTGGCCGATGAGTTCTTCGAATTCATCCAGGGCGCGCAGTTGATCATCCACAACGCGGCGTTCGACGTGGGGTTCATCAACAACGAATTCGCCCTGATGGGGCAGCACGAGCGGGCCGACATCACCCAGCATTGCACCATCCTCGACACCCTGATGATGGCCCGGGAACGGCATCCGGGGCAGCGCAACAGCCTCGACGCCTTGTGCAAGCGCTACGGTGTCGACAACTCCGGCCGTGAACTGCACGGCGCCTTGCTCGACTCCGAGATCCTGGCCGACGTCTACCTGGCCATGACCGGCGGCCAGACCAGCCTGTCCCTGGCCGGCAACGCCTCGGACGGCAACGGTACCGGCGAAGGCTCCGGCAACCAGGCCACGGAAATTCGCCGTTTGCCCGCCGACCGCCAGCCATCGCGGATCATTCGCGCCAGCGAAAGCGACCTGGCCGAGCATGCCGCGCGTCTGGAAGCCATCGCCAAGTCCGCGGGTGCTCCGGCATTGTGGACACAGTTGGCCGAGGCACAGGCCGCCACGCACTGATGAAACCCTGTGGGAGCGAGCTTGCTCGCGATGGCGGCGGCACATCCAGCATTGATGGAGGCTGGACTACCGTCATCGCGAACAAGCTCGTTTGCGCAGGGACACCCATTGTTCATTTCTCGCCACAATCGCCACGACCTTCTACCCTGAGGTAACGGGCAGGCTACGGTACGGATCCCGCTTGATGTGTGATGATTTGAAAGACAAGGGCAATGGATGGCACCACGCCGTTGGGTGCTTCAAGGAATGAGGACCTTCCCCAGTATGCAACCGGTCATGAACCCCAAGCACCCCGGGCTGTCGGTGCGCATTGTCGATGATGGCTTTGCCGCCTACATCTGGGGCAGCGATTTCAGCTTTGAAGTCAGCGACTACGCGACGGCGCAGATCGGCCGTCCCGTCAGCCAATGGGCGGTGACGCCCATCGTTCCCTATCGCAAGTGCTATGGCATCGATCCCGAGGAGTTCAGCAGCTTCCGCGATGCCCCGGACAGCGAGATCTTCATGGCTTACCTCGATGACCAGCCCGTCGGGCACCTGGTGGTCAGTACCAACTGGAACGGCTATGCTCACATCGACGAGCTGGCGGTACACGCCCCGGCCCGTCGCCACGGGGTGGCCAAGGCGTTGCTCGATGTCGCCCAGTTCTGGAGTCGCAAGAAAAAACTGCCGGGCATCATGCTCGAGACCCAGAACAACAACCTGGGCGCCTGCCGGCTCTATGAGCGTTGCGGTTACGTGCTGGGTGGTATCGATCACCTGCGCTATCGCGGCATTGACCGGCATACCGCCGAAGTCGCGCTGTTCTGGTACCGGCTGTTCGACGACCCACTGGGCATGTCGATCAGTGGCTCAGCAACGCCTCGGCTTGTTCCGTAATTCGTTCCAGCAGCGATTGAAGGGCGGGTGAAGAGGGGGCGCCGTTGAGGCTCAAGGCATAGAGGCCAATCGCGATGGCGGGCGATACCGGGCAGACGTCGAGGCCGCCGTCCTTGGCGCCCGAGGCGGTGAACGGATCGACGATGGCCAGGCCTTCGCCGGCCTCGACCATGGCGCGCATCATCTGATGGGTCTGGACGCGGAGCTGGATCATGGGCGCCGGACGCAGCGCCGCCAGTTTGTGCTCGAATGCAGGGCTCAGCGGGTCGTGGCCATCCAGGCCCACCAACGGCTGGCCCGCCAGGTCCTGAAGCGAAATATATTTTTGACGGGGTTGCAGCCAGCCGTGGGGCGCGAGCAATTGCAGTTTGCCCTGGGCGATAATCCGGCAATGGATGTCGGGATGTTCCGGGTCGTGCAGGCTCAGGCCCAGGTCACTTTCACGCAACAGCAGGCTGTGGACGATATCGCGGGTCGGTCGGCTGAGGAGGGTGCACGGCGCATCCGGATGGCGACGACGCAAGGCAGCGATGCTCTGGGGCAGCAACCGCTGGGCCAGCGGCGGTGTGCAGATAATGCGCAAGGGCGCTGCCTGATGGTGTTTCAGGCTGCTGGCCAGGCGCTGCACCGGTTCGAGGGTGTCGTACACCCGCGTGATACCGTCACGCAATTCAAGGGTTTCCCGGGTCGCCTGCAAACGACCGCGCACGCTGGCGAACAGCATGAAACCCAATTGGGCCTCGGCGTCGCGCAGTATCGTCTCGACCTCCGCCACCGGCAGTTGCAGCCATTCGGCCGCCGTGCCGAGGTGGCCGGTCTGCAGCAGCGCCTGGATCACTTCGATGTGGCGTAAACGCATGCAAGAAGTCCATGTTCGGCGGGTGAGCCATTGATTGGCTGAATCCTAACCCAAGTCCGGGCATGACTTCTGCTCATAACCAACGGTTATGAAGCTATTTGCGTTTCAGCGGGCGTTTGAGTGGACAGTGGCGTTTCCGGTTCGCGCGTCAATTCGATTTGAGATTGCACGAGAATAAATCTGCCATCGTCGAGCTTGTTGACTCGATCCCCGATAGCCAATTTATAGGTAGTGACAGGCTCCTTGCCATTTCCGTCGGGCGACGGGGTCGATTCCTGAAACTCATGCACCGAGTAGACGCGACCTTCGGCGTCCCGCGCATGAAATTGTCCGACAAGTACTGCTGCCATTGCTTAGAACCTCTGGAAATAAATCACTCGATTTGCGGTTCTGTAGACCCTGGTCAAGCGCGGTAAGTTTTCCTACATGAAAAAAATAGTCCAGCCGGCCGGTTTTTGTCGCTCCACTGGTCCAATTGTCACCCCGATCATCTATAACTACAGGCTCCTTTGAGCCGACAGTCGAGAAGCCTCTCATGAGTAATGTCTACACAGTGGCCGTTTTGGTGGGCAGCCTGCGCAAGGCATCGATCAACCGCAAGGTCGCGCTGGCACTGGCTGACCTGGCGCCAGCCAACCTCAAGCTGAATATCATCGAGATTGGCGAGTTGCCGCTCTACAACGAAGACATCGATGTGTCCCCTCCGGCAGCCTACAGCACTTTCCGCCAGCAGGTAGGCGCGGCCGATGCCTTGTTGTTCGTCACGCCGGAGTACAACCGTTCGGTGCCGGCGCCGTTGAAAAATGCCATCGATGTGGGGTCGCGTCCCTACGGCCAGAGTTGCCTGAGTGGCAAACCAGGCGCGGTGATCAGCGCTTCGCCGGGTGCCATTGGCGGTTTCGGCGCCAATCATCATTTGCGCCAGTCCCTGGTGTTCCTTGACGTGCCCTGCATGCAGCAGCCGGAAGGCTACCTGAGTAACGCCGGGACGGCGTTCGACGAGGCGGGCAACCTGTCGGAGTCCGTCAGGCCATTCTTGCAGAAATTCATCGATGCCTATGGCAAGTGGGTCGAGCAGCATAAGAAGGCTTGACGGCCACTGGAACTTCAAGCAGAGCACCTCTGTGGCGAGGGGATTTATCCCCGTTGGGCTGCGAAGCGGCCCCAAACCCAACACCCTGGTGTGCCAGACAATTTGAATGGGGGCGCTTCGCGCCCCAGCGGGAATAAATCCCCTCGCCACAAGTGCATGTACATCTGCAAACGCATCTGGCAAATCAAAATCCCCGCTTTACTGGATATTCGAATATCCATATATTCGCCATTCGCTCATCCCAGGCTTGCCCACGCCATGCCCGATTCCCCCAATCCCGTCGATGTCTTCAAGGCCCTGGCCGATGACACCCGTACGCGCATTGCGTTGCTGGTGGCCCGTGAAGGCGAGTTGTGTGTCTGTGAACTCACCGCCGCGCTGGGCCTGAGCCAGCCGAAGATCTCTCGGCACCTGGCGCAGTTGCGCAACGCTGGGCTGCTCAGCGACCGACGCCAAGGGCAGTGGGTTTATTACCGCCAGCACCCGCAGTTACCGGCCTGGGTCAGTATGATGCTGGAGCAGGCGTTGGCGGCCAGTACCGCGTGGCTGACAGCGGACGTGCAGCGCTTGAACGCCATGCCTGATCGTCCGGTGGCGCGTTGTTGCTGAGTCCTTCTTTCCCTTCCCTTTTTCAAGGCTGTTGCGCATGCTCATTGCGTCGTTGATTTTCCTGCTGACCATTACGTTGGTGATCTGGCAGCCCAAGGGGCTCGGTGTCGGTTGGAGCGCGACGCTCGGCGCGCTGCTGGCGTTGTTGAGCGGGGTGGTGCAGATCAGCGATATCCCGCTGGTCTGGCAGATCATCTGGAACGCCACCGGTACGTTCGTCGCGCTGATCATCATCAGCCTGCTGCTGGACGAGGCGGGGTTCTTCGCCTGGGCGGCCTTGCATGTGGCTCGCTGGGGCCGAGGCAGTGGGCGCAAGCTGTTTGCGTTCATGGTGTTGCTGGGGGCGCTGGTGTCGGCGTTGTTTGCCAATGACGGGGCGGCGTTGATCCTGACCCCTATCGTGATTTCGATGCTGCTGGCACTGCGGTTTTCCCCGGCGGCGACCCTGGCGTTCGTGATGGGCGCCGGTTTCATTGCCGACAGCGCGAGCCTGCCGCTGGTGGTATCGAACCTGGTGAACATCGTCTCGGCGGACTTCTTCGGCATTGGTTTCAACCGCTACGCGGCGGTCATGGTGCCGGTGAACCTGGTGAGCGTGGCGGCCAGCCTGGCCATCCTGCTGTGGTTCTTTCGCCGCGACATTCCGCGCGACTATGACCCCGATCAACTGGATGATCCGGCGACAGCGATCCACGATAAGGCGACGTTCTATGCCGGCTGGGCGGTGCTGGTGATCCTGCTGCTGGGCTGTTTTGCCCTGGAGCCCCTGGGGATTCCCATCAGTGCGATCTCGGCGGTCTGTGCTGCGTTGCTGCTGGCGGTCGCGGCCCACGGCCACAAGATCTCCACCCGCAAGGCAATGAAGGAAGCGCCCTGGCAGATCGTGATCTTTTCCCTCGGCATGTACCTGGTGGTCTATGGCCTGCGCAACGCCGGACTGACCGGTTACCTGGCCCATTGGCTCGACGGTTTCGCCGAATATGGCGTGTGGGGCGCGGCCATGGGCACCGGTGTGCTGACGGCGCTGCTCTCGTCGGCCATGAACAATTTGCCGACGGTGCTGATCGGCGCCTTGTCCATCGATGCCAGCCAGGCCACCGGGGCGGTGAAGGAGGCGATGATCTACGCCAACGTCATCGGCAGCGACCTGGGCCCGAAAATCACGCCGATTGGTAGCCTGGCGACGTTGCTGTGGCTGCATGTGCTGGCGCGCAAGAACATCCGGATCGGCTGGGGGTATTACTTCAAGGTCGGGATTGTGCTGACCGTGCCGGTGCTGCTGGTGACGTTGGCGGCGTTGGCTGTGCGGTTGTCCTTCTAGAACCGAGTTGGCTTCATCGCGAGCAAGCTCGCTCCCACAAGGGCGCGCATTCCAATGCGGGAACTCACTTATGCAGAAAGGTGCTTTCCAATGTGGGAGCGAGCTTGCTCGCGATGAGGCCCTGACAGGCAGCGCAAGGCTCAGCTACCACCCGGCACATCCGGCCAACGATCCGCCACCAGGAACACCCGCTCGGCTTCTTCCCACTCACCCTCGGCGTTTTCGCTCAGGCGCACCATCAACTGTGCCGGCGCCATGGGGTCCAGGGCTATTCGCCAAGCCTCCAGCTGCGCGGTGCTCCAGGTTTGCTCGGCCGGATAATGCGCCGGGGCCAGCCAGGCGGCGCGGGGCAGGGGTTGCCAGCGACCCGGCGGACGTTGGGCGATGAACGCAGGCCAGTCCCGTTGATGCAGCCAGCGCCCGCGCAAATGCCTGGGATGGGCACCGGCCGGTGGTTCGGCCTGGCCCGGCCAGGGGTAGAGCAAATACCCGCCCAGCCAGAGCTCGGAGCGAAACAGCTCGAGGCCCGAGGGCTCGATGCCCAGTGCCGCCAGGGCCTCGCGGCTTTCCGGGCGGGCCGAGATCGGCAGTTGGTGTTCGCGCAGATGCGCCAGCTTGCGGTCGAGCCGGTCATGGCAACCCGGGCCCAGCCATTGCGCGGCGTCCAGTCCGTTTCCGTGCTGGGGGCCGAGGTACAACTTGATGGCCAGTTCCAGGTGGTGGGTGCCGTCGCGATCACGCAGCAACAGGTCCAGTTCGCCCAGGGTATGGCCTTCGCGCCGGATCGGCAGGTTCGCGGCGATCAATTCGATGCCCGGGGCATGCTGCACGGCGAATTGCCACAGCCTTTCGTAATACAGGCCCAGGCGGCGCGTTCGCCCTTGGGACAGGCAGTGCAGCAATGGATAGCTGTCGCGGTCCAGTTGCCGCAGCCAGTGTTCCAGTCGGCCTGGCTCCTGCACCCAATCACTGCCCGTCAGGGGGTGGCGCTGGGGCCAGGGCGTGTCGATGAGCATCGGCGGGGCGATGATCGCCCACGCGAGGTCGCGCACTTCGGGATGGTGCAGGCGTCGGGGCAAGTCCAGCAATTCAGGGAACAGGATCATCTTGCGAGCATAGCCGTTGCGCTGAAGGCTTAAAGGATTTTGTCTACGGCGCGCTTTCGCCCATAATCGTGTTTTTCGCCCGCCGCAGACCCTCGCAGGAGCCTCATGGAGCAATTTCGCAATATCGGCATCATCGGTCGCCTGGGCAGTTCGCAGGTGTTGGACACCGTTCGCCGTCTCAAACGTTTCCTCCTGGAGCGGCACCTGCATGTGATCCTCGAAGATACCATCGCCGAAGTCCTGCCGGGCCATGGCTTGCAGACGTCGTCGCGCAAGATGCTCGGCGAAGTCTGTGACATGGTGATCGTGGTCGGTGGCGACGGCAGCCTGCTGGGGGCCGCCCGGGCCCTGGCGCGGCACAATATCCCGGTGCTGGGGATCAACCGCGGCAGCCTGGGGTTCCTTACCGATATCCGCCCCGATGAGTTGGAGATCAAGGTCGCCGAGGTGCTGGACGGCCACTACCTGGTGGAAAACCGCTTCCTGCTGCAGGCCGAGGTCCGCCGTCACGCCGAGGCCATCGGCCAGGGCGACGCCCTCAACGACGTGGTGCTGCACCCCGGCAAATCCACGCGGATGATCGAGTTCGAGCTGTACATCGACGGCCAGTTCGTCTGCAGCCAGAAAGCCGACGGCCTGATCGTCGCCACCCCCACCGGCTCCACCGCCTATGCGCTGTCGGCCGGCGGGCCGATCATGCATCCCAAGCTCGACGCTATTGTGATTGTGCCCATGTACCCCCATACCTTGTCTGGGCGACCGATCGTGGTCGATGGCAACAGTGAGCTGAAAATCGTCGTGTCCAAGGATATGCAGATCTACCCGCAAGTGTCCTGTGACGGCCAGAACCATTTCACCTGCGCGCCGGGGGACACCATCACCGTCAGCAAAAAAGCGCAGAAGCTGCGCCTGATCCACCCGCTGGATCACAATTACTACGAAGTCTGCCGGACCAAGCTTGGTTGGGGCAGTCGGTTGGGGGGTGGAGGCGACTGATGCTCGATCCTGCGCGCAGTTACGATTTGATCGGTGACGTGCACGGATGCGCCCTGACCCTGGAACACCTGCTGGACCGACTCGGTTACCACAAGCAGGGCGGGGTCTGGCGGCATCCGTCGCGCATGGCCGTGTTCCTGGGGGACATCATCGACCGTGGCCCGCGGATCCGCGAGGCGCTGCACATCGTCCATGACATGGTCATGGCCGGCCAAGCGCTGTGCATCATGGGCAACCACGAGTTCAACGCCCTGGGCTGGAGCACACCGGCATTGCCGGGCAGCGGCCAGCGCTACGTGCGCGAACACACGCCGCGCCATGCCCGCCTGCTCAACGAGACACTGACCCAGTTCGAGCAGCATCCCGGCGACTGGCATGACTTTCTCGAATGGTTCTATGAGCTGCCGCTGTTTGTCGACGCCGGCCGCTTCCGGGTGGTGCACGCCTGTTGGGATGCCGGCCTGATCGAACCGCTGCGGGGCCTGTTCCCGGACGGTTGTGTCGACGAGCATTTCCTCCAGGCCTCGGCGCAACCGGGCAGTTTTGCCTGCACGGTGTTCGATCGCTTGTTGCGCGGCACGGACATGCGCCTGCCCCACGGCCTGACGCTGACGGGGGGCGATGGCCTGACCCGTTCGTTTTTCCGCACCAAGTTCTGGGAAGACAACCCGCAGACCTACGGCGACATCGTGTTCCAGCCCGACGCCTTGCCGGAACCGGTGGCCCGTACGCCGCTGTCGCCGGATGAAAAAAACAACCTGCTGCGCTATGGCATCGATGAGCCGCTGTTGTTCGTCGGTCACTATTGGCGCAGCGGCAAACCCGCGCCGATCCGCCCGAACCTGGCCTGCCTGGATTACAGCGCGGTGCTCTACGGCAAGCTGGTCGCCTATCGCCTCGACCAGGAAACCCGCCTGGATCCGCACAAGTTCGTCTGGGTCGATGTCGAGCGGCCAGAGGAGATGAAATGAGTGCCGTCGCGGTTCTGCGCCTGCCCCTGGCAGTGGACTTGAGCGGCTTCGTCAAGCTGCTGCAACGCATGCAGGTGCCCCATCGCGTCAGCGAAGAGGCAGGCGAGCAGGTGCTCTGGGTGCCGGATGAAATCAGCGAGGACGTGCGTGCGTTGTATGCCCGTTTTCCCGCCGGCGATCCCGAACAGCTGTTGGAGCTGCCCGACACGGGGGGGACTTCCCGGCGAGCGGGATTCGTCCAGCAACTGACCCGCCATCCAGTGACAGCCCTGGTGCTGTTGCTGAGCCTGATTGTCAGCGCGGTCACCCTGCTGGGGGAGAATCTTGCGACGCTGCGCTGGCTGACCTTCCTCGAGTTTCGCGTCGTTGGCGATTACATCCAGTTCACGCCGTTGGGCGATAGCCTGGCGGCGGGGCAGTGGTGGCGCCTGGTAACGCCGATGCTGATTCACTTCGGCTTCCTGCACATCGCCATGAATGGCATGTGGTATTGGGAACTGGGGCGGCGGATCGAAGCGCGCCAGGGCGGTATCAACCTGTTGGGGCTGACACTGTTGTTCAGCCTCGTCTCCAATTTCGCCCAGTACTTTTTCAGCGGGCCGACGCTGTTCGGCGGGTTGTCCGGCGTGCTGTACGGCCTGCTGGGCCATTGCTGGATCTACCAACTGCTCGCACCGAACCCGGCCTATCACCTGCCCCGTGGGGTGCTGGTGATGATGCTGGTGTGGTTGCTGTTGTGCCTGTCAGGGTTGGTTTCGCTGATCGGCTTCGGTGAAATCGCCAATGCTGCCCACGTCGGCGGGCTGCTCGTCGGATGCTTCACGGGCTTGTTGGGCGGGCTGTTCGCTCGCCGTAAAATGGCCCTTTGACCGGCGCCTGTGCCTTTTGAGAATGCGCGATTGCGCGGAGAACCCATGTCTTCCTTCAACGAAATGATCAAAAACATCACCCCCGATATCTACAAGAGCCTGAAACTGGCCGTGGAAATCGGTAAATGGGCCGATGGCAACAAGCTCACTGCCGAGCAGCGCGAGTTGTCGCTGCAGGCCATGATCGCCTGGGAAGTCCAGAACCTGCCCGAAGACGAGCGCACTGGCTACATGGGCCCGCAGGAATGCCAGTCGAAGTCGATCGAAGT
Organism: Pseudomonas sp. NFACC13-1; assembly: GCF_900104425.1. Classification (NCBI taxonomy): domain Bacteria; kingdom Pseudomonadati; phylum Pseudomonadota; class Gammaproteobacteria; order Pseudomonadales; family Pseudomonadaceae; genus Pseudomonas; species Pseudomonas sp. NFACC13-1. The sequence continues at coordinate 172,773 of NZ_FMXV01000002.1, read as the reverse complement.
GCCCAATATCCTGTTCAAGTCGGATGCCATCCATTGATCGAGATTGGCCGTGGTGCAATCAGCAAGATGTCGGCCCGCCTTGACGGGCCGACCGTTCAATACGCCTTTCGCCTGGACGAGGTCGAGGTGCCGGTCAACCCGTTGATCGGCAGCACGATCCGCCTGGAGTACCTCGGTGCGATCCACTGCACCCATTGCGGACGCCGGACCAAGACCAGCTTCAGCCAGGGGTATTGCTACCCTTGCATGACCAAGCTGGCCCAGTGCGACCTGTGCATCATGAGCCCGGAGCGTTGCCATTTCGACGCGGGCACCTGCCGTGACCCGGCCTGGGGCGAGCAATTCTGCATGACCGATCATGTGGTCTACCTGGCCAACTCCTCGGGCGTGAAAGTCGGCATTACCCGCGCCACGCAATTGCCGACCCGCTGGCTGGACCAGGGCGCCAGCCAGGCACTGCCGATCCTGCGGGTCGCCACTCGCCAGCAGTCAGGGTTCGTCGAGGACCTGTTCCGCAGCCAGGTGGCGGACAAGACCAACTGGCGCGCCTTGCTCAAGGGCGACGCGACAGCGGTGGACCTGCCGGCGATCCGCGACGCGCTGTTCGAAAACTGCGCCCAGGGATTGCACGGCTTGCAGGAACGATTCGGCCTGCAAGCGATCCAGACCATAGCGGACGTCGAGCCCGTCGAGATTCGTTATCCGGTGGAGCAGTACCCGACCAAGATCGTCAGCTTCAACTTGGACAAGAACCCGATCGCCGAAGGCACGCTGCTGGGCATCAAGGGCCAATACCTGATTTTCGATACCGGCGTGATCAACATTCGTAAATACACGGCTTACCAGCTCGCCGTGCATCAGTAGAAGGATTCGACCCATGCGCACCGAACAACCGAAGATGATTTACCTCAAGGACTATCAGGCCCCCGAGTACCTGATCGACGAAACACACCTGACCTTCGAGTTGTTCGAGGACCACAGTCTGGTCCATGCGCAACTGGTGATGCGCCGCAACCCCGAGCGCGGCGCCGGGCTGCCGCCGCTGGTGCTCGATGGCCAGCATCTTGAATTGATCTCCCTCAAGCTCGACGATGCCGACCTGGGGCAGGGCGACTATCAACTGGACGACAATCACCTGACCGTGCACCCCAAGGCCCAGGCCTTTACGGTCGACACCACCGTCAGGATTCATCCGGAAACCAACACCGCCCTGGAAGGCCTGTACAAATCCGGCAGCATGTTCTGCACCCAGTGCGAGGCCGAAGGGTTCCGCAAGATCACCTATTACCTCGACCGTCCGGATGTGATGAGCAAGTTCACCACCACCGTGGTGGCCGAGCAGCACAGTTATCCGGTGCTGCTGTCCAACGGCAATCCGATTGCCAGCGGCCCCGGCGAAGACGGCCGGCACTGGGCGACCTGGGAAGATCCGTTCAAGAAACCGGCCTACCTGTTCGCCCTGGTGGCCGGTGACCTGTGGTGCGTCGAAGACACCTTCACCACCATGACCGAGCGTAATGTGGCGCTGCGCATCTACGTCGAGCCGGAAAACATCGACAAATGCCAGCACGCCATGACCAGCCTGAAGAAGTCGATGCGCTGGGACGAAGAGGTGTACGGGCGCGAGTACGACCTGGACATCTTCATGATTGTCGCGGTCAACGACTTCAACATGGGCGCCATGGAGAACAAGGGTCTCAATATCTTCAACTCCAGCGCCGTGCTGGCCCGCGCCGAAACCGCCACCGATGCCGCGCACCAGCGGGTCGAGGCGATCGTTGCCCACGAATACTTCCATAACTGGTCGGGCAACCGCGTGACCTGCCGCGACTGGTTCCAACTGTCGCTCAAGGAAGGTTTCACGGTGTTCCGCGACGCCGGGTTCTCGGCCGACATGAACTCCGCCACCGTCAAGCGCATCCAGGACGTGGCGTACCTGCGCACCCACCAGTTCGCCGAAGACGCCGGCCCCATGGCCCACCCGGTGCGGCCGGACAGTTTTATCGAGATCTCCAACTTCTACACCCTGACCGTGTACGAAAAGGGCTCGGAAGTGGTCGGCATGATCCACACCCTGCTGGGGCCTGAGGGTTTCCGCAAGGGCAGTGACCTGTACTTCGAACGCCACGACGGCCAGGCCGTGACCTGCGACGACTTCATCAAGGCCATGGAAGATGCCAACGGCGTCGACCTGGCGCAGTTCAAGCGTTGGTACAGCCAGGCCGGTACACCACGGCTGGCGGTGAGCGAGTCTTACGACGCCGCAGCCAAGACCTACAGCCTGACCTTCCGCCAGAGTTGCCCGCCAACCCCGGACAAACAGGAAAAGCTGCCGTTCGTGATTCCCGTGGAACTGGGCCTGCTGGACAGCCAAGGCGCCGAGATCCCGTTGCGCCTGGCCGGTGAAGCGACGGCAGACGGTACGTCCCGGGTGATCTCGGTGACCGAGGCCGAGCAGACCTTCACCTTCGTCGACGTCGCCGAACAACCGCTGCCTTCGTTGCTGCGTGGTTTCTCGGCGCCGGTGAAGCTGAGCTTCCCGTACAACCGCGACCAGTTGATGTTCCTGATGCAGCACGACAGCGACGGCTTCAACCGTTGGGATGCCGGCCAGCAGTTGTCGGTGCAGGTGCTGCAGGAACTGATCGCCCAACATCAGCAGGGCGCCAGCCTGACGCTGGATCCACGCCTGGTCAGTGCGCTGCGTAGCGTATTGTCGGACGAGTCCCTGGACCAGGCCATGGTCGCGGAAATGCTCTCGCTGCCCAGCGAAGCCTACCTGACGGAAATCAGCGAAGTGGCTGACGTCGAGGCGATCCATGCCGCCCGTGAGTTCGCCCGTCAGCAACTGGCCGACAACCTGTTCGAAGCCCTGTGGCTGCGTTACGAAGCCAACCGCGACCTGTCGAAACGCACGCCATACGTGGCCGAGGCCGAGCATTTCGCCCGCCGCGCGTTGCAGAACATCGCGCTGTCCTACCTGATGCTCACCGGCAAGCCTGAGGTGCTGAGTGCGACCCTGGAGCAGTTCGACACCGCCGACAACATGACTGAACGCCTCACGGCGTTGGCGGTGCTGGTCAACTCGCCGTTCGAGACCGAGAAGGCCAAGGCCCTGGAAGTGTTCGCGGAAAACTTCAAGGGCAACCCGCTGGTCATGGATCAATGGTTCAGCGTCCAGGCCGGCAGCCCGTTGCCCGGTGGCCTGGCGCGGGTCAAGGCGCTGATGGAGCACCCGGCGTTCAATATCAAGAACCCGAACAAGGTGCGGGCACTGGTCGGCGCGTTCGCCGGGCAGAACCTGATCAACTTCCACGCCGCCGACGGTTCGGGTTATCGCTTCCTGGCGGATCTGGTCATCCAGCTCAATGGCTTCAACCCGCAAATCGCCTCGCGGCAACTGGCACCGCTGACCCGCTGGCGCAAATACGACAGCGCCCGCCAGGCGCTGATGAAAGCCGAGCTGGAGCGCATCCTGGCGTCAGGCGGGCTGTCGGCCGATGTGTTCGAGGTGGTGAGCAAGAGTCTGGCGTGACCTTGAGGCCGCGGTTTGTCTTTTAGACTGCGGTGCTCCAATCGCGAGCAGGCTCGCTCCCACAGGGATCTCGGATGATCACTCACTGAAGATCTACTGTGGGAGCGAGCCTGCTCGCGATTGGGCGCACCACCATGCTTATTCTGAAATACTCGCTTATCACCCCACCGAATACCCCGCCATTCACCCCCAGCGCCAACCCCCCTGGTTAACAAAAGATAACGCGGCGTCGATTGTCAGACCTTTCGAAAGCCCGATAGGATAGGCCAGCTTCCGAAGTGGCTCTAGATTGCAGGTTTCAGGGCTATGCTCCAGGACTGGCAACGTACCAAGCCATAACAATAATAATGGGGGAAAGGTCTATGAGTGAGCCTGTCATGGCTGTGGGCCGCTGCCGGCCGCCGCTGCTGCGCAGAATCGCGTTGCTGGCTTCGGCGCTCTCGCTGCTGGGCTCTGCGGTGTTGTCGGCACCGGCGATGGCCGTTGCGGCGTCGACGTCCGATGTCATCTATTCCGTCGAATCGGCCAAGGCCAGCAAAACCCTGATGCTCGATGTGGTCCATGCCGGCCAGCGCCTGGTGGCGGTCGGCGATCGTGGGCACATTGTCTATTCCGACGACCAGGGCACGTCCTGGACCCAGGCCAAGGTGCCGACCCGCCAACTGCTCACCGCGGTATTTTTCGTCGATGACAAGCACGGCTGGGCCGTGGGGCACGACGCGCAGATCCTCGCCAGCGACGACGGTGGCAGCACCTGGACCAAGCAATACGAAGACCTCACCCGTGAAGCGCCGCTGCTGGATGTCTGGTTCAAGGACGCCAGCAACGGTTTTGCCGTGGGGGCGTACGGTGCGCTGCTGGAAACCACCGACGGCGGCAAGCACTGGGAAGACGCCAGCGACCGCCTCGAAAACGAAGACCAGTTCCACCTCAACGCAATCGCGGCCGTGAAAGACGCCGGGCTGTTCATTGTCGGCGAGGCCGGCAGCATGTTCCGCTCCGCCGATGGGGGGCAGACCTGGGAGAAGGTCGAAGGCCCGTACGAAGGCTCGCTGTTCGGGGTCATCGGCACCGCCCAGCCTTCGACGCTGCTGGCCTACGGCTTGCGCGGCAACCTGTACCGTTCCACCGATTTTGGCGACACCTGGGAACAGGTCGAGCTCAAGGCCGCCCGGGGCAGCCTGGAATTCGGCCTGTCGGGCGCCACACTGCTGGAGGACGGTTCCATCGTGATTGTCGGCAACGGCGGCAGTGTGGTGCGCAGTACCGACGATGGCGAGACCTTCAGCGTGTTCAACCGTCCGGACCGAATCTCCGTGGCGGCCGTCACGGCGGCAGGCAACGGCAACCTGATCCTGGCGGGGCAAGGCGGCGTGCGCGCCACCACCTCCACCGGCGCCGAACTGAGCAAATGAGTCAGGCCTGCAAGACGGGCATAAAAACAAGAAGGCGGACCCCATGAGCAGTCATCATCAAGACAAGGCGACGTTCCTCGAGCGCCTGATTTTCAACAACCGCCCGGCAGTGATCGTCATTTGCCTGCTGGTCAGCATCTTCCTGTTCTGGCAGGCCACGCTGATCCGCCCCTCCACCAGTTTCGAAAAAATGATCCCCCTCGAGCACCCCTTCATCCAGAAGATGCTCGAGCACCGCAACGACCTGGCGAACCTGGGCAACACGGTGCGCATTTCCGTGGAAGCCACCAATGGCGACATCTTCTCCAAGGACTACATGGAGACCCTGCGCCAGATCCACGACGAGGTCTTCTACATCTCCGGTGTCGACCGTTCCGGGCTCAAGTCGTTGTGGAGCCCCAGCGTGCGCTGGACCGAAGTGACGGAGGAGGGCTTCGCCGGCGGCGAGGTGATCCCCCAGAGCTACAACGGCTCGGCCGACAGCCTCGACCTGCTGCGCAACAACGTGCTCAAGTCCGGCCAGGTCGGGCGCCTGGTGGCCAACGACTTCAAGTCGAGCATCATCGACATCCCGCTACTGGAGTCCTATCCCGACCCGCAGGACCAGGGCAAATTGCTCGCCCTCGACTATCGGAAGTTTTCCCACGAGCTTGAAGACAAGATCCGCAACAAGTTCGAGGCCCAGAACCCGAATGTGCAGATCCATATCGTCGGTTTCGCCAAGAAAGTCGGTGATCTGATCGACGGCCTGGTCATGGTGGTGCTGTTCTTCGGCGTGGCCTTCGTCATCACCCTGGTCCTGCTGTACTGGTTCACGAACTGCATACGCAGCACCGTGGCGGTGTTGGCCACCACCCTGGTGGCGGTGGTCTGGCAACTGGGGCTGATGCACGCGGCCGGTTTCGGCCTGGATCCGTACTCGATGCTGGTGCCGTTCCTGATCTTCGCCATCGGCATTTCCCACGGGGTGCAGAAAATCAATGGCATCGCCTTGCAGTCCAGCGAGGCGGACAACGCCCTGACGGCGGCGCGGCGCACCTTCCGCCAGTTGTTCCTGCCGGGGATGATCGCGATCCTGGCGGACGCCGTGGGTTTCATCACCTTGCTGATCATCGACATCGGCGTGATCCGCGAACTGGCCATCGGCGCCTCCATCGGCGTGGCAGTGATCGTGTTCACCAACCTGATCCTGCTGCCAGTGGCGATTTCCTACGTTGGCATCAGCAAGCGTGCGGTCGAACGCAGCAAGAAAGATGCGACCCGCGAACATCCGTTCTGGCGCCTGCTGTCGAACTTCGCCAGCGCCAAGGTCGCGCCGGTGTCCATCGCCCTGGCGGTGATCGCCTTTGGCGGTGGCCTCTGGTACAGCCAGAACCTGAAGATCGGCGACCTGGACCAGGGCGCGCCGGAACTGCGTCCGGACTCGCGCTACAACCAGGACAACAACTTCATCATCAGCAATTACTCCACCAGCTCCGATGTGCTGGTGGTGATGGTCAAGACCAAGGCCGAAGGCTGCTCGCGCTATGAAGCCATGGCCCCCATCGACGAATTGATGTGGAAGATGCAGAACACCGAGGGTGTGCAGTCGGCGATTTCCCTGGTGACCGTATCCAAGCAAATGATCAAGGGCATGAACGAGGGCAACCTGAAATGGGAGACCCTGTCGCGCAACCCTGATGTGCTGAACAACTCCATCGCCCGGGCCGATGGCCTGTACAACAACAGCTGCTCCCTGGCGCCGGTGCTGGTGTTCCTCAACGACCACAAGGCCGAGACCCTGGACCGCGCGGTGAAGGCGGTGCAGGACTTCGCCAAGGAAAACAACCGCGATGGCCTGGAGTTCCTCCTCGCCGCCGGTAACGCTGGCATCGAGGCGGCCACCAATGAAGTGATCAAGGAATCGGAACTGACCATTCTGATCCTGGTGTACATCTGCGTGGCGACCATGTGCATGATCACCTTCCGTTCCTGGGCGGCGACGCTGTGCATCGTGCTGCCGCTGGTGCTGACGTCGGTACTGGGCAACGCCCTGATGGCTTTCATGGGCATCGGTGTGAAAGTCGCGACGCTGCCGGTGGTCGCGCTGGGTGTCGGGATCGGCGTCGACTACGGCATCTACATCTACAGCCGCCTGGAAAGCTTCCTGCGGGCCGGGTTGCCGTTGCAGGAGGCTTACTACCAGACGCTGAAATCCACCGGCAAGGCGGTACTGTTCACCGGTTTGTGCCTGGCCATCGGCGTGTGCACCTGGATCTTCTCGGCCATCAAGTTCCAGGCCGACATGGGCTTGATGCTGACGTTCATGCTGCTGTGGAACATGTTCGGTGCGCTGTGGCTGCTGCCGGCGCTGGCGCGCTTCCTGATCAAGCCGGAGAAACTGGCGGGGCAGAAGGGCAACTCGTTGTTTGCCCATTGATGAGGGGCGGAACCTGCCCAGCACAGCCCTGGGGGTGAACCCATGTGGGAGCGAGCTTGCTCGCGATAGCGGTGTGACAGTCAATGAAGGTATTGACTGTCCGTCAGCCATCGCGAGCAAGCTCGCTCCCACAGGTTTTTTCTCGCGCTCAGCGACTGATCACTCCAGCCTGTAAGCCCTGGCCATCAAGGCGCCAAGGGCAAGAACTTGCTCTGCGCCAACGACTTGCTGAGCTGCCCTCGATGCACGTTCACCACCGCATAAGGGCTGGTGGCCTTGGCCAGCAGTGAGTGGTAGTGCTCCTTGCGTTGTTCCTTGGTCTTCAGGTGCGCGACGCTGAAATTGTCCTTCGGTGTGTCAGCCGTTTCGTAGTGAAAATGGGCATACCAGAGGGGAAAACCGTCACGGTCGTTGATGGCGTATTCCTGGAGGAAATCCTGTCGGCTTCCTTTCAAGGCCTTGCGATCCCCGAGCCGTGCGACTTGTATCAGGTTCTTTTCGAACAGGAACCGGAGGTTGCCGTCGGTAGGCGGCAATTGCAGGCTCAATTCGGTGCGCAGGGCACTGCCTTTGGTGGTCAGGCTGGAGACTGCGTCTGACAACTGTTGACTCAGTGCCTCGTCTGCCGGGGTGCGCGGGGTTTTCGATGCGGCCAATGCCCGGTCGAACTCCTCGGCAAGCTTGCGAAAACGACCCGCCTCATTGTTCATGATCTCCTCGATTTCCTGGGGATGGCGGCAGTGTTTCTTGTAGCTTTCAGCGCGGCGCAGACGTTCGTCCAATTCTGCGAGCAGTTTGCGCGCATCGTTCTTGATCGCCTTGACCGATCTCGTCTTGGGGGCCGGGGTTGGTTTGCGTATATCGACGGCATCCCACACATCGTCGTGACGCGAGTAGGTGGCCAGTAGCGTATCGTTGAAGCGCAGCTCGACGACTTCAATCGGCAGGGCCGTGCCGGCCGGCTTCAAGTCACCGATCAGGACGCCACGGTTGCGGGTCCTGATCACCTTTTTCTGTGGGCGTCCGGCGGGCACCCTGGACTGTTTTGGCGCACGCCTGCGCGGCTTTGGCTCGGGCTTGATTTCTGCGGCGAGTTTGCCGGAGACCTCTTGGTAAAGACTCTCGATCAGCTTGAGCAACTTGTCGAAATAGGATTCGTTGAGATTGTCGGCGTAGAGCGTCTTGACTCCCTGTAAGGCATCCAAGGACTTGCCATATTGCTCAGTCAGGCTCGTCAGTACCTCCAGCTGTTCCGAGGGGGGGAGTTCATACATCCGCAGTTCGCAATGGGAGCGCACTTGTTCCCCCAAGGGCACGACGATGCGCAGCAGGCTCTCGGACAGGTTGGAACTGGAGTTTTTGACCGACAGCATCGGAAGCGTAGCGAATTGCATGGCTTTGCTGCTGATTGAATTTATTTCGTCGAGCGGCCGGTCACTGGTGAGGCGCTCGAACGCCTGGGCCCCGGCCTCATCCAGATTCAATAATCGCTCGAGAAAATCGTCCTTGAGCTCCAGCCAATGGATCGCCTGATCATTGAGATCGCTCAGGGTGCCGAGATACTTCAGGTAGTCCTGCAGGTTAGTGACGACAGCCTCCATCTGATTGACCTCCCCTTGAAACTGAGGATGGGCATTGATGATGGCCGTGCGTTGATTTTCGGTGACTATGACGGCCTTCCGGGCATTGTTCACCACGTTTTCCAACATCCCGCGCAAGTCTGCCGGGGAGAGCTCGATACCCAGGCTGGCCCGCTCGGGCGCGCTGTTCACCAGCTTCAGATAAAGGTCGGTCTGTTCCTGGAGCAGGTCATAGTAAACTTTGCGCTTCGCCGTGCGTTGTGCCTCGGTATAGTCCCTTCCGCTATCGAGCCTGATCATCACTTCCTGGGCAATTTGCAGGGCTCTGTTTCGAGCTGCGTCTCCCTTGACCACCTGATTGTATTCCTCTTGTAGTACCCACCTCCGCTCCAGATTGAGGTCGCGCTGTGCTTGCAACCGTTTGGGGGGAGAGCCGCCCAGCAGGCGCAGACGCAGATCGAGGAACCAGTGGCCCTGGCTGTCGGTTTTCAACGGCGGACCGTTCCGGCTGGGGGCGAGCGGGTCGACGATGGTCGCGCTGCCGTCCGCTTCAGGGTTGACCTGATACAGAACGTCATCCACCTCGGCATGCCATTTTTTGTCGATCACGTACAAACCCTTGTACGGGCCATATCCGATGGGTTCGGGCATTGCCGAAGGGCGCGATGCCTGCAAGCGCAGCAGCCGGGTGCGTTGTTCCGGTGTCAGGCGCTGGCCGGCGCTGGCGAAGCTGAAGTCCAGGCGTCTACTGGCGGCATCGGCGTGGGCGCCAGGCACGGCGATGGTTCCCTCCACGACGGTGGGCGGTGCCGGCGCGGGCCACTGCTCGGCAACGGTGCGTGGCGCCGGGGGACGCATGGCTTGCTCCTTCAACGATGGGGCCACCGCCTCACGGGTGACCGGCGCATGACCGGTGGGCAGTTGGCTCACCAGCATGGCCAGGTTGACGAGCAGATCGACGGCGGCCAGCTCCCGTGCCACCGGATCCTCGCTGATCAAGGCTGGAATGTCCTGTTGGGCGCTGGCCATCAGGTTCCATAGCCAGGCAGTGGTCATGACCGGGCCGCGCAGCAAAGGGAACAGCAATGTGTTGAACAACAGGCTGCCGCCCCGAAGCAACACGGCCCAGCGGCTCTCGCGGTTGGACACCGAGTCCCGGTCGGCCTGGGTGACCAGGGCCTGGGCGTTGCAGCCATAGAGGTACTGCATCAGCTCACCGTTGTGCAGCGCTTGCAGTAGTTCGTCGTGGGTGTCCTGCGTGGCGAGTGTGGCCGGAGCGGGTTTGTCGGGGACGCTGAACTCATCACCGGGAAAGAACCGCACGATGTGTGGCTCCAGGAAACCGCCGTTGGCGTACACCGGGCGGGCGGCGTCGGACAGCCAGGTCAGGACGCTGTTCTGCAGATCCCCGGCGGCGGCAATGGCCTGGAACAGCGCTTCCCGTGACGGGAACTCTTGCAGCGCAGGGGCGTAAAGCGGCCGATACAGCAGGTGCGGGCCGGTGGTGGTGTCCTGCGCTTCGATAAGGAACATATTGGTCACGGTATCGGGCTGGGCCTGGGGCTTGCGCACCAAACCCAGGTGGCGAATGACCACCGGACAACCGTTGACCTGTTGGCTCGCCGCGTCAGGTTGTAGAACGGCTTCCAGCAGGCGCAGGCCTTGGAGGGTCATGCCGTTTTCGTTGTTCAACCGCTGTTTCAGCGCGTCGAGGGCCAGTTGCGCAGGGATCTGTTCGGCGAACATCCGTTGGCGGTTCTTTGCCTGGGACGAGTTACCGAGCAGGTGCTGTTGCAGGTAGCGAGGATAGGTCGTGCCAATGTCGACCTGTTCGACCAGCCCGGTCACGAAGTCCGGGGTCAACCAGGTCGGCAGCGTCAGGCCCAGGCGATGGCTGAGCGTGAAGTGGCCGCTGGGGCGGGCGACGAGATTGTGGATGGCCAGTTCGGTCAGGCTCATCTGCCGCTTCTCGCTGAGGCCGATGGTCCCGGGATAGCCTGCGGAAACGGTGAAGTTCAGCAGCACATCGTCGGGTCGGTATTGGCTCGACGGCACCTTGTCCGGGCTGCTGCCGTTCGTTTGTCCCATGGCGCTGGACAAGGCACTGGCGGTGAAGGCCTTGATGTCCTCGATGCCGCTGAGGAAGGTCTGGCCCTGGTGGCGTTTTTTGGCACTGGCCAGGGCCAGGCTGTAGCGCTGGAGCGTCGTCTGGTCGGCGATGGCGCTTTTTTTCAGCCAACGGGGCAGCAAGGGAGCCAGGCGTGCCGAAGTTTGCGGCGAGAGTCGCGGGGCTTCCAGCAGGTAGCGAGCCGGGTCGCTCAAGTCGTTGTAGAGGTTCTTCAGGTTTTGCAGGTCGATCCCGGCGGGCAGCTGCACAGCCTTCAGGTCGGCCAGTTGTTGCTCCAACAGCATTGCCGCCTGGCTCTCGAAGACGTCGCCGCTTATCTCGTAGCGCTGGCAGGTGACGGTGTCGACGGTGTAACGGCTGGCGATCGATGCGCCCCAATGCCGGTTGAAGGCTTCCAGGGAGGCAAAGGATTGCACGGCGCTGCCGGGGCTGCACAGCAGCAAGTCGGTGGTGCCTTTCGTGGCGCGGACCAGGAGGATTTCGCTGCCGACCAGTACGGTGCGGGTGGTGCCTCGGGTGATTCGGGTTTCCAGGTTGTAGGCGTACACAGGCGCCTGTGGGGCGAGACGAAAGCGTCGCTCCCGGTCCGGCCAACGGACGACCTGGTCAAGGGTTTCGCGGGCCGTGTCAGCGAGCCCGGGCTGTTGCAGCCCGTGGATGCTCAGCATGTTCCTCAGCACATCGCTGAGCCAGCGCCAGCGGTTGCCGTGGCTGTTCGCACCGGTTGCGTCAATGTCGTCGCCCCAGTAACGGACCAGCGCATCCTCCAGCCCGAGCGGTACGCTCCAGGCCAGTTCCAGCAACGAGTTCTTGATGACCTGGATGTCCACTTCCTGGTTGCCTGCCCGGAGCCGGTGCGGTGGGGTGTCGGAGAGAAAACAATCCAGGTTGCCCCGTGGGCTGAAATCCACGGGTGTGCCAACGGCCAGGTGATCGAGCACCACGGGCATGAACGGCTGGAATTTCCAGGCATGTCCAGTGGCGTCTGGAGTCGCCAGCTGGACCGTGGGCAAGTCGATGGCCAGCCAGGGGTATGTTCGCTTGATCGCTTGTTCGAGCATGCGTTGCACGATCTGTTCGAAGGTCGGATGGTTGGCGAATTGCAGGCTGACGTTTTGCGTCAACGCAGGGATGGAGTCTGCGGAGGAGGGAGCGGTCATGAGAAGTCCTTTTCACAAAACATGGCCGTCGGAATGACGGCGAGAAAAGTATCGACTTCTCGCTGTGGTGCGGGTGGTACATAAATACCACCCGCTGAGGACAATGCCGGTCAGTCAGTCAAGCCAAACCTCGTAGGAGCAAAGCTGCTCAGTCAAGCCACGACCCTGTGGGAGCATAGCTTGCTCGCGATGGGGCGCACTCCAGTCCACTGTCGCGAGCAAGCTTTGCTCCCACAGCACTGACCTTATCAGGCGGGATCGTTGCCCAGCACGACGTTCAGCGCGCTACGGGCATCGTCCAGTTGCACCAGGGTGGCGTGCCGGGCACCGAGGGCATCGCGGTTCTCGATGGCGGTGAGGATCGCCTTGTGGCGCGGCATCGCCAGCTCGTGCAGGTTGGGCCGCTGGTTGGAGTGCTTGAGGGCTTCGGCGATGGCCACCGACAACATGTTGCAGAGGTTGGCGAGCAGGTCGTTGTGGGTGGCGTCGGCGATGCGGCTGTGGAAGTCCAGGTCCGGTTGCAGCACGGCCTCGGGGGTCGGGGCTGCTTCCATGCGTTGGTAGGCTTCACGGATGGCGGCGATGTCGGCCTCGTCGGCGAACTGGGCGGCGAGGGCGGCGGCGGCCGGCTCGATGATGCTGCGCACGCTGGTCAGCAGGTTGAAGAATTCATTCTGCGGGCTGCTCTGCATCAACCAATGCAGCACGTCCGGGTCGAGCATGTGCCATTCCCGCCGGGCCTTGACCACCGTGCCCACGCGCGGACGCGAATACACCAGGCCCTTGGCGACCAGCACCCGCGTGGCCTCGCGCAGCACCGGGCGGCTGACCGCATACTCTTCGCACAACAAGGCTTCGGCGGGCAGTTTATCGTCCGGTTTGAAGCGCCCGGAAACGATCTGCATGCCCAGTTCCTGGACGATGCGCGCGTGCATGCTCTTGCGGTCGGAGGGTTTACGGTAATCCATGGGGCGCGGCGCGATCCTGTGCGAGGGGAGTGTGGCGCATGATAGCAGGCGCGGCGATGGCGGGTCGCTAGTGCGATTCAATGCTGACGCCGACCTACTGTGGGAGCGAGCTTGCTCGCGATAGCGGTTGAACATTCAACATCTAAGTTGGCTGTCACACCGCCATCGCGAGCAAGCTCGCTCCCACAGGGGATGGATGGGGTCAGTGGGAGTGGCGTGGTACTTCGGCGCCGCGGCAGCCCACCAGGAAGTCGAAGTCACAACCCTGGTCCGCTTGCAACACGTGATCGATGTACAGCTGGCGATAGCCACCCACCAGCAGTTGCTGCGGGGGAGCGATGTCGGCCAGGCGCGCGGCGAGTTCGGCGTCCGGGATGTCCAGGTGCAGGCGGCCGCTGGCGCAGTCGAGCTCAATCCAGTCGCCTTCCTTCACCGCCGCCAGAGGTCCGCCGGCCGCTGCTTCCGGTGCCACGTGCAGCACCACGGTGCCGTAGGCGGTGCCGCTCATGCGCGCATCGGAAATCCGCACCATATCCGTCACGCCCTGGGCCAACAGCTTGGCCGGCAAGCCCATGTTGCCCACTTCGGCCATGCCTGGATAACCCTTGGGCCCGCAGTTCTTCATCACCAGGATCGAGTTGGCATCCACGTCCAGTTCCGGGTCGTTGATCCGGGCCTTGTACTCGTCGAAGTTCTCGAACACCACGGCGCGACCGCGATGCTGCATCAGTTCGGCGGTGGCGGCGGACGGCTTGAGCACCGCCCCCAGTGGCGCCAGGTTGCCGCGCAGCACGCAGATACCGCCGTCGGCGCGGATCGGGTTGTCCAGGGTGCGGATCACCTCATCCTGGCCATAGATCGGTGCGTCCTTGGTGTTCTCGCCGATGCTCTTGCCGTTGACCGTCAGGGCATTCGGATTGGGAATCAGGTTGGCCTCGCCGAGACGCCGCAGCACGGCGGGCAGACCGCCGGCGTAGTAGAACTCTTCCATCAAAAAGCGCCCGGACGGCTGCAGGTCGACGATGGTCGGCATGCCGCGACCGATGCGGGTCCAGTCATCCAGGTCCAGCTGCACGCCGATGCGTCCGGCAATGGCCTTGAGGTGGATCACCGCGTTGGTGGAACCGCCGATGGCGGCGTTGACGCGGATGGCGTTTTCGAAGGCTTCCTTGGTCAGGATCTTCGACAGCTTGAGGTCTTCACGGACCATTTCCACGGCGCGCATGCCGGACATGTGGGCCAGCACATAACGCCGTGCATCCACGGCCGGAATCGCCGCGTTGTGGGGCAGGGAGGTGCCGAGGGCTTCGGCCATGCAGGCCATGGTCGAGGCCGTGCCCATGGTGTTGCAGGTGCCGGCCGAGCGGGACATGCCGCCCTCGGCCGCGAGGAAATCGTCGATGGTGATGGTGCCGGCCTTGACCTGTTCGCTCAATTGCCAGACCACGGTGCCGGAGCCAATGTCCTGGCCCTTGTGCTTGCCGTTGAGCATCGGCCCGCCGGTGACGACGATGGCCGGGACGTCGCAACTGGCGGCGCCCATCAGCAACGCAGGGGTGGTCTTGTCGCAACCGGTGAGCAGCACGACGCCGTCAATCGGGTTGCCGCGAATCGCTTCTTCCACGTCCATGCTCGCCAGGTTGCGGGTCAGCATGGCGGTGGGGCGCAGGTTCGATTCGCCGTTGGAGAACACCGGGAATTCCACCGGGAAGCCCCCGGCTTCGATCACGCCGCGCTTGACGTGCTCGGCGATCTGCCGGAAGTGCGCGTTGCACGGCGTCAGTTCCGACCAGGTGTTGCAGATGCCGATGATCGGCTTGCCGTGGAACTGATGGTCGGCGATGCCCTGATTTTTCATCCAGCTGCGGTACATGAAGCCGTTTTTGTCGGCGGTGCCAAACCATTGGGCCGAGCGCAGGGAGGGTTTCTTATCAGACATGATCGATTCTCTTATTGTATGACTATATTGTTCGAGCTTGAGCGTAACATAAGCGCAAATTGCGCGCTTTGGAAGTGTTGTTGGGTAAATAGTATTACTATATAGTCCGATTCAACGGAGGGGTTGTCCTGGCGGTCATTCGCGAGAGAAATCCCCCGAGGTTCCATAACAACAACAATCGGAGACCGGTCCCATGAGCCAGGAATTGCGGCTTATTCGTCGCATCACGCTAAAACTGATTCCCTTCCTGATCCTGCTATACCTGATCGCCTACGTGGACCGCTCCGCGGTGGGCTTCGCCAAGCTGCACATGGGCGCCGACATCGGTATCGGCGATGCCGCCTACGGCCTGGGTGCCGGGCTGTTTTTCATCGGTTACTTCCTGTTGGAGATCCCCAGCAACCTGATGCTGGAGCGCTTCGGTGCCCGGCGCTGGTTCGCCCGCATCATGATCACCTGGGGCGCCATCACCATCGGCATGGCGTTCGTGCAGGGCCCGCATAGCTTCTATGTCATGCGCTTTCTGTTGGGCGCGGCCGAAGCCGGGTTCTTTCCGGGCGTGCTGTACTACATCACCCAATGGTTCCCGGTACGCCATCGCGGCAAGATCCTGGGCCTGTTCATTCTGTCCCAACCTATTGCAATGATGATCACCGGCCCGGTGTCCGGCGGCTTGCTGGGCATGGACGGCATCCTCGGCCTGCACGGCTGGCAGTGGCTGTTCATCGTCATCGGCCTGCCGGCGGTGCTGCTGACCTGGCCGGTGCTGCGTTACCTGCCGGATGGTCCGCAACAAGTGAAATGGATGGACCAGGCCGAGAAGGACTGGCTGACCGGTGAGCTGAAAAAAGACCTGCAGGAATACGGCCAGACCCGCCACGGCAATCCGCTGCACGCCCTGAAGGACAAGCGCGTCCTGTTGCTGGCGCTGTTCTACCTACCGGTGACCCTGAGTATCTACGGCTTGGGCCTGTGGCTGCCGACGCTGATCAAGCAGTTCGGTGGCAGCGACCTGGTGACCGGCTTCGTCTCGTCGGTGCCGTACATCTTCGGCATCGTCGGCTTGCTGATCATTCCCCGCAGCTCCGACCGCTTGAATGATCGCTACGGTCATCTGGCCGTGCTCTATGTATTGGGCGCCATCGGCCTGTTCCTCAGCGCCTGGTTGTCGGTGCCGGTGTTGCAACTGGCGGCGCTGTGCCTGGTGGCGTTCGCGCTGTTTTCCTGCACGGCGGTGTTCTGGACCTTGCCAGGGCGTTTCTTTGCCGGCGCCAGTGCGGCGGCGGGTATTGCGCTGATCAACTCGGTGGGCAACCTGGGCGGTTACATCGGGCCGTTCGTGATCGGCGCGCTGAAGGAGTACACCGGCAACCTGGCCTCGGGGCTGTATTTCCTGTCCGGTGTGATGGTGTTCGGCCTGGTGTTGACCGGCGTGGTCTATCGCCTGCTGGAGCGCAAGCATGTGCTACCGGCGGATCAGTTCGCCGCCAGCGCCCGGGGGGCGACGCGTACCTGAGGCCACTGCACTTAACTGTGGGAGCGAGCTTGCTCGCGATAGCAGTCTCACATTCACCGATGATGTCGACTGTCAGACCGCCATCGCGAGCAAGCTCGCTCCCACAAGGGGCTGCACCGAATTCAAGTTTTGCTTACAAGGAGAAAGATATGCGTTTAGTTCAGTTCGAATTGAGTAACGGCGAACGCCGCGTCGGTGTGGTCGAGGGCGATCAGGTGCGCGAAGTGCAGGGCGCCGGCACCGTGCGCGAGCTGGCGCTGGCGGCCATCGAGGCAGGTGTGAAACTTGAACGGCAGGTCGATAGCCTGGGCCTGGGCGCCGGTCATGATTACGCACAGCTGCTCGCTGAGCTGCGCATCCTGCCACCGCTGGACCACCCGGACCCGGCGCACCTGTTGGTCAGCGGTACCGGCCTGACCCACCTTGGCAGCGCCTCGGCCCGGGACAAGATGCACCAGCAGGCCGGCGACGAAGCGACCATGACCGACACCATGCGCATCTTCAAGTGGGGCGTGGAGGGTGGTAAACCCCAGGCCGGGCAGGCCGGCGTACAACCGGAATGGTTCTACAAGGGCGACGGCAGCATCGTGGTCCGCCCGGGCCATCCGTTCCCGCTGCCACCCTTTGCCGAAGACGCCGGCGAAGAGCCGGAAATCAGCGGCCTGTATGTCATCGGCCATGACGGCAAGCCCTATCGCCTGGGCTTCGCCGTGGGCAATGAGTTTTCCGACCACGTGATGGAGCGCAAGAATTACCTGTACCTGGCCCACTCGAAATTGCGCAGTTGCAGTTTTGGCCCGGAACTTCGCGTGGGTGAACTGCCTCAACATCTGTCCGGGACCAGTCGTATCCTGCGCAATGGCGAAGTGCTGTGGCAGAACGAGTTCCTCAGCGGCGAGGCGAACATGTGCCACAGCCTCGAGAACCTGGAGTTCCACCACTTCAAGTACAGTCAGTTCCTGCGCCCGGGGGACGTGCACGTTCACTTCTTCGGCACCGCGACCCTGTCGTTCGCCGACGGCATCCGCACCCAACCGGGGGATGTGTTCGAAATCAGCCAGGCTGAATTCGGCGTGCCGCTGGTCAACGGCATTGCCCCGGTAGACGCGGTGTTCAACCCGGGTACTATCGGCACACTTTAAAGGAGACTTGCGATGAACCAGATCCTTGGCCACAACTATATCGGCGGGGCGCGCAGCGCGGCCGGCCAGACCCGCCTGCAAAGCGTCGATGCCAGCACTGGCGAGGCCTTGCCCCATGACTTCATCCAGGCCACGGCCGAAGAAGTCGATGCTGCCGCCAAGGCCGCGGCAGCGGCTTATCCGGCCTACCGCAGCCTGAGCGCGGTGCGCCGGGCCGAGTTCCTCGAGGCCATTGCCGATGAACTGGACGCCTTGGGCGATGAGTTCGTGGCCGTGGTCTGCCGTGAAACCGCGTTGCCGGCGGCACGGATCCAGGGCGAGCGCGGTCGCACCAGCGGCCAGATGCGCCTGTTCGCCAAGGTCTTGCGCCGAGGCGATTTCTACGGTGCGCGCATCGACCGGGCATTGCCTGAGCGCACGCCATTACCGCGTCCGGACCTGCGTCAATACCGCATCGGCCTGGGGCCGGTGGCGGTGTTCGGCGCCAGTAACTTCCCCCTGGCGTTTTCCACCGCCGGTGGCGACACGGCGTCGGCCCTGGCGGCCGGTTGCCCGGTGGTGTTCAAGGCCCACAGCGGCCACATGGCGACTGCCGAGCACGTGGCCGATGCGATCATCCGCGCGGCGGAAAAAACCGCGATGCCGGCTGGCGTGTTCAACATGATCTACGGCGGTGGTGTCGGCGAATGGCTGGTCAAGCATCCGGCGATCCAGGCCGTGGGCTTCACCGGCTCCCTCAAGGGCGGACGTGCCCTGTGCGACATGGCGGCCGCACGGCCGCAGCCGATTCCGGTGTTCGCCGAAATGTCGAGCATCAACCCGGTGATCGTGTTGCCGCAAGCGCTGGAAACCCGCGCCGAGAGCGTCGCGCGTGACTTGACCGCCTCGGTGGTGCAGGGCTGCGGTCAGTTCTGTACCAACCCGGGCCTGGTGATCGGCATTCGCTCGCCGCAATTCACTGCCTTCACCCAGCAGGTAGCCGCGCTGATCGGCGACCAGGCGCCCCAGACCATGCTCAACGCCGGCACGCTGCAAAGCTACGGCAAGGGCCTGCAGAAATTGCTGGCTCACCCGGGCATCGAGCACCTGGCCGGGCGCGAGCAGCAGGGCAACCAGGCCCAGCCGCAGCTGTTCAAGGCCGATGCCAGCCTGCTGATCAACGGTGACGAGGCGCTGCAGGAAGAAGTGTTTGGCCCGACCACGGTGTTTGTCGAAGTCGCCGACCAGGCACAACTGACCGCTGCGCTGAACGGCCTGCACGGCCAACTGACCGCGACGATGATTGGCGAGCCGGCGGATTTCGAACGGTTCAGCGAATTGACACCGCTGCTGGAACAGAAGGTCGGCCGCATCCTGCTCAACGGTTATCCGACCGGGGTCGAGGTGTGTGATTCGATGGTGCACGGCGGACCTTATCCGGCGACGTCCGATGCCCGGGGCACCTCGGTGGGCACATTGGCGATCGATCGCTTCCTGCGCCCGGTGTGCTTCCAGAACTATCCCGACAGCCTGCTGCCGGAACCGCTGAAGAACGCCAACCCGCTGGGAATCCTGCGGTTGGTGGATGGGGTGCCGGGGCGCGAGGCGCTCTGACGGCCGCGGTGGGGCAGTTGCATTGAGGTTTGATGGACTGCCGCCATCGCGAGCAGGCTCGCTCCCACAGGGGATTTTTTGTGAACCTGAAGTAGGGGGCCACCGCTGATCCTGTGTGGGAGCGAGCCTGCTCGCGATGGCGATCTACCAGTCAAAGGTGCTTTCGAACCTTATGGCCCAAGGTCCACTCGCCCATTGGGTTATCATGGCTACTTTCCCAAAGACCGACTGATCACCATGACTGCCGTAACCGCTCCCCTGCTGCAAGCCCTCGACTCCTGCGACATGCTGATTATCGACGGGCTGCACGCTTTCAATTTTGAGCTCGACGATCAGGACCAACTGCACGTCGAGTGCATGAACGGCCGCACCCTCGAGCACTGGCGTTTCACGCCGGCGCAAATGCAGGCCGCGACGTTCGACAAGGCTTCGAATCACTGGATCATCACCAGTGATTCAGGTGACCACCGTCTGGAATGCGTGGACGCCACCAGCGGCCACGACGATGAGGATGACGAAGATGAAAATGCGTAGGCTCTGGCCATTGTTGATGGCCGGCAGCGTGGGTGCCATGGGCGTCCAGGCGGATACCAGCGAGCGCCATCAAGTGCTGGTGGGTTCCTACACCGCCGGCCAGAGCCAGGGCATCTATCGGTTGCAGTTCGACAGCCGCACTGGCCAGCTCGATGCCAACCCGTTGCAAGTGATCAAGACTGACAATCCTTCATGGCTGACGCTGTCCAGCGACATGACCCGGCTGTTCGTGGTCAACGAAAACGGTCCGGGCCAGAAAGACCCGGTGGGCAAGGTCAGCAGCTATGCCATCGACCCGAAGACCCATGTCATCAGCCTGATCAACCAGGTGCAATCCCTGGGCAACGAGCCGACGCATTCCAGCCTCAGCGGCGATGGTCGGCATCTGCTGGTCAGCAACTATTCGGTGCTGGAGGACCCGGGCGGCACCCTGGCGGTATTGCCGGTGGGCGCCGACGGCAAACTGTCGCCGGTGGTGCAACTGAGCAGCCATCAACCGAGCCGGGTCAACCCTGAGCGGCAGATGTCGGCCCACGTGCACTCGGCGGTCTCGTCGCCCGATGGCAAGTACGTGTTCGCCAACGACCTGGGGGCGGACAAGGTGTTCATCTACCGCTACGACCCCAAAGCCAATCCCGAGCTGCCGCTGACTGCCGCCGATCCGGCCTTCGTGCAATTGCCACCCGGCAGCGGACCGCGTCACCTGCTGTTCAGCGCTGACGGCAAGCACGCCTGGCTGACCATGGAAATGAGCGCGCAAGTGGCGGTGTTCGATTACCAGGACGGCCGCCTGACCCAGCGCCAACTGGTCGACCTGGCCGCCGGCAAACCCCAGCCGGGCAGGGCGGCGGCTGCGCTGCATGCTTCCAGGGACGGCAAGTTCCTCTACGTCAGTAACCGTGGCACCACCAACGAAGTGCTGGTGTTCGCCATTGACCCGGCTGCGGGCACGCTCAAAGAGCTGCAGCGGCGCTCGGTCGAAGGCGATCATCCGCGGGAGTTCAGCCTCGACCCGAGCGGAAAATTCCTGCTGATTGCCAATCAGAAGAGCAACCAGATCGTGGTGGTCGAGCGCGATCCAAAGACCGGCCTGCTGGGTAAAACCGTGCAGAAAATGCCGATGGATGCGCCGAGCGACTTGAAGTTCATGCTGCGTCAATAGACCGCAGGCCTTGTTTTTCAAGGCCTGCGCTGTTGTATCAACGAGACTGATATTCGCTAGTACTACAAAGCATTTCAAAGCGAGACGCCTCGGCGCGTAAGTTTGCTCCACGGCCCAACCGGGCAAGTCAGCCAACTGAATCCGAGGTCTACCGCCATGAATCTGAATCTCTTCTCCGTGATCGCCGCTTCCGCCATCTCTGCCACCGTGGCGCTGCCCGCCAGTGCCAGTGTCGAGATCAGCGACAAGAAAAACCGTACCCAGAGCTACACCGAGAAATACCTGCAACAAAGCGCCAACTTCTATGCGGCGCTGGACCACAAGACCCAACACTGAAATCTCGCGCAACGCCTGAAGCCTGCGATCTTTTCATCTTCACTGAACACCGGGTGAAAGAGAAAAGATCGCAGGCTTCGCCGTTTCTGGAAAAGTCCCGCTGTAATATCACTTGGCCATGTGTTTAAATTTGACGCTGACAAATTGACTCCTTCGCAGATAAGGATCGACACCATGGCGATGCGTCTGGCAGTGATGCTGCTGTTTCTCTACTCCACGCCGATTGTCTCGGCGGCCCAACCGGATACCGGTGAGTTGGAAGTGGCGCGCGAGCGCTTATTGAGTCTGCTGAGCGATTGATCGGACCAGGCCGGTTATTGATATTTTGTGGGAGCAAGGCTTGCCCTCGCCACAAGGGTTTTTGTGCAGGGCGTTACTTGGCCATGATCGCCACGAACAGCTCCGACGCCAGGAACCTCTGCAGCCAATCCTGTAGCCGCGGATAGGGTGCCTGGGCAAACCAGTCGCGGTCGACGTGGGCGAATTGCCGTATGAAGGGTATCACTGCCACGTCCGCCAGGCTCTGGTGCTCAGCTGCCAGAAACGGCCGGGTTTCAAGCAGTACCTCCAGGCGGCGCAGAAAGTCTTCGCCCTGGCTGCGGTAATGTTCCTTCGGGTGCTCGGGGTAGCGCTCGGGGTATTTGTAGCGATTCAAGTGCAGCTTGAACACCTGGTCGTTTTCCTCGATCAACGCCGCCGTCAACGCCTGGCCATCGACGTTGTCCCGTAGCCGCCAGTCTTGCGGGTCGTGCCGGGCCAAGGCCCAGTTCATGATCTCCAGGCTTTCATCGATCACCCGGCCATCGACCTGCAGCACCGGCACCGTGCCTTTGCTGGAGAGGGCGAGCATCTCGGCGGGCTTGGCCTTCAGGCTGACTTCGACAATCGCCACGTCGACCGCGCTGTAGCGCAAGGCCATGCGCGCCCGCATCGCATAGGGGCAGCGGCGGAAGGAATAGAGCGTGGCGAGGCTCATTTCACCTCCACGGTGCTCAACCCGTTGCCTTGGCGTCGCACCTGGATCTGCACCGGGATCCGCTCGTGCATTTCCTGCACGTGGGAAATCACCGCGACCTTGCGGCCTTGGGCCTGCAAGCCGTCGAGGGCGTCCATCGCCAGTTGCAGCGATTCGGGATCGAGGCTGCCGAAGCCTTCGTCGATGAACAGCGATTCGATCTTCAATGTGCTGGACGCCATCGAGGCCAGGCCCAAGGCCAGGGCGAGGGAGACCAGGAAGGTTTCGCCGCCGGACAACGAATGCACCGAGCGCAGTTCATCCCCCATTTCCGTGTCCATCACCAGCAGACCGAGCATGCTGCCGCCACGCTTGAGCCGGTAGCGGCGCACCAGTTGCCGCAATTGGGCATTGGCGTGATGCACCAGCAAGTCGAGGTTGTAGGCCTGGGCCAGCTTGCGGAAGCGGTCGCCGGTAGCCGAGCCGATCAGGGCATCGAGGCGCGCCCAGCGCTGGTATTCGGCGTAGGCCTGTTCGATCTGCTGGGCCAGGGCTTGGTTGGCGTTCTGCCGGCGCTGGTCCTCGGCCTGTTCGGCACGCAGTTCGGCGCAACGCTGTTCGCTGACGGCGAATTGAGCTTGCAGTTCGGCGAGGGCTTCGGCGAGTCGCTCGGGCGCCAGGTTACCGTTGTGCTGGGCCTGGTGGTTGTGCAGGCGCTGCTCGCGTTCGGTGAGCAATACGCTGGCCTGTTCGATGGCCTTTTCGCTGTTGAGCAAGCGCTGGCGCAACTGGCCGACGTGTTGCTCGTCCAGGCTGAGCAGGGCTTCGAGGGCGGCATCGTCCAGTTCAGGATGGCCGGTGCGCCACTGCGCGATACCCGTGGTCAATGCCTGAAGTTCGTGGTCCAGGGATTGCGCCTGCTCCCGGCGGGCCTTGAGTTCGGCGGCCAGTTGCACAAGGCTGTTGCGCACTTGCTGCAACTGCTGATTGGCCGTCGCCTCGGCCTCCCGGGTCTGTTCCAGGCGCTGGTCGAGTTGTTGTTGCCATTGTTCGGCGCTGAGGTGCTCGCCGAGCAGTTGCGCGAGTTTCTCCTGGCAGGCTTGCTGTTGTTCGCTCAGGGCGCTGAATTGCAAGCGGGCCGCTTCCAGCTGCTGGACGCGGGTCTGCTGGCGGTCCTGCTCTTTCTCCAGGGTCTGCTGGCGCTGGCGTTGTTCGTCCAGTTCGTCGCGCTGCTGTTCCAGTTGCTCCAGGCGTTGGGCAATCTGCTGGTCGAGCTGCAGGAAGGTCGCGGCGGGCTCGTTGCGCAAGGCCTGCAAGGTGTCCGTCGGCAGCAGGGCGCTGAAGTGGTCCAGTTCCTCGTCCAGGCGCTGGCGGTCGCGGGCCAGTGCTTGCTGCTGGTTGCCCAGGTGGTGTGACGCCTGCTGGCTGGCCGTTTCGGCCTCGCGCAAGCGCTGGCCCAGGCGTGCGGCGTCCTGTTGCAGGGTCAGCAGGGCGGCTTGGCGTTGTTCGTCCTGGCTGATGCGCAGGTGCAATTGGCTGTTCTGTTGGGCCAGCCAGGCGTCGCGCTTGCCCGAATCCTGGGCCAGCAGTTGCGCCGACAACGGGTGGGCCTCCAGGCTGGGGGCCAGGCTCTGTTGCTGGCTGGCGAGCTGTTCCTGTTGTTGCTTGAGTTCCTTGAGCTGGGCGATGACCCCGCTGTATTGCGCCCGCAGGTCGATGACTGTTTCATTGAGCCGCTCGACGGCTTTGCGGGCGTTGGCCTCTTCGGCTTCATCGAAGCGTCCGAGGTTTTCCAACAGGGCTTCGGGCTGATGATAAGGGTGCTCGACGCTGCCACACACCGGGCAGGGCTGCTCGTCCTGCAACTGTGCGCGCAGTTGTTCGACGCTTTCGCTGCGGGCCAGGCGCTGGCGTTCCAGCAGTTCGCGGGTCACGGTCAGGGTCTGTTCGGCGATGGTCAGCTCGGCCTTGGCTTCACCACCCTCGCGCACCAGGCGGTCACGTTCCTGCAACGCCTGTTGTTGGCGTCGCTCAAGCTCGGCACCCCGGTTGTCCAGCTCTTGCTGACTGGCCCACAACCGGGTCAGGTCTTCGAAGGCACGCAGTTGCTTGCGGTTGTCTTGCAGCAGGGTGCCGAGCAATTGGATCTGTTCGGCCACGGCCTCCGGCTCGGCGCCAGCTTCCTTGTACAGCACCTCGAGGTCTTGTCGGCGGCTGGCCAGTTCCTCGGCGGCACGGGCAGCGCCCTGCTCCAGCATGGAGAGTTCGGCCTGGCCCTGGTTCAGGCGATTGCCGATCAGCATCAGTTGTTGGAGGCGATCGCGATAGGCGTTCCAGGCGTCGCTCAGCGGTGCCAGATGCGTGCTTTGTTCAAGCTCGTCGGCGATGCGCTGCAAGCGCTCGGCCACCTGTTTCTGCTGTTCGAGCAAGGTGTCGATGGCGCGCTGGCCTTCGGTGCAGGCTTGTTGCGCCTGGTCCTGGTGCTCGGCGGCCTGGCCGGCGTCTCTGACGAGACGGGCGAGGGTGCTTTGTTCCTCGAAAGCCTGGCGCAATAGCGGCGCGCTGTCGCTGCTTTGTTGCCGGGCCGCGGCCAATGCCAGTTGCGTGACGCCCAGGCCTTTTTCCAGTTCGGTTTGCTGCTGGTGCAGGTCGATTTGCCGCTGGGTGAGCTGCTGGATCTGCGCGGCCAAGGGTTCGAGCTGCCGGCTCAGTTCCGCCTGGCGGATGAACTGATGGCGCTGGGGCGCCAGCTGTTCCAGGCGGGTCAGCTTCAGGCGTTCGTCGGCCAGGGCGTTCCAATCGGCCTGGGCCTGTTGCAGCTGTTCGGCGGCGCTGGCGTGTTCATCCTGCAATTGGCGCAGGTCGCGCAGCCAGGTGTGTTGCAGCTCCAGTTGCTTGAGTTGCGCCTGTTGGGCCTTGAGGTGTTGCTGGGCGTCGTTGAAGCGCTGGTCGAGCTCGGCCCGGGCTTCGGGGGCCAGCGGGGTGACACCGGTGGCCTGGTCCTGCAGTTGTTTATGGGTTTCCTTGGCTTGCTTGGCCTTGTCGAAGGCGCGGCGGCCGAGGCGGGTATACAGGGCGGTGTCGGTGAGTTTTTCCAGCAGTTCGCTGCGGTCGTTGTCGTCGGCCTTGAGGAACGCGCTGAACTCGCTCTGGGCCAGCAACACGGCGCGGGTGAACTGCTCGAAGTTCAGGCCCAGTGCGGCTTCGAGCTGAGTCTTGTATTCGCCTTTCTGGCTCGCCAGCAGCTGATCGTTGTCCAGGTCCCGCAGGCTCTGGCGGCTGGCTTGCAACTTGCCGCCGGCCTTTTCCCGGGCGCGATTGGCTTCCCAGCGGGCCCGGTAGCGGCGCCCGTCGATGCCGCGAAAATCCACTTCGGCAAAGCCATCGCCGGTGCCACGGCGCAACAGCGTGCGCGGATCGCCCGTGGCAATCTCGCCATCGACGTCCGGCACCTTGGCATCGCGACCGGTATTGTTGAGGCGCGGCACGGCGCCGAACAGCGCCAGGCACAAGGCGTCGAGCAGCGTGCTCTTGCCGGCGCCGGTGGGACCGGTAATGGCGAACAGGCCGGCGCTGGCCAAGGGTTCGGCGGTGAAATCGATTTCAAACGGCCCGGCCAGGGACGCCAGGTTCTTCAGGCGGATCGCGAGGATCTTCATGGTTGCTCGCTCTCCATCTGCACGTCTTGCAACAGCACGGCAAAGTCCTTGAGGGTCTGTTCATCCACTTCGTTGCCATAGGTGTCCTGCCAGGCGCGGCTGAACAGTTCCTGCGGGCTGAGTTGATCCAGTTCCACCAGCGCGTTGTCGTCATCGGCACTGCCGGCGCCACCGTTGCCGGCGTACTCGGCGGCGATCCGTACCAGGCGCACGGCCTTGCCTTGCAGTGCGGTTTCAACCTGGTGGCGCAGGTCCGGCTGCGGTTCGTCGAGGCGCACCCGCACTTCCAGCCAGGGTTGGCGCTGGATGTCGGCCAGCAGGTCGATGTCGGGCAGCGCCTTGAGTTGCCCAAGGATATCGGCCAGGGGAGCCGGGCCCAGGCGTTGCAGGTTGACGGCCCGGGGAATCAGGCGCGGTTCGACCTTGACCAGGGTTTCGCCGTCCAGGGTGATGTCGAGAATCTGATGCTGGTAGCCAATTTCCGAGAATGACAGTGGGATCGGCGAGCCGCTGTAACGGATGCGCTCTTCGCCGTTGACCTTCTGCGGTTTGTGCAAGTGGCCGAGGGCGACGTAGCTGATGCTCGGGCCGAACAGACTGGCGGGCAGGGCCTCGGCGTTGCCGATGATCAGGCTGCGCTCGGAGTCCTCGGACACCGAACCGCCGGCC
Organism: Pseudomonas sp. NFACC13-1; assembly: GCF_900104425.1. NCBI lineage: Bacteria > Pseudomonadati > Pseudomonadota > Gammaproteobacteria > Pseudomonadales > Pseudomonadaceae > Pseudomonas > Pseudomonas sp. NFACC13-1. The sequence goes on along the minus strand of NZ_FMXV01000002.1, from coordinate 146,063 downwards.
ATGTGCGCATGACTGATGGCAATCAGCGCCTGGCCTTTCTTGCGCTTGCTGTTGGCCGCGGCGATCAGCCACTCATGCACCTGACCGATACCTCGCAGGTAGTCGTCGCCCAGTTGCGCGCCGGTGACTTCGGCGGGGCGCAGGAACGGCAGGGCCAGGCACCACGCCTTGACCTTGCCCTTGGCATCGGGCAATGGCAACAACAGGCGCTCGACGTCCAGTTGGCCGTCGTCCAGCCACAACACCCGGCCCAGGGCGTGGGTGCGCAAGCGGCGCATCAGCGGCGCAGGCAGCTCGATGCGCGAGCCGGAGTCATGGTTGCCGGCGATCATCACGATGGTCAGGTTGGCGTTTTGCTCATGGGCGCTGACGATGAAGTCGTAAAGCCGCTCCTGGGCTTTGACCGGCGGGTTGACGGTGTCGAAGATGTCGCCGGCGATCAGCAGCGCATCGGGTTTTTCGTGGGTCAGCTGACGCAGCAGCCAGTCGAGGAAACAGGCGTGTTCGAAATCCCGTTCCTGACCGTGCAGGTTTTGCCCCAGGTGCCAGTCGGAGGTGTGAAACAGACGCAAGGCAAACTCCAGAAAACAGATGATGGCCGCGATGAAGAGAAGGGCGGCTAAAAGAAGGAGAGTTTACTGGGAAACGGGGGGGAGGACTTGTTCAACTTCGTTGGATGTACCGATCAAGTCTGGAGTCAACTCTGTGGCGAGGGGATTTATCCCCGATAGGCTGCGAAGCAGCCTTGGAATCCTGCATCTTCATTTGCCTGTTTGATGGCGTCGACAGTGTTGGGGCCGCTTCGCAGCCCAGCGGGGATAAATCCCCTCGCCACAGGTGCTGTGGCTGGCTTTATTGCTCTGCATCAATGCGTGAGTTACTTGGGGTAAAGCGGCGGCAACCCGGAATCACCGGCCGAATCCAGCGCCCCTTCGGTAGGCGGGATGGTGCGGATGGCGCGCCACAGGTCTTCGCCTTGCCAATGCTGGCCGGTCTCGCTGTAGAGCGCGCCGTTGAGGCCGTCCAGGGCGTCGGACAGCGGCACGAAGCGCGCCGCCATGTCGGCCAGGGTTTCCGGTTGCTGGCGGGCCCAGGCGTCCAGGGCCTGGCGGGTGGCGTGGGGGTCGTTGGCCAGGCAGGTGCGCTTGAGGTCGTCCAGCAGGGTGCGCGGGCTCGGTCCGGCCTGGGTCGAGCGCAGGACGGCCGGCTGCCAACGGGCGCGCCACCACAAGCCAAAGCCGAGCAGCGTCGTGCAGGCCAGGATCAGGCTGCTCAGTTGCCAATACCACAGGGTCTCGCTGTCGACCGTCGTCACGATCTGCGCCGTGCCGGCGGGTGTATCCACCATCAGGCTCGGATTGTTCGCCACCTGCAGGGTCCGCGCCGGGAGGCTGGTGCGGTCCAGGTGATCTTCCAGGGTGTTCCACCAGACCACTTCCACCGGTGGCAGCTCGATGGTGCCGCTACGGTTGGGCACCAGCGCCTCGCGGTCTTCGCGGCTGCCCACCAGCCCGCGTTCACTGCTGCGGCTGCTGAGTACCGGCTGGTCCGGATAACGTCGCAGGCCGTTGATCTCAGTGGCCGGCAGCGGTGGTAATTGGGCGCTGGCCAGGCCTTCGGCTTCCAGGGTCAGGCTGCGGGTCAGGGAGTCGCCCACCTGGCTGTGGGTCGGTTCCGGGCTCCAGCTCTCGCTCAAGGACAGGCTGCGCGCTGGCAGCCAAGGCACATCGGCCGGGTAGCTGGCGGGCTTGGGCTTGACGTTCAACTGCAATAGCTCGGAGCTTACCCGCATCAATTGGCCGGGCTTGGGGCCCGAAGGGGCCGCGTCCTGGGCTACCGGTTCGACCAGGGTGGCGCTGAAGGTCTGGGCCGGGATCGTCAGTTCGCCGCTGCGCTGCGGGTAGATGCCATAACGCAGTTCGATCACGCCGTGGCGCACATCGTTGATGACCTTTTCATAGGTACGCGATTCGCCCAGTTGTTCGGTGCGGGCATCGGGGATGTGCAGCGGCGTCAGGCTGCTGTCGTCGTACAGCGACACCGAATGGTAGATGCGCAATGTCAGGATGGCCTGGGCCTGCACATACACCTGGGTCTGGTCGAGGCTGGCCTCGATGAACACCGGCGCCAGGGTCCCGGACGCATTGCGGGTTTCGCTTTCGATGACTTGCAAGGTGATCGGCTGGCTGGTCACTTCGCCCAGTTGCAGCGGGGGAATGATCACGGTACCGCTCTGGCGCGGCAGCAGGGTGACGATCCAGCGGGTGGTGGCGCGGTTCTCGCCGTCGAGGGTCGTCAACTGGTTGACCTGACGGGTGCCGCGCACATCGAACAAGGCCTGGAGCGGGCCCAGGTCGGGTTTGCCGAACAGCGTGGCGTCGTTGGATTCCAGGGTCAGCTCCACCGTTTCCCCGGAGTTCAGGCGGCTGCGGTCCACACTGGCCGTCAACTGTGCAGCCTGGGCTCCAGAGACCCAGAGCAGCAAGACGAGGAGGTAGGCGGTGAAGCGGGTCATGGGGTTTTTCCCTGGGCCTGATGGCTTTGCTGTTCATACCAGAATTTACGCCTGAGCAGCTCGCCGGGGTTGTCCGGGATCTGGCGCAGCCATTGTTCCATGGCCTGGCGTTGTTCTTCTTCATTACGCTGGCCGGCGGCGGGGCGCAGCGGCGGCGTGGTGGTCTGCTCGTCAGGCAGCTCGCTGCCCGGCACATCCTGGGCGGTGGGCGCTTGCGCGGTTCGCGGGGGTTGGGATTCGTCCGGTGTCGCGGTTGCCTCGGCGGATGGCTGGCCTGCTTCGGAAGATTGACTCGTCGAAGTGCTATCCGGCGTTTGCTCGGCCTGGCCCGGCTCCTCGCGTTCGGCGGGCTTGGGCTCTGGCGTCGGTGGTGCCTGTTCGTTCAACAGGTTCTGCACCAGGGCCTTGTTGGTCTGGGCCGGGCGCAGGTCGGGTTGCAATTCCAGGGCTTGTTCATAGGCATCCAGTGCGGCTTCCAGCTCACCACTTCGGGCCAGGGCATTGCCACGATTGTAGTGGGCACGGGCGTCGTTGCCTTCGGCGAAGCGCCGGGCGGCTTCGCTGTATTGGCCGGCTTCGTACAGGGCGACGCCTTGCCATTGGCTGTCTTCGAAGTGGGCGGCGGCTTCGACCGGGCGCTTTTGCTTGAGCAAGTGCTGGCCCTGTTGGTCGGGGCGCAACCACAAATCCTGGAATTCGAAAGCGTGGCCGGTTTGCGGCAAGACGAACAGCAGCGGCAGGCAGAACAGCCAGCCTCGACGCCCGGCGCAAGCGGCCAGCAGCAACAAGGGCAGGAGCAGCCAATAACCCTGGTCGGCCCAGGTGTCCAGGCGCAACGTCTGGCCGTCGCTGCGCAGATGGCGAGGACCGCCCAGCAGACCCAGGCCACGCAGGTCGCTGTCATCCAGCCGCGCCGGTCGGTAGCGGCCGTCCAGTTCGTTGGCGAAGGCCTTGAGGCCCGGGTTGTCCAGGCGCGGTACCAGGATCGAGCCCTGGGCATCCTTGAGGTAACTGCCATCTTCCTGGGCCACCGGCGCGCCTTCGCGGGTACCGATGCCCAGCATCAGCCATTGGGTGGCGGAACCGTCCAGGACCTGGCGGATACCTTCACGTTCCTGCTCGTTCAACGACGAACCGATCAGTAGGATCCGACCGTGGCCGAGTTCACCCTGGTCCAGCAGGGCCATGGCTTTATGAACGGCCAGGTCGGCGCGATGACCGCCTTGGGGCATGATCGACGGCGCAAGGGCTTCGAGCAGGTTGGTGCTGGTGGCCAGGTCGTCGGACAGCGGCACCAGCGTATGGGCGCTGCCGGCATAGACGATGATCGCGGTCTGGGCATCGCTGCGGTTCTGCAGCAGGTCCAGCACCTTGCGCCGGGCCTGTTCCAGGCGCGTGGGCGGGACATCGGTGGCGAGCATTTCCGGGGTCAGTTCCAGTATCACTACCAGCGGATCGGCGGGTTTCTGGCTGGTCTGTTCGACCCGCGCCCAGCTTGGCCCCAGCAACGCCAGCACGATCAGCAGCCAGCCCAGGCCCAGGGCAATCCACGGCAGCCGGCTTTCCCGACCACTGCCACCACTGAGCAGTACCGCATGAAAGGCCGGCGGCAAGATCATCTGCCAGCGGCCCACCCGTTTCTGCCGGTGCCACAATTGCCAGAGCAACCAGCCCAGCAACGGCAGCAGTAACACGAACCAGGGGCGCAGCCAGTGCGGCCAGAGGGCGATCATCGACGCCTCCGCAAGCGCAGGCGCTTGAGCCGCTGGCGCCACTCGGTAGGTTGGGACGGCTGGAACAGCGGCCGGTTGAACAGGCGTTGCAGTGGATTGTCCGGCCAGCGCGCCCTGACCACCAGCAATAGGCTCAACAGCAGCGCAGCGGCCAGGGGCCAGTGATACAGCGCCAGGGCAGGGCGTGCCTGGGTCGGTTGCTGGGTCACCGGTTCGAGCTGGTCGAGGGTGGTCTTGATCGCCAGCAATTGCTCACCATCCTGGGCACGAAAATAGCGACCGCCCGTGACCTGGGCAATCTCCTTGAGGGACGGTTCGTCGAGGTCCAGGCTCGGGTTGACGCCGAGGAAGCCCGCCGTGCCACTTTGTTCCGGGTCGGCACCAATGCCGATCGGGTAGATTTTCACGCCTTCGTCGGCGGCCAGCCGCGCGGCGGTCAGCGGGTCGATTTCGCCGCCGTTGTTGGCACCGTCGGTGACCAGGATCAATACGCGACTGTGGGCCGGACGCTGGCGCAGGCGCTTGAGGGCCAGGCCGATGGCGTCGCCGATGGCGGTATTCTTGCCAGCGATGCCGATGCGCGCCTCGTCGAGCCAACGACGCACGGTGCGGCGGTCGAAGGTCAGCGGTGCCTGCAAGTAGGCCTGGCTGCCGAACAGGATCAGGCCGACCCGGTCACCTTCGCGTCCTTCGAGAAAATCCCCGAGCATGTGCTGGACCAGCGCGAGGCGACTGACTTCTTCGTCTTTCCACTGCATGTCGGGAAAGTCCATGGAGCCCGAGACGTCCACCGCCACCAGCAGGTCGCGCCCGCTGGCGGCAATGGGCAGCGGTTCCCCCAGCCACTGCGGTCGTGCAGCGGCGATCAGCAACAGCAGCCAGAGCAGGATAAAGGGCGCTTGTTGCCGCCAGGTCGGCAGATTGGCCCGGGCCCGACGGCCCACCAGGCCTTCCAGGTCGCCGAGGAAGCTGACCTTGAGCGCCGGCTCGCCGCTGTCGGCCGCCGGCAGCACCAAGCGCATCAGCCAGGGCAGCGGCAACAGGGCGAACACCCACGGCCAGGCGAATTCAAACATGTTTGCGAATCCAGATTTCGACCGCCTGGGTCAGGCCGGCGATGGCTTTGTCATCGAGCTTGCATTCGGGCTTGTAGGCGCCTTCCACCAATACCATCCAGCGCGTCAAGCCAGCGGCCGGGCAACGGTTATCCAGGAAGGCCAGCCATTTGCGCCCGTTGAGGGTGTGGCTCTGGCTGTAGGGGTAGTGGTTGCGGCACAGGCGCTTGAGCAGCCCGTTGAGTTGCTGCAACCAGGCGCCGGCCGGCGCGCCGTCGTAGGGCTTGGGCAGCCGGGCGAGTTCGGCCAGGGCGGCCAGGCGCACCGGGTCCAGGGGTTGCTCGCTGCGGTCGGCGGTGCGCTTGGCGGGAATGAACCGGCGCAATTGCCACAGCCCCAGGCCCAGCAACGGCAACATCAGCAGTAGCAACCACCAGCCCGGCGCGGGCGGCCAGAAACCAATGGGCGGTGGTGCCATCAGCGGCTGCAATTGATCGAGACTGCTCATCGGCTTTTCCCGGCCCGCTTGGGGTTCAGGTAGTCGCGCAGCTGCTCGACCATGTCGCCCTGGGTACTCAGGGGCATCATCAGGATTCGCAGCTTTTGCGCCAGCAATTCCCAACGCGCCTGGCGTGCCTCGGCCTGGGCGCGATAGGCCTGGCGCAGTTCGAAATTCAGGGTGTCGAGCTCCAACTGCGCGCCACGCTGGGCGAAGCGCAGCAAGCCGGCGGCGGGCAAGGCGTGATCCAGCGGGTCCGACAGCGGCAGCAGCAACAGATCGCAATGGCGCGACAGCAGGCTCAGTTGCTGTTCGGCGCTGTCGGACAATGCACGCTCGTCGCAAATCACGATCACCAGGCTGCCGGGCCGCAGCACTTCCCGGGCCCGGCGCAGGGCGATGCCGAACGAGTCGCGGTCCGGCTCGCCCTCGGTGTGCAGTGACTGATTGACCCGCACCAGCCGGTTGAGCAATTGCAACAGGCTCTGCTTGCTGCGCCGGGGCTTGACCTCGTAATGGGTGTTGTTACCGAACACCAGGCCGCCGACCCGGTCGTTATGCCCCAGCGCGGCCCAGCCGATCAGGCTGGCGGCCTGGGCGGCGAGTACCGACTTGAACATCAGCCCCGAGCCGAAGAACAGCCGGTGGCTTTGCTCGATCATGATGAAGATCGGCCGCTCCCGCTCTTCGTGGAACAGCTTGGTGTGAGGCTCCTGGGTCCGGGCGGTGACACGCCAGTCGATGGTGCGTACGTCGTCGCCGGCCTGGTAGACCCGCACCTGGTCGAAATCCACCCCACGCCCGCGCAGCTTGGAGTGGTGCAGGCCGATCAGCGGGCTGCGCTGGCCCGGTGTCGAGAACAGCTGCACCTCGCGCACGCGATGGCGCATCTCGATCAGCTCCGAAAGGCTGACGCGGATGCCCGGTGCGGGCGCCAGGGGGTTATTCATGACTCATGCTCAAGCGACAGCGACGACGTCGAGAATCCGCTGCACGACCCGGTCCTGGTCGATGCCGGCGGCCTCGGCTTCGAACGACAGGATGATGCGATGGCGCAGCACGTCGAACAGCACGGCCTGGATATCTTCCGGGCTGACAAAGTCGCGCCCGGCCAGCCAGGCATGGGCACGGGCGCAGCGGTCAAGGGCGATGGAACCCCGCGGACTGGCGCCGTAGGCGATCCACTCGGCCATTTCCGGATCGAACTTGGCCGGGTTGCGGGTGGCCATGATCAGTTGCACCAGGTACTCCTCCACGGCGTCGGCCATGTACAACCCGAGGATTTCCTTGCGTGCGGAGAAGATCGCCTGCTGGCTCACGCGGCGCTCGGGCTTGGTCTCGCCGTTCAGCGCTTCACCCCGGGCCTGCTGCAGGATGCGGCGCTCCACGGCAGCATCGGGAAAACCGATCTTGACATGCATCAGGAACCGGTCGAGCTGGGCTTCGGGCAGCGGGTAGGTGCCTTCCTGCTCGATCGGGTTCTGCGTGGCCATCACCAGGAACAGCGGCGACAGTTCATACGTGCTGCGCCCGACACTGACCTGGCGTTCGGCCATGGCTTCGAGCAGGGCCGACTGGACCTTGGCCGGGGCGCGGTTGATTTCGTCCGCCAGCACCAGGTTATGGAAAATCGGCCCTTGCTGGAACACGAAACTGCCGGTTTCCGGCCGGTAGATTTCCGTGCCGGTAATGTCGGCGGGCAGCAGGTCAGGGGTGAACTGGATACGATGGAACTGCGCTTCGATGCCCTCGGCCAGCTCTTTGATGGCCTTGGTCTTGGCCAGCCCAGGCGCGCCTTCCACCAGCATATGACCGTCGGCGAGCAAGGCGATGAGCAGGCGCTCGATGAGTTTTTCCTGGCCGAGAATCTGCGTTGAAAGAAAGGTTCGCAGCGCCAGCAGCGCTTCACGATGTTCCATCGGTGACTGTTCCTGGAAAGGGTGGCCCCAGGCGTTCGGATAACGCCGGGGCTGGGGGCGTTACTTTAATGCATGGCGGGGGGTGGCGACTAACGGGATTTTGATTGGCCGTGTGAATTGTGATCGGCTTGGAAAGATTGTGGGGGTGGGGTTGCTTGCCATGAATCCCACCCGACAGGCGCACTTACCCCGTGGCGAGGGAGCTTGCTCCCGCTTGAGTGCGAAGCACTCACAAAATGAAGGGGTGTTTATCGGGATGTAGGAGTGTTCTGTATCGGGCTACGTTGTCTTGCGCCATTGCCTACGACTGCGCCAGAATCCGCCGGCTTGTGCGCTTGGGAGGCAGGTTCTATCGTTTCCGGGTCGCTGAGGAATCAGCGATCGGGTTTGGTAGCCCGGCTCTCCTGACGCGCAGTCCATTGAATGCACGGGGCTCTTCGCCCTCCGTTTTATGGTGGCCATGCGTAGGGCGTCTTCGGATGCGCCGGGTTCTCAGGTGACCGGTCTACCAACCTCCGTATGGCCATCACCCATTCGTTTGGTAGCGAGAGGGATGGCTCCAATTTCTCACCTGGAGCTTTATCAATGTTCAAAGCAACTCCAAACCCGCCGAACACCGAACCAACCTCACCGCGTCCAAAAACCAAGTCCCAAAAACACGACGAAGTCACCGACCGAGTCCTCGACCATTACCTGAACCCCAAACCGGACAAAGCCGAAGCAGAACCTGCGCCCGGCCAACTCTTCACCGTCAACAAAGACATCGACACCGAAAGCCTGCTTGCCAACCTCAGCGAAACCCTGGCTTCGGCCAATGCCATGGTCAATGACCTTGCCTTCGACCTGGACGGTTCACGCCGGCATTTCCTCCTGGGCATTCAGCAACTGATCGAACTGGGCAGCCTGCTGGCGAACCGTGCACTGGACAACATCGAAACCCGTCAGCCGACATAGCCCCCGTGGCGAGGGAGCATGCTCCCGCTGGGCTGCGGTGTAGGAGCTGTGTAGGAGCTGTCGAGTGCAACGAGGCTGCGATCTTTTCCCAGACAATTGAGTCCCGAGCGAAAGATCAAAAGATCGCAGCCTTCGGCAGCTCCTACGCGCAGCCGAACGGGAGCAAGCTCCCTCGCCACAAGGGACTTGTGTCATTCCTTAAATCCTGGGCAAACCGAAAAACCTGTGGGAGCGAGCTTGCTCGCGATGACGGCAGCAGATCCACCACCCTATTTCGTTAGCTCTGCATCCTAATCTCATCCACCAGCAGCTTGACTGCTGGCCTGTCGACCAACTCCCGCCACGGACCATCGTCCACGATTGCCCCGTCATGCATCACAATGACCCGATCAAACCGATGCAGGTGGTCAACGTCATGGGTGACACAGATCAACCCCTGCCCAGCAAAAACGTCGAATAACAGGTCCCAGAGGGGCGTGGTCAGCCTGGGTTCGATGGATGCGCTTGGCTCGTCGAACATATTGAATTTTCCGGGCTTGTTGATCAGGCGCAGCAGCGATAGGCGTTTGGCTTCACCTCCCGAGATATTCGATGCATTTTCGCTGACCTGACGTGTTGTCACGATCTCATCCAGTTCCAATTGCTGTATGGCTCTAGACAAAATCGGCGATGCGTTGCCTCCGAACAGAACCGATTGTTCAAAAAAGCCTTCCAGAAACCGTGGTTGTTGTGGACAGTATCTCAAGGCGTCCAGGTGAGCTTGACCGGTCAAAAGTGAGACCGGTGCCGAGTCGATACTCAGTTGGTCTCGCGTTGATGCATCAAGTCCGGCGAGCACTTCCAGAAAAGTGGTTTTGCCTGCGCCGCTAGGGCCCGTAATGGCCACTGACTGCCCTTGAGTAAATGCCAGGGAGCGCTTGATCGACAGGCGAAGCGGTCCTGCTCCTGCCACTTCGCAGGGGCCGAGTTCCAGGACTGAGGACCGCTGGGAATCAACTCGCGCCAGCCGATTGCTGCAATCGAAATCCGGAAGTGATAGCAGACCTTGAAATTGACGCTGGTCTGCAAGGAACTGATCAAGAACACGATACCCTTCAGTCAAGGTTGAAATACTGAGCAGATAGCTCCCCGCGATTGAAAAAATGGCAACCAGCTGCCCGACACTGATACTGGGCTGCCCCGACAGTTGGTCCACGACGCCCCAGTAGAGCAATCCCCCAGTGGAAAGGCTGATGAACAATATCTTGGCGGTGCTCAGCAGGCCGCCCGATGATGCTGTAGTTACCGCAGCGTTGGCATAGCCTCCGAACGCCGCGTTCAACGGGCGCAGGGCCGTAGGTATGGTGCTTTCCAGTTTTATGACTTTTCCCGCGTTGAGGGTGTTGTAGAGGTGGGCACTTAATTCATCTTCCTGTTCATTGACTGCATCGATGTGCTTTCTCCGCCATCTGATGATTTTATGGGTAGCAGCCAGATAGATGATTCCAAACGCCGTCATGCTCAAAAAGATTTCACTGCCCCCAATATAAATAAAAGCCGCCCCAACAACTAGGAACTCCAAGAGTACGGGGAGCGCAATGGTCACAATGAACGTTAGCAGTTGTTCGTGAGCAGTAATTCCGCGCTCGACCGATTTGATGAAGTGGCCGATCCTCCAGGAATTGAATAACGAAAACTCCTTGCCCATGAGTTCGGTGATCCACTCGATGGACGCATTCATGATAATGCTTTGTACCAGCTTGGACAGCGCATGGATTTGCAGCGGAGTGATGATGGCATGAATACATCCCGCGACAATCAAGCCTGTCGTCAGTGCGAGCAGCGTGCTGGATGCTGGGTTTCTGTTGCCTTGCAGGGTGTCGATGATGGTTCCAAGTAACAGTGGCGGGGCGAGTGTGATGAGTTTGAGTGCGATGATCGTGACTATGGTCACTACTAGGAGTTTGGTGTGTTTTTTATAGGCGTTTTTTATCATTGTGCGGATGCTGTGCATGTACTCGCTCCTGGTCGATTCGTGTTTCGGTAGTTCAACCGCGCAACACGTGCTGAGGCGCCACCAAGCGACCGCTTCGAATGATATTGAAGCGCTCAAGTCCTGGGATATAAACTTGAGTGACAAGGCTGTTGCTTGAAAAGCAGGCTACGGTTCGACGGAATATTTTCAATCCTGTATTTGATAGGTTTTTTTGCAGTGTTTCTAATTGTGTGGAAACTGTCGCGGAGCCGGTGTGCGCAGGAATATCAATAATAGGAAGTGTCGCACTTGTGACTGGTGCGAAGTCAATTAGATGTTTAAGGTGCTTTGATTGGGATAGTAAATCAAAAGCTTCTCTATCTATAGATTCTTCAGTTGCATCATATAAGTCCTCGGACTGGAACTGTTCAGTTACTGCCCTTTGGATTGCAGTATGGATTTCAAGCGAGCATCCGGAGCCAATGGGTGAAAGATGGTGAGGTCCAGGGCCTGCTTTGGGAAATGCCACGGCAAAATAAACTGACAGCACATCCTTGATAATAATCACTCGCAGTTTTCTCACTGATGCCAAGGCAGAGGGGTGACCCCTCAGCGCTGTTTCAAGCAAAGCGGTAGAAGGTATGTACAGTTCTATTGCCGGGCCGAGGCCACAGATAGTCATATAGAAAAGAGACAGGATATGCCTCTCGATTATTTCGTGCGTGCCATGTAACAGTGCTTCGTTCTCTGTGCAACCAAAAGCAATTCCTGAGTTTGATGAGTAGCGAGATAGAAAATGCAATGCGGAATTCGAATCTTCGTGGACGGATTGCGTCGTTTCAGGGCATAGAAGGGCGCAAGGGGCGAATAACTCTTCATTGTTGTCGAGCGACGTAAGCCTATAGCATTCGATTAATTTTCCGGTGTGAGGCAGGCTGGTAAAAATCCCATCTTCTGTGACGGCTTTTTGAGTAGCTATCTTATCGGAGCGATACCGTGGGGGAGAATCAGCAAGCGGCTGAAAGGTGCTGAAGTGTTCAATGCTTTCTGCCAGTGCGCCTATGAGTGAGTCTGGTCCCTTGCCAGCCCCCGATTCAACTAGATTATCGTTGCCATCAAACAACTCAGCCGTCGCTACCAGCTTGGATGGTGTCGTGTACCGTGTTACTGCACTGAGGCCCAGTGTATGAAGCGTGGACATGATATTGAATAGCGCTTCGGTGGGTGCTAGTTCTCGTTCGGACATATGAATCTCCGTTAACAGATGCCGGAAGGAGATCCTTCCGGCATCTGTTCGCCGATATTTAATCGGTCACTGGTTTAATTGATCAGTGACGCAAAAAAATCGGCTTCCGTTTCGAGGAGGCCTTTAGAAAAACCTAATGCCTGTGGCAGACCAAAGAAGGTATTATTTATTTCAGAGCGTTTCCTGCCCATGTCGATTTACTCCAATGTAGTTAATGGGTGTCGCGACGCGAGTGCCCAACTTGCGTGTGTTCGCAAGTGATTAATTAATAACATTGGGGTGGGATGAAGGCTATTGCGGGACTTCCGAGGCTGTCGTAGGTTTGTTCTTGCTGTTGAGTAGGAGGGCGATGTAGGAATGTAGCTGCTTTGTTGAAAGCATTGTTTCTCGTTGCTGTTTTCGTCGTTTGGAATGTTTATATTATTTTAAGAACGGATCGAAAGGGCCATCCGACAAGGCTGCAGAGGTGTTATAAGGCGGGGGTGTCCGGGGAAGGTTGTGTTGCGTGCAGGTCTGAATGGACACGGTTGCCATCGCGATCCTGCTTGCGATGGCATATTCGAAGGCGGCAATACGTCAGCCTACCCACGCCCCCGCATTCACCAGATTCGCCGGCCGCTCACCCACCAATGCCGCCAACAGGTTGTCCACCGCACAGCGCGCCATCGCTTCCCGGGTCTCGTGGGTGGCCGAGCCCATGTGCGGTGTCGCTACCACGTTGTCCAGTTGCAACAGCGGTGAATCGGCACTCAAGGGCTCGCGCTCGAAGACATCCAGCCCCGCGCCACGGATCTGTTTGTTGCGCAGGGCGTCGATCAGTGCCGCTTCATCCACCACTTTTCCCCGGGAGATATTGATGAAGAGGGTCTCGGGACGCATTCGGGCAAACGCCTGCGCATCGATCAGCCCTTGGGTTTCAGCCGTCAAGGGCAAGGTCAGGCAAACGAAGTCCGCCTGCTGCAACAATGTTTCGAGGCTGCAATAGCGTGCGTCGAAACGCTGCTCGACCGCGGGCTTGGGCGAGTGGCTGTGGTAGAGCACCGGCATGCCGAAGCCGAAGTGGCCGCGCTGGGCCAAGGCTTCGCCGATGCGCCCCATGCCGATGATGCCCAGGGTCTTGCCATGGACGTCGGTGCCGAAATGCCGGGGGCCGATGCTCTGTTGCCAGCCGCCGCTGCGCACCAGGTTGGCCAGCTCCACCACGCGCCGGGCGGTTGCCAGGATCAGGGCGAAACCGGTGTCCGCGGTGGTCTCGGTGAGCACGTCCGGGGTATTGGTCAACAGGATCCGGCGTTCGGTCAGGTAGTCGATGTCGTAATTGTCGACCCCCACCGAGACGCTGGCGATGGCTTGCAGGTTCGGCGCCAGGTCCAGCAGCGCCGCATCCAGCTTGAGGCTGGCGCCCAGCAGGCCGTGGGCCGTGGGCAGGGCGTCGCGCAGTTGTGCCAGGCCTTGGGCATCGAGGCGTTCGATGAGCGTGACTTGGGCCTGGGCTTGCAGGCGAGCCATCAATTGAGGTGACAGCGTTTTGTACAACACCACGTGCTTTTTCATGGATGGGTCTCGATTCAGGAACGGGCAGGCGCCGGGTTTGGCGTCGCGGGGTGGGAGACGGTCCGGTCGCTTGCGCCGGGCTTGAGGGCGAGGGTCAGCACGACCGACAGCAGCAAGGCGCCGCTCATCAGCAGGAAGGACATGCCAGGGGAGCCGGTGGTGCCGTTGAGGTAGCCCACCAGGTACGAACCGCCGAACGAACCCAGCGCGCCCATGCTGTTGATCAACGCCATGGCGCCGCCAGCGACATTGGCCGGGAGGATTTCCGGAACGATGGCGAAGAACGGACCGTAGGGCGCGTACATGCAGGCCCCGGCGACCACCAGCAAGCCATAGGACCACCAGAAGTGCTCGGCCCCCAGCAGGTAGGAGGCGTAGAACGCGATAGAGGCGATCAGCAGCGGCGGCCAGACAAAACGCTTGCGCTTCTGTGCCTTGTCCGACGCCCAGGACACCACCAGCATGCCGATCACCGCGGCCAGGTACGGCAAGGACGACAGCCACCCGGCCTCGACCATGTTCATCTGCAGGCCTGCCTTGAGGATCGACGGCAACCACAGCACAAACCCGTAGACGCCGATGCTCCAGCAGAAAAACTGCAACGCCAGGATGATCACCTTGGGAGAGCGGAAGGCTTCGGCGTAATTCTTCACCGCCTTGATGCCGACCTGTTCGGCGGCCAAGGCACTTTCCAGATCATGTTTTTCCTGGTCGCTGAGCCACTTGGCCTGGGCCGGGCGATCATCGGCCAGGCGCCACCAGACAAAGGCCCAAAGCACCGCCGGCAGGCCCTCGATGATGAACATCCAGCGCCAGTCGAATCGCTGCACCAGGTAGCCCGAGACCACGGACATCCACAGCATGGTCACCGGGTTGCCGAGGATCAGGAAGGTATTGGCGCGCGAGCGTTCGGCCCGGGTGAACCAGTGGCACAGGTACACCAGCATCGCCGGCATCACCGCGGCCTCGACCACCCCGAGCATGAAACGGATCACGATCAGCCAGTAGGCATTGGAGACCACGCCCGTCAGGGTGGCCAGCGAACCCCAGAGGATCAGGCTGACGAAGATCAGCTTCTTCACGCTGTGCTTTTGCGCGTAGATCGCCCCCGGGACCTGGAAGAAAAAGTAGCCGAGGAAAAACAGGGCGCCCAGCAGCGACGAAAGCCCTGGGGTGATCATCAGGTCCTTGGCCATGCCCGAGGCGGCGGCAAATCCATAATTGGCCCGGTCGAGGTAGGCCAGGCTGTAGGTGATGAAGACGATGGGCATGATGTACCACCAGCGGCGGGTGGCGAGGTTGAGCGTTTGCATGTCGTTGACTCCTGAGCTTGTTGTTTTTGTTTGCAGCAGGTGTGTTTTGCGGTGGCCTCTATCGCGAGCAAGCTCGCTCCCACAGGGGTTAACTCGATCCCATGTGGGAGCGAGCTTGCTCGCGATCGGCGGTTTCAAATTCAGCCAATAACTCAAGGCGCGTCGGCAACCCTTCCATATCCCCACGGCTCTGCACCGCGCGGCTGCCAATCCAGTTGGCGCGCTGCACGGCCTCGGTAATGGCCTGGCCTTCGAGCAATGCGCTGATCAGGCCCACGGCGAAGCCATCACCGGCGCCCACGGTGTCCACCACGTGGGCCACCGGCACGCCGGGGATGACGCCCTGGTCCAGCGCCGTGCGGTAATAGGCGCCGTCCGCGCCGAGCTTGATCACGACGATTTCGGCACCTTGATCCAGGTAGAACGCGGCGATGTCGGCCGGGTCGTCGAAGCCGGTCAGCAGCCGGCCTTCGCCGAGCCCCGGCAAGACCCAGTGGGCGAGGGCGGCGAGGCGATTGATTTCAGTGATCATCGTCGACTCGCTGCCCCATAGGCTTGGCCTGAGGTTAGGGTCGAACGACAGGCTGCGACCGGCCGCGCGCATACGGCTCATCAATTCGAAGGACATCTCGCGGGCCGTGCCCGACAGCGCCGGGACGATGCCGGTGGCGTGCACGTGACGGGCCTCAAGCAGCGCAGGCGCGATGGAGCTGATCGACAGATGACTGGCCGCCGAGCTGCGCCGGAAATACTCGACTTGCGGGTCGCTGCCATCGACGGTAAGGGACTTGAACTGGAAGCCGGTGGGGTGCTGCGGGTCGACCGCCACGTGACGACAATCCAGGCCCTCGTTTTCCAGGGTCTGCGTCACGAAGCGCCCCAGGGAATCGGCGCCGACCCGACTCAGCCACGCCACCTTGAAGCCCAGCCGCGACAGGCCGATGGCCACGTTGCTGTCGGCCCCCGCAATGCGCTTGTGAAACTGGTCGACGCTGGCCAGGTCACCGCGCTGATCCGCCACCAGCATTGCCATGGTTTCACCGAACGACAACACATCGAACTCAGACATGGGCAGGCTCCTGGCGCGATTGCCCGAGGCGGGACAGGGTGGCGACATGGCTGGCGGTCAATTGCAGCAGGTCATCGTCTTGCAGCGGGTACTCGGCGGCGCGCATCACGCCGGCGGGCATATGCTTGAGCAGTTGTTCCCACACGTGCAGGTCGGTCATGGCCGGAGGCACGGCGACGAGTTTGCCGTCGGCGCGCCGGGCCACGGCCTTGCAGTGCACATACGCCACATACCGGCCGAGCTGTCGGGCGGCCACGGCGGCCGATTGGTCCTGCCATTGCCAGTTGCCAATGTCGAAGGTCATGGCGACGGGGAGCCCCTGGTGCTCCATTGCGGTGAAGAACCGTTGCAACGGTTCGATCCGCCCGCCCTGCAAGGTCTGGTCGTTTTCCACCAGCAACTGCACCGGGCTGGCGGCGAGCACCTGGGCCAGCGCCGACAGGTCATTGGAGTCGGTGAAATGCCCGAGGGAGACTTTCAGCCAGGTCGAACCGAACGCCTCGCCGCGTTGCAGGGCCAGCGCCAGGGCGGGGTTGGGCCTGGACTGGCCGGCGAGCCACAGTTCCAGGGGCGACGAAAAAATACTCTGCAGCCCCTGGGCCCGGGCAGCGGCGGCCAGTTCAGCGGGCTGTTCGGTGGTGAGCAATTCTTCGCGCCATTCGATGCGCGAGGCACCGGCGGCGGCCAACAGATCGATGAAACGGCCTTGGCCATGCTGCCGCACCAGGTCGGCGCCGTAGCTGGAAAGACTGATGGAGACGGGTGGGTTGTGCATTGTTGTTATACCTCTGAAACCGGTTTCAGTTTTGTTCAAAAAAAGGGTTCAAAAAAAGGGGGTGTGTTTCAGGGCCTTATCGCGAGCAAGCTCGCTCCCACAGGGATCTTCAGTGCGCCACAGATCCAGTGTGGGAGCGAGCTTGCTCGCGATAGGGCCCTCACCATCACCGACCATTCCCAAGCGTCGACCCACGCTCAATCAACCGCGCCGCAAAATCCAGGGTCCGCACCGGCCCGTTGTCACCGCGCAAGCGCTTGAGCAGGCATTCGAACGCGCTGGCGCCGATCTGCGCTGTCGGTTGGGCCAGGGCCGTGATGCCGCTGCCCACCAAGGGGTACCAATCCAAGTCATCGAGGGCGATCAGGCCCACGTCGTCGAACAAGTGGCAACCCAGCTCGCGCAACACCGTCGTCGCGGCGAGGGCGGCAATGCCATTGGCGCAGAACAACGCCTTGGGGCCATGGCCAGGCTGGGCAAGAAAGGTCTTGATGCGCGTGGTCAACTGATCGCAGGTTTCCACCACGGTGCCGGCCAGGGCAGGCCGTCGTTGGATGCCAGCCTTGAAACTCTCGACCCGCTCGATTCGCGAACTGGTGCCGTCGAACGGTTCGGTCACCAGCAACAGATCGCGGTAGCCCCGTTGTTCAAGGTGATCGAGGGCCATTTCGATGGCCGCCGGGTTGTCCAGCCCGACCAGGTCGCTGTCGAGGCGATCGACCTTGCGATCCACCAGCACCAGGGGCATTTCGCTGCGCAGCTCGAACAGTTCGTCACGGTGGTGACCCAAGGTGTTCACGATCAACCCTTCGATGTTGTAGGCACGCAGCAGCGCCAGGTGCTGGCGTTCCTGCTCGTCGTCGCGGTCGGTGTTGCACACCACCAGGCTGTAGCCATGGCGACGGCAGGCGGTTTCCACGCCATGCATCACGGCAATCGAATAAGGGTTGCGGATATCGGCCACCAGCATGCCGATCAGGCGTGTGCGCCCGCGCTTGAGGCCGCGGGCCATCTGGTTCGGCCGGTAGCCCAGCTCGCTGATGGCCTGCTCGATGCGCCGGGCGATGGCTTCGGAGAGCAGGGCACGGTCTTCGCCAATGAAACGCGAGACACTGGCCTTGGAGACCCCGGCGCGTTCGGCGACATCAAGCATGGTTACGCGGCTGCGCTGGGCGGCGGAGAAAGAATTCACGGATAGAAACCTGCTTATTAGCGTTATTCAGGGGTTCTGAAACCGGTTTCAGGAAACCTCAGAACACAGTCGCCCGTCAAGGGCGTCTCGATACGAGAGCGACCGACGGTTGCCACGTCGCGAGCGGTTTTGGAGATGACGGTCACTCTCTATGCAAGCAGAGCCACCGCCATCGCGAGCAAGCTCGCTCCCACACTGATGACTTGTACAGATCGGTGAACGACGCCATTCCTGTGGGAGCAAACTTGCTCGCGATGGCGTCCGTGGAGACGCTGGGATCAGTCCTGTCTTACATAGGTCCCCGTGCCCCGGAGAATGTTCTGCAGGGTCAATTCCACTTCCGCCAGATCCGCCGCATCGCTGTTGTGACTGATTTCCAGCACATCATCGCCATTGAGCGCATCGGCGTGCGCCGCAGCGATTTCGATCCTGAGCAAGGTCGGGCTCAGCGTCACCTTCACGCCATCCAGGGTCGAGGGTTCGCCGTCGAGGGTGATTTCCAGTTCGTCTTCGTCGGGGTAGCGCGTCATCAGGAACATTTCGCCCTGGGCGCTGTGGCAGCAGAGCATGGCCATGTTGTCTTCTTCGTCGTCGCACGGGTTGGCGATCAGAAGGGCGGTGGTCATTTGCATGGTGATGGCTCCTGGCTCGATGAGCCCTGCGGGTACGAAAAGGGGATTTTGCCAGCCCGGGAGAATTTCTGCTGGGTTAGCTGGATCCAGGCCGATTTCACGCCGCCAGGTGTCGTTTGTCCCGCAGGCTGCTAGGGTTGTTCGAGGCGTACCGCTAGCCGATGACCGAATATGTCGCAGCGCTGCAAGCAGGCAGGTTGTCGCACTCGTTAAGCTGCGCAACGGATGTGCACCTGCCAAGGCCACCCCCGGGTGGTTTTTGCAGGTGTCCATGACATGAAATTACATGGAAAAGGATGTGACCCGCGGGTCCTGTCCAGCTTCACCCACCTGTCATCCTGTTTCCTCTGCCCGAGAATCAGGAACGGGGTGGCCGACAGCCCCGCAAGGGGTTGCACGCGACGCTTTCATCAATAACAAGCCCAAGCGGAGTACCACAGATGGCGTTCTTCACCGCAGCCAGCAAAGCCGACTTCCAGCACCAACTGCAAGCGGCACTGGCGCAGCACATCAGTGAACAGGCACTGCCACAAGTGGCGCTGTTCGCTGAACAATTCTTCGGCATCATTTCCCTCGATGAACTTACCCAGCGCCGGTTGTCCGACCTCGCTGGCTGCACCCTGTCTGCCTGGCGCCTGCTTGAGCGCTTTGATCACACGCAACCGCAGGTGCGTGTCTACAACCCCGATTACGAACGCCACGGCTGGCAGTCGACCCACACGGCCGTGGAAGTGTTGCACCATGACCTGCCGTTCCTGGTGGACTCGGTCCGTACCGAGCTGAACCGTCGCGGCTACAGCATCCATACCCTGCAAACCACTGTGCTGAGCGTGCGTCGCGGCAGCAAGGGCGAGCTGCTGGAAATCCTGCCCAAAGGCACCCAGGGCGACGACATCCTGCAAGAGTCGTTGATGTACCTGGAAATCGACCGCTGCGCCAACGCCGCCGAACTCAACGTCCTGAGCAAGGAACTTGAGCAAGTGCTGGGCGAAGTGCGCGTGGCCGTGGCTGATTTCGAACCGATGAAAGCCAAGGTCCAGGAAATCCTCGACAGCCTGGACAGCAGCGCCTACGCCATCGACGCTGATGAAAAGAGCGAGATCAAGAGCTTCCTGGAATGGCTGGTGGGTAACCATTTCACCTTCCTGGGTTACGAAGAGTTCGTGGTGCGCGATGAGGCCGACGGCGGTCACATCGAGTACGACCCCGACTCGTTCCTCGGCCTGACCAAATTGCTGCGCGCCGGCCTGACCGCCGAAGACCTGCGCATCGAAGACTACGCCGTCGCCTACCTGCGCGAGCCGACGCTGTTGTCGTTCGCCAAGGCCGCACACCCGAGCCGCGTGCACCGTCCGGCCTACCCGGACTACGTGTCGATCCGCGAAATCGACGCCAGCGGCAAGGTCATCAAGGAATGCCGTTTCATGGGCCTGTACACCTCTTCGGTGTATGGCGAGAGCGTGCGGGTCATCCCGTACATCCGTCGCAAGGTCGCGGAAATCGAGCGCCGCTCGGGCTTCCAGGCCAAGGCGCACCTGGGCAAGGAACTGGCCCAGGTGGTCGAAGTGCTGCCCCGTGACGACCTGTTCCAGACCCCGGTAGACGAGCTGTTCAGCACCGTCATGTCCATCGTGCAGATCCAGGAGCGCAACAAGATCCGCGTGTTCCTGCGCAAAGACCCGTATGGCCGTTTCTGCTACTGCCTGGCCTACGTGCCACGTGACATCTATTCCACCGAGGTGCGCCAGAAGATCCAGCAAGTGCTGATGGATCGCCTGAAGGCCACGGACTGCGAATTCTGGACGTTCTTCTCCGAATCCGTGTTGGCCCGTGTGCAGTTGATCCTGCGGGTGGACCCGAAGAACCGCCTCGACATCGACCCGCTGCTGCTGGAAAAAGAAGTCGTGCAGGCTTGCCGCAGCTGGAAGGACGACTACGCCAGCCTGGTCATCGAAAGTTTCGGCGAAGCCCAGGGCACCAATGTGCTGTCGGATTTCCCGAAAGGCTTCCCGGCCGGCTACCGCGAGCGCTTTGCCGCGCACTCGGCGGTGGTGGACATGCAGCACCTGCTGAACCTGAACGAAAAGAACCCGCTGGTCATGAGCTTCTACCAGCCGCTGGGCCAGGTCTCCGGCCAGCGCGAGCTGCATTGCAAGCTGTATCACGCCGACACCCCGCTGGCGCTGTCCGACGTGCTGCCGATCCTGGAAAACCTCGGTCTGCGCGTGCTCGGTGAATTCCCGTACCGCTTGCGCCACACCAACGGCCGCGAGTTCTGGATTCATGATTTCGCGTTCACCGCCGCCGAAGGCCTGGACCTGGACATCCAGCAACTCAACGACACCTTGCAGGACGCCTTCGTCCATATCGTGCGTGGCGATGCCGAGAACGATGCGTTCAACCGCCTGGTGCTGACCGCCGGCCTGCCATGGCGCGACGTGGCGCTGCTGCGTGCCTACGCCCGTTACCTGAAGCAGATCCGCCTGGGCTTCGACTTGGGTTACATCGCCAGCACCCTGAACAACCACACCGACATCGCTCGCGAACTGACCCGGTTGTTCAAGACCCGCTTCTACCTGGCGCGCAAGCTCAGCGGCGATGACCTGGAAGACAAGCAGTTGCGTCTGGAGCAAGCGATCCTCTCGGCCCTGGACGATGTCCAGGTGCTCAACGAAGACCGCATCCTGCGTCGCTACCTGGACCTGATCAAGGCCACCCTGCGGACCAACTTCTACCAGACCGACGCCAACGGCCAGAACAAGTCCTACTTCAGCTTCAAGTTCAACCCGCACCTGATCCCGGAACTGCCCAAGCCCGTACCGAAGTTCGAGATCTTCGTCTACTCGCCACGGGTCGAAGGCGTGCACCTGCGCTTCGGCAACGTCGCCCGCGGTGGCCTGCGCTGGTCCGACCGTGAAGAAGACTACCGTACCGAAGTGCTGGGCCTGGTAAAAGCCCAGCAAGTGAAGAACTCGGTGATCGTGCCGGTGGGCGCCAAGGGCGGTTTCCTGCCACGTCGCCTGCCGCTGGGCGGTAGCCGGGACGAGATCGCGGCGGAGGGTATCGCCTGCTACCGCATCTTCATCTCGGGCCTGTTGGACATCACCGACAACCTCAAGGACGGCGCGCTGGTTCCGCCGGCCAACGTCGTGCGCCATGACGACGATGACCCGTACCTGGTGGTCGCGGCGGACAAGGGCACTGCGACCTTCTCCGACATCGCCAACGGCATCGCCATCGACTACGGCTTCTGGCTGGGCGATGCGTTTGCCTCCGGCGGTTCGGCCGGCTACGACCACAAGAAAATGGGCATCACCGCCAAGGGCGCATGGGTCGGCGTGCAGCGCCACTTCCGCGAGCGCGGCATCAATGTCCAGGAAGACAGCATCACCGTGGTGGGCGTCGGCGACATGGCCGGCGACGTGTTCGGCAACGGTTTGTTGATGTCCGACAAGCTGCAACTGGTCGCGGCCTTCAACCACCTGCACATCTTCATCGACCCGAACCCGGAGCCCGCCAGCAGCTTTGCCGAGCGCAAGCGCCTGTTCGATCTGCCGCGTTCGGCCTGGACCGACTACGACACCAGCATCATGTCCGAAGGCGGCGGTATCTTCTCGCGCAGCGCGAAGAGCATCGCCATCTCGCCGCAGATGAAAGAACGCTTCGACATCAAGGCCGACAAACTCACCCCGACCGAGTTGCTCAACGCCTTGCTCAAGGCGCCGGTGGACCTGCTGTGGAACGGCGGTATCGGCACCTACGTCAAGGCCAGCACCGAAAGCCACGCCGATGTCGGCGACAAGGCCAACGATGCGCTGCGCGTGAACGGCAACGAACTGCGCTGCAAGGTCGTGGGCGAGGGCGGTAACCTGGGCATGACCCAACTGGGTCGCGTCGAGTTCGGCCTCAATGGGGGCGGTTCCAACACCGACTTCATCGACAACGCGGGCGGCGTGGACTGCTCCGACCATGAAGTGAACATCAAGATCCTGCTCAACGAAGTGGTGCAGGCCGGCGACATGACCGACAAGCAACGCAACCAGTTGCTGGCGAGCATGACCGACGAAGTCGGTGGCCTGGTATTGGGCAACAACTACAAGCAGACTCAGGCCCTGTCCCTGGCGGCACGCCGCGCCTTCGTGCGGATCGCCGAATACAAGCGCCTGATGAACGATCTGGAAGCCCGGGGCAAGCTGGACCGCGCCATCGAGTTCCTGCCGACGGAAGAGCAACTGGCCGAACGTGTTGCGGCGGGCCACGGCCTGACCCGTGCCGAACTGTCGGTGCTGATCTCCTACAGCAAGATCGACCTCAAGGAAGCGCTGCTCAACTCCCTGGTACCGGACGACGATTACCTGACCCGTGACATGGAAACCGCGTTCCCGCCGACGCTGGTGAGCAAGTTCTCTGAGGCCATGCGTCGCCATCGCCTCAAGCGCGAGATCGTCAGCACCCAGATCGCCAACGACCTGGTCAACCACATGGGCATCACCTTCGTTCAACGGCTCAAGGAGTCGACGGGCATGAGCCCGGCGAACGTGGCCGGTGCCTATGTGATCGTGCGCGATATCTTCCACCTCCCGCACTGGTTCCGGCAGATCGAAGCCCTCGACCACCAGGTCTCGGCCGACGTGCAACTGGAGCTGATGGACGAGCTGATGCGCCTGGGGCGTCGCGCCACGCGCTGGTTCCTGCGCAGCCGTCGCAACGAGCAGAACGCGGCCCGTGACGTCGCTCACTTCGGTCCGCACCTGGCCGCGTTGGGCCTCAAGCTCGACGAACTGCTGGAAGGCCCGACCCGTGAAGGCTGGCAGACCCGTTACCAGGCCTATGTGGCTGCTGGCGTGCCGGAGTTGCTGGCGCGCATGGTTGCCGGCACCACGCACCTGTACACCTTGCTGCCGATCATCGAGGCGTCCGACGTCACCGGCCAGAACGCCGCCGATGTGGCCAAGGCTTACTTCGCCGTGGGCAGTGCCCTGGACATCACCTGGTACCTGCAACAGATCAGCGCACTGCCGGTGGAAAACAACTGGCAGGCACTGGCCCGTGAAGCGTTCCGCGACGACATCGACTGGCAGCAACGGGCGATCACCATCTCGGTCCTGCAGGAGGGCGACGGTTCCCAGGACGTGGAAACCCGCCTGGCGCTATGGCTGGAGCAGCATCACAGCATGGTCGAGCGCTGGCGTGCGATGCTGGTGGATATCCGTGCCGCCAGCGGCACCGACTACGCCATGTACGCGGTCGCCAACCGCGAGCTGCTGGACCTGGCGTTGAGTGGTCAGGCGGTCGTGACGGCCAACTGATCCGGCGTTGAATGAAAAAGCCCCGCATTGAGAGATGCGGGGCTTTTTTTGCTTTCAGGATTCACTGTGCCCCTGTGGGAGCGAGCTTGCTCGCGATAGCGGTGGGTCAGCGACATTGAACTTGACTGATACACCGTCATCGCGAGCAAGCTCGCTCCCACGGGATGGCTTGTAGTGCGACTGTCAGTTCTTCAGCGGTATCAATACCGCTTCATCCTCGCCCATCACCATGAACACCAGCAATTTCGCCGGTTGGCTCGTGCTGGCGTTTTTCGACACCAGGTGCTCGGAGCCCGCCGCTTCGTACCAGAACTCCCCGGCCTTGTAGGTCTTCGCCGGCTCGCCCTTGACCTGGGAGGTGATGGCGCCTTCCAGCACATAGGCCATGGCCGTGCCTTCGTGTTGGTGGGCAATGGACGCTTGGCCGGGGGCATAGTTGACGGTCAGCATCATGGCTTTTTTGCCTGGAACGTTTTTCAGCAGTTGCTCCTGCAACACCGTGACCTTCTCCGAAGGCGTGGCTTCGTGGGCGTAGGTATGGGGAACGGGCAGCAGGCTGAGGGCGGCGATCAGATAGAGGGTTTTCATGGGGCATGGACCTTGGTGATTTCGAGTGATTTCGCGCGGTAGCGGCGATGGGTTCACCCTAAGCCCCAGGGGGTGGCAAGCAAACGTCCAATCTTTCGGAAGGTGGGTAGACCAATGGGGGTACGAATTACAGCGGGCCGGCCAGTGCAATTAGCTGGCCTGCACCGTTGTGGCGAGGGGATAAATCCCCTCACCACAATCTGGCTGGGCGGGAATGAAGCGGCGCCTTTCAAACAACCGGAAAACTATTGAAATCCACGCTTCGGGCCAGGCGGTTGTCGATCAGGCTGATGAAACCTTGCACTTCCGGACAGTTGAAGTGGGCTTGCATGGCCGCTTCCGATTGCCAGCGGGCGCTGACGTTCCAGCGGTCGCCATCGTCCGGGCAACGGTCGACCAGGTAGGCATCGCAGCCTGGCTGGGCGCGCAGGGTCTCGACGATTTGCTGCAATTGCCGGCCCAGTTCTTCCGAGCGACCGGCGGCGGCTTGCACCTGTACGGTATTGATCACTTGGCGAGACATCGTTTCAGACTCCTGAATCAAGTCGGACGGAGGTGTCCACGGGTAATGACACCCGTGCAGGATAGGCCTGGCGGCGCGAGGCTCAAACAGCCAATGGGCGGATAAATGCGCAGTCCAATCCTCAGGCCACCTGCTGCAGGATGTCGCGCAAACGGTCGAGGGCGATGTCGATGTCGAGGGTTTCGATTGCGCCGAAACCGAAAAACAGGCCTGGCCGCACCGGCACATCATTGAAAAAACCATCGAGGCTGTAGAGCCCGACCTCGGCTTTTTTCGCCAACTCGATCACCAGCGCCAGGTCCACCGGGACCTTGCACAACACGGCCATATGAAAGCCCGCGGTGGTGGGCACGGCCTCGAACCAGGGCGACAAGTCCCCGGCCATGCGCGCCAGGATCCGCTCGCGACGCCCGGCGTACAGGGTGTGGCAGCGGCGGATGTGCTTGAGCAGGCAGCCCTCGGCGATGAACTTGGCCAGTGCCCACTGGGGCAGGGTGGAGGTGTGCTGGTCGGTGAGACGCTTGGCCAGGATCACCGCTTCAAGGATCGCCGGTGGCAGGATCGCGTAGCCGAGCCGCAGCTCCGGCAGCAGGGTCTTGGAGAAGGTGCCGACGTACGCGACGATCCCGCGCTCATCCAGGCTCTGCAACGAATCGGCGGGCCGGCCTTCGTAGCGGAATTCGCTGTCGTAGTCGTCTTCGATGATGATCGCCCCCAGCTCATAGGCCCGCGCGAGCAAGGCCTCGCGGCGGGCCTGGCTCATGGGCATGCCCAGGGGGAACTGGTGGGAGGGCGTCACATAAATCAACCGCGTGCCGTCGGGGATCAGGTCTACCCGCATGCCTTGCTCGTCCACTGGCACCCCGGCCACCGTGGCGCCCTGGGAGCCGAACAACAAGCGCGCCGGCGGATAGCCCGGATCTTCCATGGCCACCAGGCTGCCGGGACGGGTCAACACCCGCGAGATCAGGTCCAGGGCCTGTTGCGCGCCGTTGCACACCACGACGTCTTCGTCCTGGCAATTGACCCCGCGGGAAAACGCGATGTGCCGGGCAATGGCACTGCGCAGCGACGGCAGGCCTTCGGGCTGGCTGTAGAAACCCTTGGCACTGGCGATCTGGCGTAGCGCGTGGGCGGTGCAACGCCGCCAGTCGTCCAGCGGAAACTGGCCCTTGCCGGTGGCGCCGCCGATGAAGTCGTAGCGCAACGCACCTTCGAGGGTGGGGTGGCGCATCAGGTCCGGCATGGTGCGCCAGGCCTCGACGACGTCGGCGCCGGCCAGTTCGCGGTGGCTTTGCTTGCGCACGACTTTGGCCGGCCGCGCATTGACGTAGGTGCCTTTGCCGATGATGCCGGTGAGGAAGTTCTCGTAGGTCAGTTGGGCGTAGGTGTCGGAAACGGTCTTGCGCGAGACACCCAGTTGCTCGGCCAGCAGGCGACTGGGCGGCAGTTGGGTGCCGGCGGCCAGGCGGCCACTCTCGATGGCGCTGCGCAATTGTTGATACAACTGGCCCGACAGGTCCTTGCGGCCGTTGATGACGACATGAAGTTCCATACCCGCAAGCTCCTGGGCGATTGTTCGGTGGCCAGCGTCAAAGGCGCAAGATTACCCGCATTGTGCGACTGCATAGAAGTTGCGTGGGGAAAATCCCGTCCATTGGACTTGTCCCCGGTTTTTTCGCCGAATTGGACCTGTCATTGCCCGGCACCAGGGCCTACCGTGAGGGCCTCGAATGCCACGGAGCCCGCCATGAGCCCGCGTCTGGATTACTACACCGCATCCCCCGGGGCGATGCGAGCCATGATCGGCCTGGAAGCCCTGACCAGTCGCTTGAGTATCGAACCGGCGCTGCTGCACCTGATCAAGATCCGCGCCTCGCAACTCAATGGCTGTGCCTTCTGTACCGACATGCATTCGGTGGAGGCGCGACGCCAGGGCGAGACCGAGCGGCGGCTCTACGCGGTGGCGGTATGGCGCGACAGCGGTTTCTTCACGGCTCGCGAACGCGCCGCCCTGGCCTGGACCGAGGCGGTGACGCTGTTGGCTGAAAGCCAGGTGCCCGATGACGTCTATGCCCAGGCCCGGGCCTGCTTCAGCGAGGAGGAACTGGTGGACCTGACCCTGGCGATCAGCACCATCAATAGCTGGAACCGGTTGGCGGTGAGTTTTCGCCAGAGTCCGGGGGGGTGAGTTTCAGTCGTTTAGCGCCTGGCAGGCCGCTATCGCGAGCAAGCTCGCTCCCACATGGGATGGGTCTGAACGGGAGTTTTGTGTTCTCCCGGATTACTGTGGGAGCGAGCTTGCTCGCGATGAACGATAACGCGGTTTAATGTTGGGCAAAGGTTAATTATTGCCGGGCGTCGGCGGCCGCTGGGGCTTGACCGAAGTGCCGAATGTATTGCCCATGCGCACCCCCGTGGCCGCCGGGGTGGCCAGGCCGATGCTGTTCGGCGCGCGTTCGTTGACCGGCACGTTCATGGCGTCCTGGGCCCGTTGCGCCGCCTTCGCGGCCTGGGGGGTGTTGCCCATCTGCCGGCTCAGGCAGTTGTAGTCGGGGGTCTTGTAACCCCCCACGGTCACCTCGATACAGGCCGGGGCTTCTTCACCCTGGGCCCAGGGCAGGGCCATGACCAGCCCGAGGCCTGCCATCATGTTCATCCACTGTTTCATCTGCGACCTCCTGGCCCGTCGCAGCGGACGGTGCGTTGTCAGGGCATCAGTCTAGTGCGGCCTGGAGGATTTGTATCAGTTGTCATACGACATTCATAAACACCCCTCAGGATGACGATTTTCAACGGATACGTCAGTCGTGCAGCAGGGCAGAGCCGGGGGCGGACGCGGACGTGGATTGACCAGGACGCCCTTGGGGTGGCTGATGGTGTTGCTGTGCCTGCTGGCCGGGCCGATCCGGGCGGTTGGCCTGGTGGACCTGGACATCGCGCCCCAGGAACTGACCACGGCGCTGGAGCAGTTCAGTCGCGCGACGGGCATGGCGGTGCTGGTGGACCACCAGCTGTCGAGCCAGCGCCAGACGCTGGGTGTGCAGGGACGGTTTCCTCCCTCCGAAGGGTTGCGGGTGTTGCTCAGCGGTACCGGGCTGGCGGCGCATTATGCCCGGGCGGATGCGTTCACGTTGCAGCCGGTGCGGGTCCGCGAGGTGCCGCTGCCTGCCGGTGTCACCCCGGGCCTGAGTGACAGCAACTACGCGGCAGCCATCCAGACGGTCATCCAGCGCAATTTGTGTCGTTCAGCGTTGACCCGCCCGGGCAGTTTTCGGGCGGTGCTGCAAGTGTGGATCGGCCGGGACGGCGTAGTCCAGCACAGCCGCCTGGTCAGTTCCACGGGCGACCTGATGCGGGACAAGGCCCTGGTCAACAGTTTGCAGAACCTCAGGATCGACCGCCCGGCGCCCAGTTCGTTGCGCCAGCCGGTGACCCTGCTTTTGTTACCCGACTCATCAGGAAAAAGCATGGAATGCATGACAGGGGAAGGGGTGTCCGGGCGATGAAAGACATCGGTCGCAGCCCGTTGGTGAAGTTGTTCCTCACCTCCTATGAGGATTTCCGGGTGCGCCTGCGCAGGCGCCTGGGCTCCGAGGAACTGGCCAACGATGTGCTGCATGAAACCTACCTGCGGGTCGATCGCATGGTCGACCCGCCGGACATCGCCCAGCCCAGTGCCTATTTGTATCGCATGGCCCTGAACATTGCCGCCGACCGCCGGCAGGCCGATGCGCGCTTGCTCACGGGCGGTGAAATCGAGGAGCTGCTGCAGGTCTCGGATGAGGCGCTGGACCCGGCGCGGGTGGTCGGTGGGCAGAAGGAGTTGCAGACCTTGCTCAAGGCCTTGTACGAACTGCCGGCGCGCCGTCGCAGGATTTTCATCGCCGCCCGCCTGGAAGAAGCGCCGCACCTGGAAATCTCCGAGCGTTTCGGTATTTCCACCCGCATGGTGGAGAAGGAAATCAAGGCGGCGCTGGGGCATTGTGCCCTGCGCCTGGAAAGAAAAGTCATTCAGCGGTTCGGTCCCGGCGCGGGAAAACCGTCTTGAGAGTAGAGACCCGACCCTTTCATGAGTGTGTGTGCGCTTGAACATCTTCAGCATCGCTTCCCCTGATGCCACGCCCCAGGCCCGATTGGCCAGCGAGGCCCGAGATTGGCTGATCCTGCTGACCTCGGGGCGCGCCACCGTGGCCGATGCCCGGGCCTTGCGCCTGTGGTGCGGGCAAAGTCCCGAACATGCGCAGGCCTTTGAACAGGCCAAGGCGCTGTGGCATGAGCTGCAACCCGCCGCCGCAGCGTTGCAGGCGCCTCGGCATTTCGGCCGTCGGGCGTTCTTGGGTGGTGCCATCGCGGCATCGGCGGCTTTCCTGTTGATCCGCGCCACGGTGCCTGGTGGTGTTTCCGGGCTGGGGGCCGACTACATCACCGAGGTCGGCGAACAGCGCCGAGTGGAATGGGGCGAGGGCGTCAGCCTGGAGCTCAACACCCAGACCCGTCTCAGTCGCCGCGCGCTGGCCGATGGCGGACAAGGGTTGGAATTGCTCAGTGGCGAAATTGAAGTGCAGGGGCGCAGTACCCAGGTGGTCAGCGTCCAGGCCGGCGCCGGCTGGATCAGCGCCGCCCGGGCACGCTTCAACATCCGCTACACCGGCCAGAGTGTCTGCGCGACCTGCCTGGAGGGCGTGGTGCAGGTCGAGGTGCAAGGCCAGCGCTTTAGCCTGGAACCGGGCATGCAACTGACTTACGACCCTCACCAGGTGGGCGCGCCCAAGCGTGCCGATGTGTCGGCCGCCATTGCCTGGCGTGAGCAGGTGCTGGTGTTCAACGACGCGACCCTGGCCAGCGTCATCGATGAAATCAACCGCTACCGTCCCGGCATGTTGTTGCTGCTCAACCGCGAACTGGGCCAGCGCAAGGTCCAGGCACGGTTTCGCCTCGACCAGTTGGCGGGCGTGGCGCTGTTGATTCGCGATGCCTACGGCGCCAAATGCACCGAGTTGCCGGGTGGAGTGGTGGTGTTGAGCTGAGGCCGGCGCTGCCTGGCGGGCCCCATCGCGAGCAAGCTCGCTCCCACAAGGGCCCAAATCTTGAGCTCACCCGGTAACCCTGTGGGAGCGAGCTCGCTCGCGATGGGGCCTGTACATTCGACATCATCCTTGACAGACCCACCGCTATCGCCAGCTAATCCAACGGCCCCAGCACCTGTCGATAGGTTTCGGCCCCCTGAGGTGTCTGGCGAGTCAGGCTGACTTCGATGCCCGTCGGGTTTTCCTGGCGGTTGCCGCTGAGTTTGCGCCAGCCTTTTTCCGTGTCCCAGTAGCGCAGGCCGGCGTCGCTGACGTCACTGAGCACAGCCACGCCCGGGCCGGGTGCGGGCAGGGGGTAGCGGTTGCGGGCCTGGCCCTGGGCGCGGTAAAGCGTGTCGCCCTTGAGCCACCAGTGCACCCGTTGCAGCTCGCCTTCCTGGGCCGCCGCCACGCGGATCACATCCAAGCGAAAGCCCCGACCTTCGGTGCTGCGCACGGTGAGGGCGGGCGGGGCGGTCGACGGCTGGTCGTCGACGCCGGGTTTGACCGGTTCACTCAGCTCGATGCTGGCGCGCAGGGCCACGTCGCGCTCCAGTTGGTTCAACACCCGCAGCAGCGCTTCGGTCTGCTCGGTACTGGCCTGCAAATGGCTGTCGGCACGGGTCACGCTGTCCAGCCCGCGCCAGGCGATCAGGCTGACCACCGCCATCAGCAGAATCGCCACCATCACCTCCAGCAAGGTGAAGCCTTTCTCCCGGGCGTTCATTGGAGTTGCACCCGCCCGGCGGCGCTGCGTTGCACCGTGAGACTGTTCTGGCCGTCCGACAAGCGGATCTGCAAGGGTTCGCCGATCCATTCGGCATTCAACACGACCCGCTGCCTGGGTTCCACCCGCACCTCCATCGACGGACTCTGCCAGCGACGTCGACGCAGCTGCGGGTCGTCCTCGAAGCGATCGACCCCGGTGCCCCGGTCCGCGCGGCGACTGAAGCCAAAGCCCTTGGCATCCCAGCGCCAGGTAATCGGCCGCCCGTCGCTGCGTGCTTCGGTCTGGGCCAGTTGCAACAGCTGCACCAGCCGTTCGCCATCCTGGCGCAGCAACTTCAACGGGTCCGGCTTGATGCTCAGGCTCACGGCGGCACTGGCGATGCCGATGATCACCAGCACCACCATCAATTCGATCAGGGTAAAACCGCGTTGCTTGCCGAGGTTCATGTGCGCTCCTTTGCGTGAGCGTCATCCTGCACGGTGAAGATGATAAGGATGTGAAATAAAACGGAGAGAATTGACGCGTACGCTGCAAGCTGGAATCAAAAAAAGGAGATTCAGGCCATGGCGTTCATCGAGCGTGTGTCCCCGGCGCAAATCGTCCAGGTCGTGGGCTTGTTGGCAGCATTGGCCGGGGTGGCGACCTGGTCTTCGCTGCTGCTCACGTCGGCCGAGTCGCGCACTCCGGACGTCGCCCCGCAGCGCATGGCCGAGCGTTCCGATAACCCGGCGTTGCAATGGTTCTCCAACCAGCCAGCACCGGTGGACATCAAGGTCAGCGGCGTGCTGGCCGGCCCCCACGCCGCCGTGGCGATCCTCAGCCTCAACGACGGGCCGCCGCGCAGTTTCCTGGTGGGTGAACGCGTGGCCCAGGGGGTGCGGCTGGTGGCGATCGAGGCACAAGCGGTGGTCATCGAACGTGGCAACGAACAGACCCGACTGGTCCTGGCCCGGCTGCCGGACTCGGTGAGTTTGCCGTCCCTGACACAGCCCTGAGCACTCTTGCTCTCGCTGGGCTCTGTAGGAGCTGGCGAAGCCTGCGATCTTTTGATCTTTCACTTGGGACTCAAGTGTCTGGGGGAAGATCGCAGCCTCGTTGCACTCGACAGCTCCTACAGCCCCAGCGGGAGCAAGCGCCCTCGCCACAAGAGATCGCACGCATTTCCTTACTTCTCGCGGCTGACCAACGTCTCCAGCCGAGCCAACGGCGGTGCTTCGCGACTGCGGTCCGACACGCTCAGTTCAACCCGCAGCAGCCGGCCGTTTTCCGCCGGGCGCAGGGTCTGTTCGCAACGCAGCAGCAAGCGCCCCTGGTCGCATTCGAACACTTTGGAGCCCTGGGCAAAACGGCCTTCCAGGCGCAACTGCGCCAGTTGGCTGCGAGCGGCCAGCAGGGCGATGGATT
Source organism: Pseudomonas sp. NFACC13-1 (assembly GCF_900104425.1). NCBI lineage: Bacteria > Pseudomonadati > Pseudomonadota > Gammaproteobacteria > Pseudomonadales > Pseudomonadaceae > Pseudomonas > Pseudomonas sp. NFACC13-1. The sequence goes on along the minus strand of NZ_FMXV01000002.1, from coordinate 114,030 downwards.
TGTCCCGCAGCAGGCCGTTGCTCTGGGTCATCACCGCCGCCACGCGCACGGCGGCCGACATGGCCACGGCGATGATCGCCAGGGCCACCAGCACTTCGATCAGGGTGAAGCCGGCTTGCGGAGCAGGGCGTGGCATGGCGCGGGCTCGGGTGCGAGGGCAGTCTTGAAGGGTAGCCGGCGTTCGTGACCGATTGACGACGCAAGCTCCTGAGCAATTTCAATATCACTGACATATTTTCTTGCAACACTGCGCCTCGAATCGAATCCAGCGAAGGACCGTCGAGATGCAGATCGCCCGTTACAACGCCCGTTCCCTAGGCCCTCGCGGGCAGCGGGGTTTCACCCTGATCGAAATCATGGTCGTGGTGGTGATCCTCGGCATCCTGGCGGCGATGGTGGTGCCCAAGGTCCTCGACCGTCCCGACCAGGCGCGGGCAACGGCGGCGAAACAGGACATTGGCGGCCTGATGCAAGCCTTGAAGCTGTATCGCCTGGACCACGGCAGTTACCCGAGCATGAATCAGGGCCTCAAGGTGCTGGTGGAGAAACCGGCCGATGCGAAAAACGGCACCTGGCGTTCCTACCTCGAGCGCCTGCCCAACGACCCGTGGGGCCGCCCCTACAACTACCTCAACCCCGGTGCCAACGGCGAAGTCGATATCTTTTCCCTGGGGGCCGACGGCCAGCCCGATGGCGACGGCGTGAATGCCGACATTGGCTCCTGGCAGTTGTAAGGGCCGTGATGCGAACGGATTCGCCCCTCGCGGCGAAGCAGCGCGGCATGGCGGTGATCAGTGCCTTGCTGATCGCCGCCGTGGTGGCGGTCATCGCCGGCGGCATGCTGACCCGCCAGACCCTGTTCACTCGCAGCCTGGAGGCCGAGCAGTTGCGTGTCCAGGGCACGGCGCGGTTGCAGGGTGGCCTGCAACTGGGTCGCCAGTTGCTCCGGGATGCCCGGCAGCGCGATCCACTGACGCGCTTCGGCCAACCCTGGGCCAAACCCATCGTGATACCGGGTTCAGGCCAGATCGACACTCCGTTCGAAGGCCAGTTGGAAGATGAGCAAGGCAAGTTCAACCTGCGCAACCTCGTCGCCAATGAGCGGGTGGACGAGGAGCAAGTGCGCGCCTTCGAGCGCCTGTGCCAGCAATTGGGCGTGTCCGCGACGGTCCGCACGCGTATCGTCGACAGGGTGGTCGAGGCCTATCCGCGCCTGTTGAATCCGCAGCGGGCGGACCAGGCGCCAAAGGCCACTACCTTCGACAGCGGGCGCGAAACGTCGCCCCAGGCCGACAATACGCCGCTGGCCCCGACGCGCCCTATGTTGCGCACCTTGCAAGACTTGCGCAGCATCAAAGGCGTCACCACGCGGTTACTGGACACGCTGGCGCCTTACGTGACGATCCTGCCCACCAACACCTGGCTCAATGGCAACACCGCCAGTGCCCCGGTGCTGGCCGCCTACGTGCCGGGGTTGTCGCTGCAACGGGCCGAGGCGCTGGTCAGGGAGCGCGACGGCGGCCACTGGTTTATCAACCGCGGGGATTTCGTCAATCGCCTGCGCATGCCGGAGCTGGAGACCGCCAGCGTCAAGGTCGGCATCACCAGCGACTGGTTCCGTTTGCGGGGGCAGGCGCGCAGTGGTCAGCGGCGGGTCGAACTGGAGGCTTTGCTGCAACGCACCGAGGACCGCTTGCCCCAGGTGATCTGGTCGAGGGTGGGCGTATGACGCGCTTGCGCATCGCCCTGGCGCCGCTGGGCAGCCTGGACCTCGACAGCCCGGTGGCGTTTGCCTGGCTGGATCGCCACGGCCAGGTCCGCGAGCAAGGCCGCAGCAGCCTTCGGGCGTTGGGCCAGGGCGGTAAAAACCTTTCGGTGGAGTGTTTCCTTCATCCCCGCGACAGCGTGTTGACCCGCCTGGAATTGCCACTGTTACCGGCGGCCAAGATCAGCGCAGCGGTGACGTGCGCGGCCCAGGCCCTGATGCTCGGCGCCAGCGAGCACATGCAGGTGGCCCATGGCCCGCGCGACATTGACGGGCAGGTGCAGATCACCTGGCTGGACCGTGAATCCCTCGCCAATCTCGGGCGGCTAGTGCACCAGGCCGGCATGAAACTGCGTGGCCTCTACCCGGCGGCCTACGCCTTGCCGGTGCTGTCCGGGCCGGTGGCCTGCATCGAGGACGACCATCTGCTGGTGCGCCATGGCCTGCAGCACGCCGTGGTGCAACCGTTGCAGGAGGAGGCGTTGGACGAGTGGCTACTGGAAACGGGGGCTGGGCTGCACTGGATCGGAGACGCGCCGCCACAATCTTCCCTCGACACCTTGGCCCAAGGCCAACGCTGGACGGGCCCTGCACCGGGCTGGGGTTTGCATGTCGGCCTTGCACGCAACGCCGTCAAGCGCGGTGGTTGGGGCCGGGCGGTGGCGATCTGCGCGACAGCGCTGGCGGTGTGGGTGGTCGGGTTGAACCTCTATGCCGCCCGCGAAGCGGCCCAGGGCCAACGGCTCAAGGCGCAGATGAGCCAGCGGGTGAAACAGGCGTTTCCTGAGTTGCCGGTGATCCTCAACCCATTGCAGCAGGCACGCCAGCAAATCGCCGCGCGCCAGAGCGGTGCGGCGACCGACCCGGCCCAACGCTTTGCCAGCCTGGTGCAACAGGCGGGCAGCGCCATGCCGTTCATGAGCGGCAATGTCCAGGCGTTGGTGTTCGAGAACGGTGAGTTGCGCTTGACTGTGGTGGCCGAGGCGCAGAAAACCGCCGCCGAAGAGGATTGGAAAATCCCCCTGGCCCAGGCCGGCATCGACGTCGCCGCCATCGACCAGGGCTGGCGCCTGCGGGTGGCCCCGGCCGGCCAGGGTGCGCAGGACGCCGACGAAACCCCGGACGCCGACGATGAATAAGCACTCCCTGGCACTGGCGCGGGTCCGTTGGCAAACCTTTCGCACGCGCTTGCGCACGTTCTGGCAGGGGCTCGCCGTGCGCGAACAAGCCGCCGTGGCCCTGGCCGCGCTGGTGTTGGGCGGCTGTCTGGTCTGGCTCGCGCTGATCCAGCCACCGCTCAAGACCATCGCCTACTGGCAAGCCGAAACCCCGAAGCTGCGATCCCAGACCGAGGCCCTCGAAGTGCTGTTGCGTGACGTCGCCGGGCCCGCGCAAGGCCTGCCCCTCGAAGCCGCCTTGCGCCAGAGCCTGGACGCCAGCGGCTTGAGCCAGCACTACCAATTGCAAGCGCCCGGCACCGAGCGCCCCGGCGCCTGGCAGCTCACGTTCGACCAGGCCCCGGCGGAGGCGGTCATCAGCTGGCTGCTGGGCAACCCACGGCCATTCTCCCTGGAGGTGATCGAAGCCCGTTTGCAGCGCACCGCCCTTGCCAATCCCGATAACCACGACAACCTCGATAACAGCGCCGGCACACTGTCCGGAACCGTTCGCATGGATCAGGCGCAAAGCGCTAAGGAAGCTTCATGAAAGGGGCCCGATACCCACGTCATTGGCGCAAGGCCGCGCCGCTGTTGTTGCTGGCGTTGAGTGCGTGCAACAGCACGCCGCCCGCGTCGCAGCCACCGTTGCTGGTGGACAGCGAGCTGGGTATTCCGTTGGGGAGTACCCAGCGTAGCGGCGATGCATTGCTCGATCGCCAGCGGGCCCAGGACCTGCGTGAACGCAAGCCCGCGGTGCGGCATCAGGTCGATCTCACCGCCCGTGCCCGAGAGCCCCGCAGCAATGTGCCGGCGCGCACGCCCCTGGGGGATCAACCGGTGACGCTGAATTTCGTCGAGGCGGATATCCAGGCGGTGGTGCGGGCCTTGTCCCGCTCCACCGGCCAACAGTTTCTGGTGGACCCGCGGGTCAAGGGCAACCTGACGCTGGTTTCCGAAGGCCAGGTCCCGGCTCACCAGGCCTACGACATGCTGCTGGCCGCGCTGCGCATGCAAGGCTTCAGCGTGGTAGACGTGGGCGGCGTGGCCCAGGTGGTGCCGGAGGCTGATGCCAAGCTGTTGGGCGGGCCGATCTACAGCGCCGACAAACCGGCCGGCAACGGCATGCTGACGCGCACCTTCCGCCTGCAATACGAAAACGCGGTGAACCTGATCCCGGTGCTGCGCCCGATCGTGTCGCCGAACAATCCGATCAATGCCTACCCGGGCAACAACACCATTGTCGTCACCGATTACGCCGAAAACCTGTCGCGGGTGGCGCAGCTCATCGAAGGCATCGACACCCCGAGTGCCATCGACACCGACGTGGTGCCGATCCACAACGGCATCGCCGTCGACATCGCGCAAATGGTCTCTGATCTGCTGGAAACCCAGGGCGGCGACCAGACCCAGAAGATCAACGTGATTGGCGACCCTCGCTCCAATTCCATCATCATTCGCGCCGGCAGCCCCGAGCGCACGGAGCTGGCGCGCAACCTGATCTACAAGCTCGACAACGCTCAGAACAATCCGAGCAACCTGCACGTGGTGTACCTGCGCAACGCCCAGGCCGGCAAACTGGCCCAGGCCCTGCGCGGCTTGCTCACCGGGGAAAGCGAAGGCGAGGGCAACGACAATTCGCGCTCGGTGCTCAGTGGCATGGGTGGCAGCACCAATGGGCAGAGCGGGCAGGGCAGCAGTGGTGATGGCACCAGCAGCACCACCAGCGGCAGTGCGTCGACCAGCGGCAACGGCTACGGCCAGGGCAGCAACGGGACAACCTCCGCTTCGACGAAAAACGAACAGAGCACTGCTTTCAGCGCCGGCGGTGTCACCATCCAGGCCGACGCCACCACCAACACCTTGCTGATCTCCGCGCCGGACCCGTTGTACCGCAACCTGCGGGAAGTCATCGACCTGCTGGACCAGCGTCGCGCCCAAGTGGTGATCGAGAGCCTGATCGTCGAGGTTGGCGAGGACGACGCCAGCGAATTCGGCGTGCAATGGCAGACCGGTAACCTCGGTGGCAGCGGGGTGATCGGCGGGGTCAATCTCGGCGGCACGGGGCTCAACCTCAACGGCAAGACCAGCATCGATGTCTTGCCCCAGGGCCTGAACCTCGGCGTGGTCAACGGCACCGTGGACATTCCCGGCATCGGCAAGATCCTCGACCTCAAGGTCCTGGCCCGGGCCTTGAAGAGCAAGGGCGGCACCAATGTGCTGTCGACGCCGAACCTGCTGACCCTGGACAACGAAGCGGCGAGCATTTTCGTCGGCCAGACCATTCCCTTCGTCAGCGGCAGCTACGTCACGGGCGGGGGTGGCACCAGCAACAACCCGTTCCAGACCGTGACCCGCGAGGAGGTGGGTTTGAAGCTCAATGTCCGGCCGCAGATTTCCGAAGGCGGGACGGTCAAGCTCGACATCTACCAGGAGGTCAGCAGCGTCGATAATCGCGCCTCGAGCACCACGGGTATCGTCACCAACAAGCGCGCCATCGACACCAGCATCCTGCTCGACGACGGGCAGATCATGGTCCTTGGCGGGCTGCTGCAGGATGGCTACAGCCAGAGCAACGACGCGGTACCGTGGCTGTCGACCATTCCCGGGATCGGCGCGCTGTTTCGCAACGAACGGCGGCAGATCACCAAGACCAACCTGATGGTGTTCCTGCGGCCCTATATCATCCGCGACACGGCGGCGGGACGCGGCATTACCCTCAATCGCTATGACTTCATGCGCCGCGCCCAGGGCCTGCTGCAACCGGATCGTAGCTGGGCAATGCCGGACATGCAGGCCCCGCAACTGCCGGCCTCGGCGAGGGCGATCCCGGGGACGCCGCCTGCCGGGTCGCAGATGCCCAGGGCGGTGATCAAGGCGGTGCCGGTCGAAGGAGGCACTCGCTGATGAACATCAGCGGCATGCACAATGCTGAGGCCAGCCCAAGACACTGTGGGAGCGAGCTTGCTCGCGATGACGGCCATTCATTCAACCGCATTGCAACTGACCCACCGCTATCGCGATCAAGCTCGCTCCCACAGGGGGTATGTATGTTTCTTGGGGCCGAGGTGTCGGCATGAACACCCTCCCATACGCCTGGGCCAAGGCCCAGCGCCTGGTGTTGAGCCAGTCCGAAGAGGGGGCGGTGCTGATGGTGTGCCCGTCCACGCCGGGCTGGTCCATCAGTGAAGTGCGCCGTCAGTTCGGCGAAGTGCGGCTGGAGCGGGTGCGCGACGAGGAGCTCGATGGACTGCTCAACAGTGCCTATGCCGACACCGGCAGTGCTGCCGCGGTGGTGGGCGCGGCTGAAAACGAAGTCGACCTCGACCGGCTGATGCAGGATATTCCCGAGATCACCGACCTGCTGGACACCCAGGACGGCGCGCCGGTGATTCGCATGATCAATGCCTTGCTGACCCAGGCCGCACGGGATGAGGCCAGCGACATCCACATCGAACCCTACGAGAGCCATTCGGTGGTGCGCTATCGCGTCGACGGCACCTTGCGCGATGTGGTTTCGCCGCGCAAGGCCCTGCACGGTGCGCTGGTGTCGCGGATCAAGATCATGGCCCAGCTCGACATCGCCGAAAAACGCCTGCCCCAGGACGGCCGCATCGCCTTGCGCGTCGCCGGTCGACCGATCGATATCCGCGTCTCGACGGTGCCCACCGGCCACGGCGAACGGGTGGTGATGCGGTTGCTGGACAAGCAGGCTGGCCGCCTGAAACTGGAAACGTTGGGGATGGATCCGGATGTGCTGGGCAAGCTCGATCACCTGATCCGCCAGCCCCACGGCATCGTCCTGGTCACCGGCCCCACGGGCAGCGGCAAGACCACCAGCCTCTACGCCGCCCTGGCCCGGCTGGACGCCAGCGTCCACAACATCCTCACGGTGGAGGACCCGGTGGAATACGACCTGCCGGGCATCAGCCAGATCCAGGTCAACGCCAAGATCGACATGACCTTCGCCCTGGCGTTGCGGGCGATCCTGCGCCAGGACCCGGACATCATCATGATCGGCGAAATCCGCGACCTGGAAACCGCGCAAATCGCCGTGCAGGCGTCTCTCACCGGTCACCTGGTGTTGGCGACGCTGCACACCAACGACGCGGTGTCGGCCATCAACCGGCTGATCGACATGGGGGTCGAGCCGTTCCTGCTGGCCTCGTCGATGCTCGGCGTGCTGGCCCAGCGACTGGTGCGCAGGTTGTGCCCGCAGTGCAAGCAGCCGGATCCGGCCACGCCCGGCACCTGGCGCCCGGTGGGGTGCCCGACCTGTAACCAGACCGGCTACAGCGGGCGCACCGGCATCCATGAACTGTTCTGCATCGACGATGACATCCGCACGCTGATCCACCAGGGGGCAGGGGAGCAGGCACTGCGCGCCGCCGCTCGCCAGGCCGGCATGTTCAGCATGCGCGAGGATGGCGGGCGCTGGGTGCGCAGTGGCACCACGGCCCCTGAAGAAATCCTGCGCGTGACACGGGACGCCTGATGAATCGCTACCGTTTCGAGGCCGCCGACGCCCAGGGCAAGATCGAATCCGGACACTTGGAAGCCGACAGCCAGGGGGCGGCCTTCAACCTGTTGCGCAGTCGCGGGCTGACGGCATTGCAGGTGCAGGTCGAGCGCAACACGACACCGGTCAATGGCGGTGGTTTGTTCAGCGCCAAACTCTCGGACAACGACCTGGCCTGGGCCACCCGGCAACTGGCGAGCCTGCTGGGCGCGAGCCTGCCGTTGGAAGCCGCGTTGAGCGCCACGGTGGAACAGGCCGAGCGCAAGCACATCGCCCAGACCTTGAGCGCGGTGCGCGCCGATGTGCGCAGCGGCATGCGCCTGGCCGAAGCCCTGGCGGCACGCCCCCGGGATTTTCCGGAAATCTATCGGGCGTTGATTGCCGCCGGTGAAGAGTCCGGCGACCTGGCCCAGGTGATGGAGCGATTGGCGGACTACATCGAAGAGCGCAACAACCTGCGGGGCAAGATCCTCACGGCGTTCATCTACCCCGGGGTGGTGGGGCTGGTGTCGGTCGCCATCGTGATTTTCCTGCTCAGCTACGTGGTGCCCCAGGTGGTCAGTGCATTTTCCCAGGCCCGCCAGGACCTGCCCGCGCTGACCGTGGCGATGCTCACCGCCAGTGATTTCATTCGGGCCTGGGGCTGGTTGTGTTTTGGCGTGCTGGCCGGTGGCTTCTGGAGTTGGCGCATGTACTTGCGCAAACCGGCGGCGCGGTTGAACTGGCACGCGCGGGTGTTGCGCCTGCCGCTGATCGGGCGTTTCGTACTGGGCCTCAACACCGCGCGCTTTGCCTCGACCCTGGCGATTCTCGGCGGAGCCGGGGTGCCGTTGCTGCGAGCGCTCGAAGCCGCACGCCAGACCCTGTCCAACGACCGCCTGAGCCAGAGCGTCAGCGAGGCCACGGCCAAGGTCCGCGAAGGGGTCAACCTGGCGGCGGCGCTGCGGGTGGAAAAAGTCTTCCCGCCAGTACTGATCCACCTGATCGCCAGCGGCGAGAAAACCGGCTGCCTGCCACCGATGCTCGAACGCGCCGCGCAGACCCTGTCCCGCGACATCGAACGCCGGGCCATGGGCATGACTGCGCTGCTGGAGCCGCTGATGATCGTGGTCATGGGCGGCGTGGTGCTGGTGATCGTCATGGCGGTGCTGTTGCCGATCATCGAGATCAATCAGTTGGTGCAATAAACCGTCCTCTACTGGTTGACACAACTCTCGTGGCAAACACAGGTCCTGTGGCGAGGGGATTCATCCCCGCTGGGGTGCGAAGCGCCCCTCACAACTGCCGCCTCGGTGTGTCAGACGAATTGACTGGGCTGGCATGGGGCTGCTGCGCCGCCTAACGGGGATAAATCCCCTCGCCACAAAAGCACACCGAGCAAAATAAATGTTGACGCCGTCAACACCTCCCGAGCCTCGCCATCGCCAAACTCGGGTTCCTCGTTCTGTCATCTTCCGCCGCCTGGCAACCATCCGCCGCCATCTTCGCGACCAGCCCTTGCCGTCGCCCTGAAAAAACCGCCTGAACCCACGGCGCAGAGCCCTCGAACACCCGAGGAAAAAACTCGAAAAACAGCCCTCAGCTCCCGAGGTTTTTTCCTTTATCTGTCACCGGAAGCTGCGAATTTCTAACCCATGGCCTCACCCCATCGCCATCGGCACAGGACCGAGCGCCATGACGGCAAGCACGCGTCACCCAACCTACGTACGAACACGATGAAAGGAGATTCTTCATGTTTAAGCGCAACGTTCTCGCGGTATCCCTGACCCTCGCCGGCCTCTGCGCCGCTCAGGCCGCCATGGCTGATGTCAATGGCGGTGGTGCTACCTTGCCTCAACCGCTGTACCAGACTTCCGGCGTCCTGACTGCCGGTTTTGCCCCTTACATCGGTGTGGGCAGTGGTGCCGGCAAGTCGGCGTTCCTGACCAACGACTACACCAAGTTCGTGCCAGGCGACACCAGCGGCAAGAAAGTGCACTGGGCCGGTAGCGACTCCAAGCTCAGTGCCACCGAACTGAGCACCTACGTCAGCGCCCACGGTGCCGCCTGGGGTCCATTGATCCAAGTGCCTTCGGTCGCCACTTCGGTTGCCATTCCGTTCAACAAGACCGGCACCGCTAACGTCGACCTGAGCGTCAACCAACTGTGCGGTGTGTTCTCCGGCCGTCTGACCGACTGGAGCCAGATCACCGGTTCGGGCCGTACCGGCGCGATCACCGTGGTTTACCGTGCAGAAAGCAGCGGCACCACCGAGCTGTTCACCCGCTTCCTGAACGCCAAGTGCGCTGAAACCGGCACCTTCGCCATCACCACCAACTTCGCTTCCAGCTACAGCGGCGGCCTGCCAGCCGGCGCCGTTTCCGCCACTGGCAGCCAGGCTGTGATGACTGCAGTGAATGCCGCCCAAGGCCGTATCACCTACATGAGCCCGGACTACGCCGCTACCACTCTGGCCGGTCTGGATGACGCCACCAAGGTTGCCCGCGTTGCCGGTGTTTCCCCAGCCCCAGCCAACGTTTCGACTGCCATCGCCGCGGTTGCGGTACCGGCAGTAGCCAACCGTTCCAACCCGAACGCCTGGGTACCGGTGTTCGCCGCTACCACCAACCCAAGCGACCCTAGCGTCGTAGCCTACCCATCCACCGGCTACCCGATCCTGGGCTTCACCAACGTGATCTTCAGCCAGTGCTACGCCGATGCGACCCAGACCACCCAGGTGCGGAACTTCTTCAGCCGCCACTACGGTTCGTTGACCAACAACGACTCGGCCATCACCGCCAACCGTTTCGTGCCGCTGCCTTCGGCTTGGAAAACCGCCATTCGTGATTCCTTCGTCACGGCTTCCAGCGGTCTGAGCATCGGCAACACCAGCGTCTGCAACGCCATCGGTCGTCCGTTGTAAGCCCAGGCTTGAACGACTCGCAACACCCGGTCAGCAACGGCGAAAGCCGTTGCTGACTTTTTGCGTCATAGCCGTACCAACACAGCCACATGAAATTTTCATGACATCCGTTCGGTCCCGAGCGGTTGTAACCGCCTAACCCCTATAACCAACGCTGGCAGCTTGATGGCACTGCGTTGCGCCCCCTTAGAGCGAACCCGAAAGGATGAGTAGGATGCTGCGCTGCAAACCCCAGACGAACCTGAATGCTTCCCGTCGCGATGAGTTGTCGATGTTGCGGCTCAAGCCGCTGGCCCAGGCCATTGCCCTGCTGATGGTGGCCGGCAATGCCCACGCGGCGACGGCGTTCAGTTCGGCCTGGTTTGCCGCCAAGGGGGCGTCCCAGGCCGGTGGCGCGGCGCGGCCTACGACGGCGCAGCCGGGCATGCCTCCGCCCTTGGCGCAGCAGCAACGGGCCAATGCGCAGTTGCAGCGTTCGCTGACCAACCTCAACAACACCGTGGCCGCTATCGCGGCTCAGCAGGCGGCCCAGGCTGCCGGGCGGCAAGCGGCGTTCGGGCAGGTGCAGACCGTGCCCGACGGTTTGGGCGAGGGCGGGCTCAAGGTCGACAACAGCCTGACCCAGGGCTGGCTCAACGCCAAGGGACCGCAGCAGACCCAGGCCGGCGGCAAGACCACGGTGAAGATCGAGCAGACCGCCGACAAGGCGATTCTCAATTGGGAAACCTTCAACGTCGGCCGCAATACCACGGTGGATTTCCAGCAGCAGTCGGACTGGGCCGTGCTCAACCGGGTCAACGACCCTCAGGCGCGACCGAGCCAGATCCAGGGCCAGATCAAGGGCAATGGCACGGTGATGCTGGTCAACCGCAACGGCATCATTTTCAGCGGCAGCAGCCAGGTCAACGTGCGCAACCTGGCGGCGGTGGCGGCGAATATCAGCGACGAGCAATTCAGCCAGCGCGGCTTGTATGTCGATGCCACCGGCAGCCAACCGACCTTCACCGACGCGGCGGGCAAGGTCGAAGTGCAGCAGGGCGCACTGATCGAAACCCATCGCGCTGCCACCTCCACGGCCGGTGGTGGTTATACCTTGCTGCTGGGGGCCGAAGTGGAGAACGCCGGCTCCATCATCACCGCCAAGGGCCAGACCACCCTGGCGGCAGGCGACAGCTTCTACATCCGGCGCGGCCAGGGCACCAGCGGCAACCTGCGTTCCACCACCCGTGGCAACGAGGTCGCGACATCCCTCAAACCGGGCAGCAGCGCCGGCACGGTGATCAACAGTGGCCTGATCCAGGCCAGCACTGGCGACATCACCCTCACCGGGCACGCTGTGCAGCAGAACGGCGTGGCCGTGGCCAGCAGTTCGGTGGACACCCGCGGCACCGTGCACCTGCTCAACGCCTTCAGCGACAGCAGCGGCAGCGTGATCCTGGGGCAGGGCAGCGCCACGGCGGTGTTGCTCGATGCTGCCGGCGGCAGTGCCCTGGACAGCCAGCGCAATGCCGGACCGGCGGGCCTGGATGGCACGCCGAACAACCTGATCACCGGCCCGTTCAACAACCTCAGCAGCGTCGTGGACCGCAGCGACCAGTCCCGGGTCGAGATCGTCAGCGGCGGCAGTGTCGACTTCCAGAACGGCTCCATCACCCTGGCCACCGGCGGTCAGGTCACGGTCAGCGCTGCCGGGCGCAGCCTGGTGCGCGATGGCGCGGTGATCGATGTGTCCGGTGCCATCGGCGTCAAGGTGGCGATGGAGTCCAATTCCATCAAGGTCAACGTGCAGGGCAATGAACAGCGCGACGCCCCGGTCAACCGCGATGGCGGCAAGCTGACCAACAACGATGTGTGGGTGGACGTGCGTGACTTGATCTACGTGCCGGCGGGCACCAACGGCTACGCCACTGACCGTTGGTACACGGCGGGTGGATTGTTGGAGGTCGGCGGTTACCTGGGCACCCGCGGCCACAGTGTCGGCGAATGGGCCGCACAAGGCGGTACCCTGACGTTCACCGGCAACGACGTGGTGACCCAGCAGGCGGCGCAACTGAACCTGTCTGGCGGCACCCTGGATGTGCAGAGCGGCTACCTGCGCCAGTCCTGGCTCAAGGGCCCCGATGGACGCTTGTACGAATTGTCCAAGGCACCGGGGGACATCCTCTACACCGGTATCTACAAGGGCTACGAAGATCACAGCCAACGCTGGGGCCAGACCGATTACTACTACAACCCACTGATCGCCCCACGCGAACGCTTCGAAGCCGGCTACACCGTCGGCCGCGATGCCGGCAAGCTGGTGGTATCGACCCGCAACGCGGTGCTGGAAGGCCAGATCGTTGGCGAGGTCTACCAGGGTGAACGCCAGACCCAGGCGCCGAACCTCAACCTCGATGGTTACCAGCAATCGCAAAACGCCGTGGCCCGACGGGCTCAGTTGTGGGTAGGCAGCTACACGCCGATCTACGACAAGACCAGTGGCGTGATCAATAGCGGCCTGAACCCCACCTTCGATCAGGTCACCGTCGGCAAGGTGACCGACAAGATTGCCGCGGGCCTGGACCTGACCTCGGTGGTCGGCAGCGACCGGCAAGGCAAGTTGGTGCTGGATAACGCGCTGCTCAATGGCTTCCAGCTAGGCGCGGTCAAGGTGGCAGCGGCGCAAGGCATCAACGTCGATGGCACGCTCAAGGTGGCCGATGGCGGGGATATCACGCTTTATGCGCCGCAGGTGGAGGTGAACGCCGACCTGACCGCCCGTAGTGGGCGCATTGCCTTGGGTAACGTGCTTAAACAGGTCAGAACCGATAATTTCCAGATGGAAGACGTTGTGCTTTCGCCCGCCACCGGTCAGCGTGCCGCGGTCACGCTGGGCGAGGGCGTGACATTGAACACCGCTGGTCGGTGGAGCAACCTGCTACTCGACGGCAACGATCGCCAGGGCCTGCCGTTCCTCAATGGCGGCACTGTGTCTGTACGCAGCAGCGGCGACATCGACGTGCGCCAGGGCAGCCTGATCGACGTCAGCTCCGGTGCTGCGGTCATGGCCGATGGCAAGACCCGTGGCGGCAAGGGCGGTGACCTGACCCTGACCGCCAGTACCGGCACGTCGTCCAGTAACGGTGCCCTGAACCTGGGCGGCGAATTGCGCGGCACCGGCGTGAATGGCGGCGGGACCTTGAAACTGGCGGCCAACAAAGTGCTGATCGGCGACAGCGGTTCGCCCCTCGAACCCGGTACCTTGCAACTGGGCGCTGACTTCTTCGACAAAGGCTTCTCGGCCTATGACATCACCGGTAACCAAGGCCTGACCGTGGCCGAAGGCACCCGCGTCGATGTGACGATGCCGGTGTACCGTTTCGACGAGCAGGCGTTGAGCACCGGCAGCGGCGCAGAACCGGCCGATGCGTTGCAGCGCTGGATGCCGCAGCTGTACCAGGAGGATGCGATCAAAGGCGTCCTGACCCAGCGTCGCGGCGCAAGCCTGAGCCTCACTGCCGGTACCGCGAACTCCAGCGCGGCCGACATGGCCAGCACGGTGTTGAACCTGGGCAAGGGCAGCGTGATCAGCGTCGATCCGGGGCAGGGCATCGATGTGCGCAGCATCGGCCAGTTGACTGCCAACGGTACCCTCAACGCCTGGGGCGGGCGGGTCAGCCTCACCGGGTTGAGCGTCCTCGGTGCGCAGGGTGAAGCCGTCAACGCCCAGGGCCACGGTCGCTCCATCTGGCTGGGCGAACAAGCCCTGATCGACGTCTCCAGTCGGGCCGTGACCGCCCAGGATATGCGCGGTCAGACCTATGGCTTGGTCCGTGATGGCGGGCAGATTGTCATCGGCGGCCAGATCGACGCCACAAAGGGTTCGGCTTCCGCATCCGAACTGTTTGTCGTGGTGCGCGACGGCGCGCGTCTGCAAGCGGATGGCAGCCAGGCCGTGCTGGATGTTCCCGGACAGGGACGCACGTCGGTGGCGAGCGATGGCGGCAGTATTTCCTTGGCGTCGGCCAATGGTTTGTACCTGGATGGCGATTTCAGCGCTCGTTCGGGGGGCACGGGGGCGGCAGGGGGCAGTTTGTCGGTGGCCCTGGAAACGCCGTATTACCGCAACGATGCGGTCAGTGACCGGGTCTTGCAAGTGCGTGAGCTGGTGCTCGGGCAAAACGCCCAAGCGACCCTGCCGGGCGACACGGCCGAAACCTCGGCGGATTCACTGGTCTACGGTCACGGCCGATTGGGTGTGGATCAGGTTCAGTCGGGTGGCTTCGACAGCCTGGCGCTGTTGAGCAACGGGCTGTTGAGCATCGATGGCGACGTGTCGCTGTCCCTTGGCCAAAGCCTGAGCCTGTATGCCCGCAGTTTTGTAACCCGTGCAGCCGCGCCAAATACCCGGGCTCAACTCAATGCTTCCCATGTACTGCTGTCGGGCCCCGCGGCCAACCTTCCAAACAGGGATAACTACGTCCGACCGGTGGTCGATGGCGGCGTATCGTTGCAGACGAACAAGGCTGTGTTTTCTGTCAACGCAGACCTGCTGGATGTGCAGGGTAACGTGACCTTCAGTAGCAAGGGTACCGTGCGACAGGCCGACGGCAGCACCGTCGAGTTGGAGCGCGCCGGTTTTGACCGGGTTCAGTTAAACAGTCGGGGGGATGTGCGATTCCTGGCCGGGTTCTCGAACGATGGATTGCCTACAGGCTTTACCACCCAACTCCTGACGCCTTCGGACATGATGTTGCAAGCCGCTCAGCTGTATCCAGCGACGGGCGTTGGCGCCCGGGTTTTGGCGGGTTGGAGCATGACCGCGGAGGGAACGCCGCAATATGATCCTTTGCGCAGCCTGGTCATCGGGCGAACGACCCAAACCATGTCCCAGGTGCCTTACTCGGCATTCGGGCGCTTGCAATTGGGTAGCGCAAGGATTGAACAGGGCGGGGTGGTACGGGCACCGCTGGGTTTGATTGAAATCGGCACCAATGGTGGTCCCGGGGAAGCCATCACCGATCGGATCAACCTGTTGCCGGGCAGCTTGACCTCGGTCAGTGGCCTGGGTCTGGTCATGCCGTATGGCGGCACTGTCGATGGTCAGAGTTACCAGTATGCCGGCAAGAAGGTTGTGCTGCTGGGGCAAGGCGCGGTTCCTTCCGAAAACGGCGACATTAATATCGGCGTGATTCTGGGCGGCAAGTCGGTGGAGGGCCAGAAAGGCTCGGTACTCGACCTTTCGGGCGGCGGTGACTTGCTCGGTGCTGGTTTCATCTCCGGCCGTGGCGGTTCCACCGACGCACGCTTCAACCCGTTGGTACAAATTGGCACGAACGGCGGCTTCACCCTGCCGGGGCTGTCCAGCAATCCGGTCTACGCTATCGTGCCGGGCAATCAGAGCCAGTATGCGCCGGTCGCCCCCGAAGGCGGCGCGGTGGATCCGCGAGTAGGCCAGCAAATTACCATTGGCGCCGGTGTGCCAGGGCTCGCCGCCGGTACCTATACCCTGATGCCATCCACGTATGCGCTGATGCCAGGCGCGTTCCGAGTCGAGGTCAATGGCCTGGCGGGGCAAGGCCTCACAACGGGCGCGCAACAGATGCGCAACGGCTCCTGGACCACCGCTGGCGTGCTCTCGGTCGCCAATACCGGGCAGCGCGACAGGTTGTCCAGCCAGGTCATCCTGACGTCGGGGGATGTGCTGCGTCGCTACTCGCAATATAACGAAACCAGCTACGCCCAGTTTGCCGTGGCCGATGCCGCTCGCCTGGGCGTGCCTCGGGCCGTCTTGCCGGTCGATGCCAAGACCTTGAAGTTGAGCCTGTCGCCTGGCGCGGGAGATCAGGCGTTTTCCTTCAAGGGCATCGGCAAGTTCGCGCCTCAAACGGGGGGGTATGGTGGTACTGTCGCTGTGACTGCTATCGCGAATAAGGCGTTGGAGGTGGTAGCCGAGGGAAGTGGGGCGACGGCCGGCTTCGAAGGCGTTACCCTCAATGCCGAGAGCCTGAATGCGTTGAATGCCTCGCGCCAAGTGATCGGTGGCCAGTTTTCAGTGATCTATGGACAAGGCGGCAATTACATCAGCCCGCAGAAGGTGTCGAGCAGCGTGATCTTGCGCGAAGGCGCGACCTTGGCAGCTCCCGAAGTATTCCTTCTGTCCAGTGGCGGGGAAGTGCTGGTGGAGCAAGGCGCCGCCATCAATACCATCGGCCGGGGCAAGGCCGCCTATGACGCCCGTGATGGTTTTATCTATAACCTGAGCGGGAAATCGCTCAACTACAGCATGCTGGCTGCCTCCAACGGTTTGCTCAATGTGCTTGCGCCCGAGTCGGGTTCCAACGGCGCCATCAACATCGGCGGTTGCAGCCTGATAGCGTGCAGTGGCGTCACACGGATTTATTCCGAGGGCAGTATCGTCGCTGCTTCGGGCGGCAGCGTGGCCCTGAGTGACCAAGTGCGCTACGGCACCCGTCACCTGACCCTGGCCCTGAGTAATATCAACGTCGGCACCGCCCAGGCACTCAGCGATGCGGCGATGCGCCAGGTCTTGCCAGCGGGTCTGACCCTGAGCCAGACCGTGCTTGATCGCCTGTTGCGTGGCGACACCGAATATGGCGCACCGGCCCTGGAAACCCTAGAGCTGTCGGCCCGCGAGGCGTTGAATTTCTACGCAACCGTCAGCCTCGACACGTATGACCCGGTCACCGGCAAATCGCGCCTGAGCAACCTGATGCTCAGCACCCCGGCCATCTATGGCGCCGGCAACGCCAATGACGTGGCGACCATTCGCACCGCCAACCTGATCTGGAACGGCGCCGTCGGCGCGCCGGGTTCGGTGATTGCCGGTGGGGCGGGCACCGGTGCCGGTCGCCTGGACATCCAGGCCCAACGGATCGAGTTTGGCTACGGTGAATTCGCCCAGCCGAGCTCGGTCACTACCCTGGACCGTCTGGCCCTGGGCTTTGCCAACGTCAACCTCAGCGCCAGCGAGCGTCTGACCGCCAACCACAAGGGCAGCCTGGCGGTGTATCAAAGCCAAGGCGCCTATGACGCGAAAACAGGCTACGCCTACCGCGGCGGCAATCTGAATGTCCTTACCCCGTTGCTCACCGGTGAAGCCGGCTCGGTCAACCGCATCACGGCGGGCGGAGCGGTCAATGTAGCAGGCACGACCGCTAAGCCGGGCACTGTCTCCGGGCTTGGGGGTGAGTTGTCCCTCAAGGGCCAGCGTCTCAATCTCGCCAGTGCGGTGGTGTTGCCCAGCGGCAAGCTGACCCTCAGCGCGACGGATGATCTGACCCTGGCCGATGAAGCGTTGATCGATGTAGCCGGTCGGGCGATCACCTTCAACGATGTCACGCGCTACAGCGCCGGTGGCGAGGTGATCCTGCAAAGCCGCAACGGCAACATCCGTCAGGCGGATGGTTCAAGCATCGACCTCTCGGCTCGCAACAATCAGGCCGGCCGGCTCAGTGCGGTGGCGTTGAATGAGGCGGCCGGGCTGGTCGACCTGCAAGGACGAATCCTCGGCAGCAGCAGTGGCGAATACGACGCCGGCGGCACCGCCATGCCTTACCTGGCCGGCGGCGTGGAAATCCAGGCCCAGCGCCTGGGCGACAGCGGCGACCTCAGCGAGCAGTTCGCGGCGTTGAACCAACGCCTGAACGATGGGCAGGTCTACGGCTCCCGTGGCTTCCAGCTCAAGCAGGGCGACCTGGTGATCGGCAACGAACTCAAGGCCTCGACCATCAGCGTGTCGGTCGACAACGGAAACCTGTTGGTCAATGGCAAGGTAGACGCCAGCGGCGAGCGGGTCGGCAGCATCCGGTTCGCCGCCGGGCGCTCTCTGACCCTGGGCAGCAACGCGGTGCTCGATGCCCACGGCAATCGCCTGCGGGTAGACAGCTACGGCAAGATCATCGACTCACCGAACCGCGCCGTGGTCGACCTGACCTCCCGGGGCGGCGTGCTGACATTGGCCGACGGCGCGCGCATCGATCTGCGCCATGGCACCGCGGCGCCTGCGGGGCAGCAGGATGGTCGCGCTCGCGGCACCCTTGAACTCAATGCCCGGCGCGCCGGCCCGGATGCCACCCACGGTGACATTGCCATCGACGCCAGCGGCAACCTGGATATCCAGGGAGCGCGGTCCATCGCCGTCAATGGTATGTGGCAATACAACGACGCCGCCTTTGGCAGCGATCCGGCGGCCAGTGGCCGTCCGTATCAGGTCATCGATCAGGCCTACCTGGATGGCAAGCATCAGGACAGCCTCGCCTTCATCAACGCGGCGCTGGCCAACAGCGATTTGATGCAACGCAAACTCGCTGGTCTGAGCAACGCCCGTTATGCCGATGCGTTCCACCTGCGGCCCGGCGTCGAGATCGTCAGTGCGACGGCCGACGGTGACCTGGTGGTGCAGGGGGACCTGGACCTGTCCGGTTATCGCTACGCCAGCGTCAACCCGCACACCCGGCAAACCGCCGTGTACGGTTCCGGCGAGGCCGGCGCGCTGACCCTGCGCGCCGGGGGCGACCTGAGCATCTACGGCAGCATCAACGACGGATTCGCTCCGCCGCCCGCCACTCAGGATGACAAAGGCTGGGTGTTGCTACCCGGCATCGATTTCACCGGTGGCGACATCGTTGTCCCCGGTGCCGGCGTGACCCTGGCCGACGGTACGGCGTTCCCGGCGGGAACCACGCTCAACTACGACTTACCCATCAAAAACGTGACCCTGGCGGCCGGCACCCGGTTGCCAGTGGTGGCGATCCTGGAACAACCCTTGGAACTGCCGGCCGGCACGGTATTGGCGGCGGCGGTGCACGACGCCTCCGGCAACCTGCTGTTTGCCGCGGGCACTTTGCTGAGCCGGGCCCAGACCCTCGAAGCCGGCTCGCAGTTGGGCGCCGGCAGCGTGTTGAGCGGCGCCGCCGCATTGCTCGGTTTTACCTGGCCCAAGGGCGTGGCGCTGCCCAACGTGGCCAACGCGGGCAATGTCCAGAGCAATATCCTCAGGCTGGACGGCAGCCTGGCGCTGAACCGTGGTTCGCTGATCCCGTCCGGGACCGATGTGAAGTTGCCGGATGGCGTCGAGTCGATCCAGCTACGTCCGGAAGTCGCTGGCAGCCAGGGGCGGATGTGGGCCGTCGCGCCGATGCTCGCCGAGGGTTCGCAATCCTGGTCGTTGCGGTTGGTGGCCGGGGCCGATACGACGGCGGCGGACAGCCGGATCGTCCAGCCCGATCCGGTACAAGGCGACTTGCGTCTTGCCGATAGTCACTACGGCATGTTTGGCAAATCCGTGCCGGCCAAGGGCACCTATCAGTGGACTCAACTAGGGGTCGATGAGCTGGCGGGCGCGGGGTTCACGGTAGAGCTTGGCCAAACCGTTGACCTGGACATCGTGAGCAATTTTGGCTACGACTCGGTTGACGCCTTCTGTGCGGATTTCGCCGGTATTTGCGCGCTTCAAGCTTCTTACAGATGGACCAAGGCCGCGGAGGAGGAATTGGCAGGTTCCGGCTTTGAGGTCAGGGCCGGCGAGCTGATCAGCCAGGCCGCTGCGCAGTTTTTCCAGTTTGATTCGGTTCAGTCACTCTGCGACGCGGCGCCGAGTGTCTGTGCCCCCGCAGACGTGGAGTATCAAGCGGTTGCCGGCAGTGTCCGTCCGAGCGTCATCCGCACCGGTACCGGGGACCTGGAACTGCTCAGCGGTGGCAGCCTGCGCATGGATTCGTTGTTCGGCATCTACACCGCCGGCACCTCGTCAGCACCAACGTTCCCGGGCGATCCCTACAACCAGCCCAGGGCCCTGGGCGCCAACGGCAAGGTGCTCAACGACGAGGATGGCAGCAACGAAAAGCTGGTCGATGGCGGCACTGAAAGTCTCTACCGCGCCTGGTATCCGGACGCGGGCGGCAATCTGTTGCTCAAGGTCGGCGGCGACCTCAGCGGTAACCTGACCGCGCCTGCAGCCACCCCGAACGGACGACCTAATCCCGCCGACATTGGCCAGGACTCGGCCAATGTGGGCAATTGGCTCTGGCGCCAGGGCAATGGTGATTCAGTGAGCAGCCAGCCGACCGCCTGGTGGATCAACTTCGGTAGTTATACCGCGTCGATGGTATCGGGTGGCGCTGATCAAATGGCCGCCTTCACCGGGTTCGGAACTTTGGGTGGCGGTGATCTGGATGTACAGGTGAAGGGTGACGCGGGCGTGTTGAACCGGCTCGCCGGTGGCGACTTCAACTCAAACATCAGCCCTCGTAGCCAGGGGCTGCTGTTGGCGGTGGGCAGCACTGGACGTGTGGGCGCTGATGGCAGCCTGCAATTGACCGGCGGTGGTGACCTGAGGCTGCGGGTGGGGGGCGTTCTGAATTCCGATAGCCGGCTCACTGACGGGCGTCTCAGTGGCGCAGTGATCAATCTGCGTGGGCATGCGCAGCTCGACAGCAGCGCGATCGGACGAATCGACCTGCGCTACGGTAATCAGGGCACGGACCAGTCCCCGGGGGAAACGCGGGCTTACGATTCCTTCCGCTCCACACGCGGCCAGGCAACCGGTGGCTTGACCCTGATGCCAGGCGACGCCACGTTCAATCTTTCGACCCTGGGCGACCTGGTGGTGCAGGAGGTCGTAGACCCGGGGAGAGCGCCGATAATGAGCGTTTCGCCCTTCAAGAATGGCGAGATCAATGGGGCGGGTGTGAGCTGGTTTACGCTGTGGACGGCCAATACGGCAGTGGACCTTTGGTCGTCGGGGGGCAATATGACGCCCCTGGTGTCAGAAATCGAGACCGACCTGTCGGTGGTCTATCCCTCCATCCTGCGGGCTGTGGCCGCCAGTGGCAGTCTTTATTATGGCCAGGCCAAGGTTTTTGGTACCGCAGGCTACGATGGCAGTTATCGCAGGGCGCTGCTACTCGCACCCGGTATCAACAGCGAGCTGCAGTTCCTGGCCGGCGACTCCATCTACGGCGGCGACCTGACGGTCAGTCGTTCCGGGGCCTCGTCTGCGGCCATGGCCACCCCGCTGCGGCCGGCTTTCATGGGGCTTGTCAATGGAAGTGTGGTGGTCAGTAACCTCTCTGCCGATGCCAATAGTGTCTCCATAGGCGCGAATACATTGCCGTTGTTTGCTTTTGACAGCAGCAGCGCTGCCGACGAATGGGCGACCAACACCGATCCTGCCCGTTTCTATGCGCTCAAGGGCGACTTGCTGGCCGTCAATAGCGGGCGGGCGATGACGTTCACCACCCCGAGTGACAGCCGATTCGGCCAGACCTATTACGAAGGAACCGGGCCGGTGTGGATGATGGCCGGACGGGACATCGTCAGCAGCGGCACCCCGCTGAGTGGCGGCAGGGGCGGTGAGTCGGTCACGGGGGAGTACACCAGCACCGGCAACCTCTTCATCCACCACAACCCCACCGACATCTCCATCGTCTCCGCCGGCCGCGACATCCTCTACAGCAACTTCAACGTCGCCGGTCCCGGCCTGCTGGAGATCACCGCCGGGCGCCATATCCTGATGGACGACAAGGTCAGCATCACCAGCCTCGGTGCCGTGGTGCCGGGGGATTCGCGCCCTGGCGCGAGCCTGGTGTTGCAGGCCGGCGCCGGCCTCAACGGCGCGGATTACGAACGCTTCGTCAAGGCCTACCTGGACCCGGCGAACCAGGCCCTGGCCGGTGTGCCGTTGGCGAACCAGGACGGCAAGGTCGCCAAGACCTACGAGGCGGAGTTGGTGGATTGGCTCAGGGAACGCTTCGGCTTCAGCGGCGACAGCGAACAGGCTCGCAGCTATTTCGCGGCGTTGCCGGCCGAGCAGCAACGGGTGTTTGCCCGCGACGTGTACTTCGCCGAGCTCAAGGCCGGTGGTCGTGAGTACAACGAAGTCGGCGGCGTGCGCCAGGGCAGCTACCTGCGGGGCCGTGAGGCTATCGACTTGTTGTTCCCGACCAAGGACGTGGCGGGCAATCCGATCACCTACAAGGGCGACATCACGATGTTCGGCGGGGCGGGGGTGCACACCGATTTTGGTGGCAGTATCCAGATGCTCACCCCGGGCGGCGGGCAGACCTTCGGCATTGAGGGCAATGCGCCGCCGTCCACCGCCGGGGTCATCACCCAGGGTGAGGGCGATATCCAGTTGTATGCGCAGAACAGCATCCTGCTGGGGCAGAGCCGGATCATGACCACTTTTGGCGGCTCGATCCTCGGCTGGTCGGCCCAGGGCGATATCAACGCCGGCCGGGGTTCGAAGACCACCGTGGTGTACACGCCGCCCAAGCGCTTGTACGACACCTGGGGCAACGTGACGCTGTCGCCGTCGGTGCCGAGCACCGGGGCCGGTATCGCCACCCTCAACCCCATTGCCGAAGTGGCGCCGGGGGATATCGACCTGATCGCGCCGTTGGGCACCATTGATGCGGGCGAGGCGGGGATCCGCGTGTCGGGCAACGTCAACATCGCGGCGTTGACCGTGGTGAACGCGGCCAACATCCAGACCCAGGGCAAGTCCACCGGCGTGCCGCTGGCAGCCTCGGTGAACACCGGGGCCATCACCTCGGCCAGTTCGGCGGCGTCTTCGGCGACGCAGGCGGCTGAAGACGTGGCCCGTCAGCAACAGAACGCGGCGCGGCAGAACCAGGCGTCGGTGTTCACGGTGCAGGTGGTGAGTTTTGGCTCCGAGCAACTGGCCCCGTCACGCGATGGCGCCAACCGCGACGCGCCTCGGGCCTACGACCCGGCCAGCCCGGTGCAGGTCCTGGGCGCGGGGCCTTTGGACGAGCAGAACCGCCAGCGGCTGACCGAGGAGGAGCGGGGGCGGTTGAGTTTGTAGGGGCTTGAGCTTGCAGTGAGGTGGGCTGTGCTGGCCTCATCGCGAGCAAGCTCGCTCCCACAGGGAATTGGGGGTTCATGAGTTTTTTGCATGCACCACAGATCCCATTGTGGGAGCGAGCTTGCTCGCGATAGCGGTGGGAAGTGGGTTACAGCCACCGCGGCGTGGTGAAGAACGAGGCCATTTCCGAGCGGGCCAGTGCCGCGCCGAAGTAGGGGCCCTGGACATGGTCGCAGGCCACGTTGCGCAGTTGGCTGAATTGCCGGGCGTTTTCGATGCCTTCGGCGGTGACCATGAGCCCTACGCTGCGGCTCAACCGGATCATCGCCAGGACGCCTTCCTTGTCGTCCTCCAGGCCCAGCTGCGACAGGATGTTGCGATCGAAGCGGATACCATCGAATGGCTGGTCCAGCACTTCGCGCAGGGAGGCGATGCTGGTGCCGAATTTGTCGATGTTGATCCGCACGCCGAGGTCCTTGAGCGCATGGAGGGTGCTGGCGACGGTCTTGTGGTCGGCCAGCAAAACCCCTTCGGCCACTTCCAGGGTCAGCCGGTGAGGCGCCAGGCCGCTCGCTTGGAGGGCCTCCTGGACCTGGTCGAGCAGGAAGCTGCTGTTGAACCACCGGGGTGAAACCGCGATGGAGACATTGACGGCGCTCGGCCAGGTCGCGGCCTCCTCACAGACATTGATCAACATCCAGTTGCCCAGCTCTTCCAGTTGGCCCGAGGTTTCGGCCACCGGTATGAAGTCGCCCCCAGCCAGCTCACCTTTCTCGGGATGGTGCCAAAAGGTCTGGGCTTCGAACCCGTGCAGTTGCTCGGCGCTCACATCGAAGCGAGGCAAGTAGCGCAGTTCCAGTTGGTCCCGCTGCATGGCGTCGCGCAGTTGTTGCTCGTATCGCCGCCGGTCGCGGGCCAGGTTGCCCATGGCTTCGACATACACGCGCCAGGTGTTGCGGCCTGCTGCCTTGGCCGCATACAAGGCGATATCGGCGTGACGCAACAGTTCATCGGCGCGTTCGTCACCGGGCTGCGCCCAGGCAACGCCGATGCTCACCCCCAGGTACAGCGTATTGCCGTCCAGGTGCATGGGCCGTTGCATGCAGTCGATCAGCCGTTCACACAATTGATCCAGATCGTCGGCGTCGCCGGGGTCGGGCATGACAATGACAAATTCGTCACCGCCCAGGCGCGCCACCAGATCGGTGCCCCGGACGTTTTGCTGGAGAATATGCGCCACTTCCCTGAGCACTTTATCGCCCACGGCATGGCCGAGGGAGTCGTTGACCGGCTTGAACCGGTCCATGTCCAGGTTCAGCAGCGCCAGAGGCGGGCGATCAGGTCGGTCCAGATGTTCGCGCAGGCAATCGAACAAGCGGTTGCGGTTGGCCAGCCCGGTCAGCGGATCATGCAAGGAAAGGTGCTTGATCTGGGCCAGCGCCCGCAATTCATCGGTGATGTCGGTGGCGGTGCCGCGAAAACCCAGGGTGCCGGCCTCGATGGCCCGTACCGACAGTTTGCAGGTGCGGATGCGCTGGTTGCGCGCGGTGTACTCGCACAGCAGCGGCGCCGAAGAGAGGCTGTTGGCGCCGCCGAGCAGCCATTGGGCAATCGAGATCGAGCCGCCGTGGGGGTGGAGCAGCCGTTGCAGAGGTTTGCCCAGCCATTCCGTGGGGCTGAACCCGGTCACTTGTTCGAAACGCTCCGACAGGTAGGTCAGCGTCCCGGTCGAATCGACCTCCCACAACCAGTCGGATGAGACTTCGGCAATGTCGCGGAAACGTTCTTCACTGCGTTCCAGCGC
The DNA here is from genome assembly GCF_900104425.1 of Pseudomonas sp. NFACC13-1. Lineage (NCBI taxonomy): Bacteria > Pseudomonadati > Pseudomonadota > Gammaproteobacteria > Pseudomonadales > Pseudomonadaceae > Pseudomonas > Pseudomonas sp. NFACC13-1. The sequence continues at coordinate 89,054 of NZ_FMXV01000002.1, read as the reverse complement.
CTTGCGGTGGGCCAGCAGGCTGGCGTATTGGCTTTCCTGGGCGCGAAACATCACCAAGGCATGGCGCAGGACGGCCAGCGCCAGGATTCCCAGCACCAGTAACGCCAGGGCCAGCAACGGCAGCAGTACCTTGCGCAGATCCTGGCCCGGGGTTTGGGGTCGCCAGGCCAGGGCCTCCAGGGTCAGGTTGTCGAGCGGCAGTTGGGCGGTATCGGCTGGGCCGGGTGTCCTGGCGATATGGGCATCGGGCAGGGCGAAGTCCCGCGCCAGGTTTTCCAGGGCGCCGGGGTCCAGGACCTTGACGAAGAGCATCAGGCTGGGCGGGCCGGGAATTTGCGCCACGCTGTTGTCCGTGCCGGTGGTGATGGCGGACACGGCGACGAACGCCGGGGCATCTTCGTGATGCAGCATCTCGACGACCACTTCGTCGTGTTTTTCCTCGGTGCTGGCTTTGTTCCACAGGGCGCGCAGGTCGCCGGTCAGCCAGGTGTCGGCATCGACGTCGCTCATTTGGCCCTCGATCACCGAATAGACGGTCTTGCCGGTCGGGGAAATGACAAACACCGCCTGGTAACCGTAGAGCGAATACACGCTGCTGCCGACGTTTTCCTGGTCATAGGCCCATTCCTTGTCGACCTTGACGTGCAGGTGCCGGTAGGCGTCGCTCCATTTGGAATAGTCGCTCAGGTCCCGGCCGATGCCGGTGCGGATCCCCTCGATGGCCCGTTGGGCGAAAAACAGGCTCTGCTCACGGGAGCGTCGGTCCTGGGCGCCGGTGATGTTGAGCAACACGGCAATCGCCAGTGCGGACATGACAAACAGCAGGAGCATGATGGCCGGAAAAGTGCGACGGGTGAAGCTACGGGTTGGCGAGCCCGGGGAAAGGACAGTCGAGTCGTTGCCAGCATTTTCAATCATAAAGATAAGTCATCAGCCAAAAGCGATTTCACCCGCACGTGTCTTATATCGGCGGGTGGGCTGATTTACTGAGTCGTGTTGACGAAGGGGCCGACGGGCTGCGTTGTCTTTGTCATGTGCGGGCCTTCAAGCGTGAGGCCACTCGAGGGCGCCATCCCGTTGGCGCAGGGAATTGCCCCCGGCGGCCAGCCATTCAATGATCTCGTAAATGGCCGGCGACGCGAGAATCAGGCTCCAGGCCAGGAAACAGCCCCCGACCCCTGTTGCTGGCGCAACCGGCAGCAACACCTCGCGCAACTAGCGACGATGCAGCTCAACGGTTGCCCTCGCGTCGGCCTCATTCCTTGTCCGTGCGCTGACCCGGCAGGAGGCTGCTCAGTACCTGCTTGGCGGTCTCGACCACGATGCCTCGCTCGTTCGGGTCGCCCTGGAGCAGGGTCGAGGCAAACTTCTTCGCCTGTTCCAGCTTGATGTGCGGCGGCAGCGGTGGCACGTCGGGGTCGGTGCGAAACTCGATCAGCACCGGACGATCCGCCGCCAGCGCGGTTTCCCAGGCCGTGGCCACGTCGTCCTCATGCAGCACCAGGATGCCCTTCAGGCCAATGGATTCGGCGAACAGGTGGTAGGGCACGTCGGGGATGTCCTGGGAGGCGGCGAATTTCGGATCGCCCTCCATGACCCGCTGTTCCCAGGTCACCTGGTTCAAATCCCGATTGTTGAACACCGCGCAGATCCAGGTGCCGTTGGCCCAGGTGCGCCAGTACTTGGCGACGGTGATCAGCTCGGCCATGTTGTTCATCTGCATGGCGCCATCGCCCACCAGGGCGACCACTGGACGCTGCGGATGGCAGAACTTCGCCGCGATGGCATAGGGCACGGCCGCGCCCATCGACGCCAGGCCACCGGACAGCGAACACATCATACCGCGACGGATCTTGATGTCTCGGGCGAACCAGTTGGCGCAGGAGCCGGAATCGCAGGTGATGATGGCGTGCTCCGGCAGCCGCGGCGACAGTTCGAAGGTGACCCGCTGCGGATTGATCGGCTTGGCCGATACCCGGGCGCGTTTTTCCAGGGTCCCGTCCCAGCGTTCCCGCCAATGCTCGATTTTCTTGCGCCAGGCGCGGTCGGTTTTTTCTTCGATCAGCGGCAGCAGGGCGCGCAAGGTGTCGACACTGTCGCCGTGCAGGCTGACTTCCATGGGATAGCGCAGGCTGAGCATGTCCGCTTGAATGTCGATCTGCACCCCCCGGGCCTGGCCTTCAGGGGGCAGGAACTCGGCGTAGGGAAAGCCGGAGCCGATCATCAGCAACGTGTCGCAGCCGGCCATCAGGTTGTCGCTGGGTTCGGTGCCGAGCAGGCCGATGGTGCCGGTGACCCAGGGCAGGTCATCCGGCACGGCGGCCTTGCCCAGCAGCGCCTTGGCCACGCCGGCGCCGAGCTTCTCGGCGATGGCGATCACCTCGTCAGTGGCGTGCAGTGCCCCGGCGCCGACCAGGATGGCGACTTTCTTGCCGGCATTGAGGACGTCGGCGGCTTTGCGCAGGTCCTCTTCGTAGGGGACGATGCTGGGCTTGCGGTAGCCGACGCCGGAGTGAACCGTACCGTGCTTGTGACGTGGCGCGGTGTATTCCATCTCCTGGAGGTCGTTCGGCAGGATCAGCGCCGTGACCCGGCGCTCGCCCACCGCCGTGCGTACGGCACGGTCCAGCAGGTGACGCACTTGGGCGGGCACGCTGGCTTGCTGCACGAATGCCCCGGCCACGTCCTTGAACAGGCTGACCAGGTCCAGTTCCTGCTGGTAATGCCCGCCCAGCGCGGCGCGCGCCTGTTGGCCGCTGATGGCGAGCACTGGCATGTGGTCCATCCGGGCGTCGTAGAGGCCGGTCACCAAGTGGGATGCACCGGGCCCGGAGGTGGCGATGCAGACCCCCAGCTCGCCGGTGAACTTGGCGTGGGCACAGGCCATGAACGCGGCCATTTCCTCATGGCGGGCCTGGATGAAGCGGATTTTCCCCTGGGCGCGGTTCAAGGCGCCAAACACACCGTTGATGCCATCGCCCGGATAGCCATAGATACGGCGAACCCCCCATTCATAAAGACGTTCCACCAGAAAATCACCGACGGTCATGCTCATGTCTGTCCCTCGTTTCAGGCTGCGGTCGCTCGGCGCGACGCGCAGCGGTTGACGTTCATACAGGACTTGACCGGCGCAGGCCTTCCAAGGTTTCGATTTTTTCAACCCCAGGGGCCTAAGGCCGGGCGGGCGTGTATCGCAGTGTGTACCGCACCGGCCCGGATACACCTGCTTGACGAAGGCCCTGGCCGGCGACACAGGCCGGATACACACCGGCGATTAACTACGCCAGCCAGCCGACACCGAAGCTCGGTGCGGATGACTGGCACCTTAATCGTCAATCGTCAGAGGAATACCCATGCTCAACTTCTCCCGTCATTCGTCCCTTGCACTCGGTCTGGCCCTGGTTGGCGGCCTGGGGCTCTCCACGGCGGCTTCGGCCTTGACCATGAACGACCTGGCCCAGGGCTACACCCTGGCGGCAGCCGATACCGTGAAAAAGCCCGCCGAAGGCAAGTGCGGCGAAGACAAGTTCGCCAAGACCGATACCAACCACGATGGCCAGGTCTCGCGGGACGAGTTCATCGCCGCTGCACCGGAGCGCGCGGCGGAGTTCGACAAGATCGACGCCAACCACGACGGCGGCATCTCGTTGCCGGAAGCCAAGCAATACCTGTCGGCCCAGGCGAAGACCGCCGAAGGCAAATGTGGCGAAGGCAAGTGCGGGGCGGCTATCGAGTCCTGATTCGCCCCGGGTGGTGAGCCTGATGAGTTGATGAGGGCCCGTCAGGTCTGCGCCTACAGACCCAGCGGGCCAATACCCTCGCCACGGGGTGTTCGCTCCATGAGGCTCGCCACATCTCGTTTCCCCAGGAGATGTGTCATGTCGAATTTACCTCAACCCTCGGCAGGCCTCGGCCTGCGCCGGGCCTTGCTCGATGAGTTGCGCCAGGCACCGGCCGGGGATTTCGATTTTCTCGAAGTTGCCCCGGAAAACTGGATCGGAATCGGCGGCCCCCATGGGGCCGCCTTGCATTCGCTGGCCGAACGTTATCCATTGACGTGCCATGGCCTGTCGTTGTCCCTGGGCGGGCCGGCACCGCTGGACCTGGCGTTTCTCGGCCAGGTGCGCGGGTTTCTCGAGCGTTTCAACGTGCCGCTCTACAGCGAGCACTTGAGCTACTGCGGCGATGACGGGCATCTGTATGACCTGTTGCCGCTGCCCTTTACCGAAGAAGCGGTGCATCACGTGGCGGCGCGGATCCGTCAGGCCCAGGATGTGCTGGGGCGCCGCCTGGCGGTGGAAAACGTCTCCTATTACGCCGCCCCCCAACAAGACATGAGCGAGCTGGAATTCACCCGGGCGGTGTTGCGCGAAGCCGATTGCGACCTGTTGCTGGACGTCAACAACGTCTACGTCAACTCGATCAATCACGGTTTCGATCCCCAGGCATTCCTGGCGGGCCTCGAGCCGGGGCGGGTGGTCGCGATGCATGTGGCCGGGCATTACGATGAGTCCGATACGCTTAAAATCGATAGCCATGGCGCACCGGTCAAGCCGGCGGTCTGGGCGCTGCTGGCCCAGGCCTACGCGCGTTTCGGTGTGCAGCCGACCTTGCTCGAACGGGACTTCAATTTCCCGCCCTATGCCGCGCTGGTGGCCGAATTGCAGACGATTCGCCAGTTGCAACACCCGGCCGTCCCCCGGCAGGCGGTGAGCCATGGCTGAGGCCCGGCAGACGCTGCATCAGCAGCAACAGGCGCTGACCCGTTACCTGCGCGACCCGGAGCACTGCCCGGTTCCGACCGGCATGGACGCGGCGCGGGCGCAGGTGTATCGCGACCTGATCTTCGAAAACATGCGTTCGCTGCTCAGCGGCACTTTTCCGGTGCTGGTGAGCGTGCTGGGGCAGGAGCAATGGCGTGCGTGTGTGCGCCGGTTCCTGCGCGAACACCGCTGCGTCACGCCCATGTTCGGTGAAATCGCCGAGGCGTTCGTGACCTACCTCGCGGCCCACCCATCGCCGGACTGGCCGCCGTTCGTGGCGGAGCTGGCGCACTATGAGTGGGTCGAGATGGCGCTGCTGCAATCCGAGGCCGAGCCGTTGCCGAGTCATGATGAGGCCGCCTTGCTCGATCTGCCGCTGCGTGTCTCGCCCCTGGCCTGGCCGCTGGCGTACCAGTGGCCAGTGCATCGCCTGGCCCCGAGCTACCAGCCCTCGACGCCACCGGCCCAGCCGACGCTGTTGCTGGTGCGGCGCACGCCTGGGTTTGAGATACGCTTTGCCGAGCTCAGCCCGTTGGCCTGGCGCCTTTTGCAGCGCATCGAGGAATATCCCGGGTTGGCGGGGCGAGGGCAGTTGCTGGCGTTGGCGCAGGAGGCAGGGGTGGCTTCGTTCGAGTTCATGGACAGCGCTGTGGCGCTGTTGCGGCGGATGCAGGAGCAAGGGGTTGTTGGCGTGCAGCCACACCCCGTCAATTAAACCCAAACCCTGTGGGAGCGAGCTTGCTCGCGATGGCGGCATGTCAGTCACTGTGAGGTCGACTGACCCACTGCTATCGCGAGCAAGCTCGCTCCCACAAGGGTTTTTGGTCAGGCCTTGCTTGGGTGAGGCAGGCCGCTCTTCAGCAGTGCATCCACGCTCAATTTCCCAGCCCCTTGCAGCACCAACGGCAGCAACGCCACCAGATAGATCAACGGCAGCTTGAAGTTGCCATGCCCCTTGTTGGTAATCGCATAACCCTGGGCCAGTTCGCTCAAGCTCGACCAGTCCGCCGGCCAGTGCACGGCAGCGGTCGCCACCACGGTGACGACGACCAGCACCAGCGCCCACAGGCGCGTGCCCAAGCCGATCAACAGGGCGATGGCGCCGATCAGTTCGGCCCACATCGCCAGTTCCCAGTTCCACTGGGCCGGCACATGGTCGAAGGGGAACGGAAAGGCGGACTGGATCTCGGCAAACCAGTTCTCGCCATTCCATTTTTCCAGGCCGGACTCGAAAAACTCCCAGGCCAGGAACAGGCGCAGGCCCAGCGGCGCGAGCCAGGCGCCTGCCTGATCGAGATGCAGGTGCAGTGTTTTCAGCACGTTTGAATACATGATCGGCCTCCCTGGGCTCAAGCGTGTTGCGGCCGTTGGCGGCGCTGAGTGGCCTGGGCCAGCTTGCCCACCAGGCGGATGGCGGTGGCGGCGCAGATCAGGCCGAATGGCAGTACGTACCAGTCGCTCATGGGAATGCGCTTGAAGTTGGAATAGGCAAAGATCGCCGCCAGCACCCACATCCCGGTGACATGCAGGCGCTTCCAGGCCTTGAAGCCGATCAGGCGCGTGGTGCTTTTGAACGAGGTCAGGGCCAGCAGCAGGATGAAGACGTAGCCCACGGTGCCGGGCACGTTGCCGAGGGTGGTGCGGCCGGGCCAGAACTCGGTGTTGAGCTGGCCGTAGCTGTAGATCAGCACCGCGTGGACCAGATGGGAGAAGGCAAACGCCAGCCCGATGAAACGCCGTTCGCGCACCAGCGAGCGGCTCAGGGGCGAGGGCACCAGCACCGCGAATGCCGAGGCGGTGAAGACCAGCAAGAAGAGGAAGAAGGACGAACGAGCCGTGGCGCGAATGGCGCTGCGCACGCCTTCGGTGAGGTCCGGGTTGAGCACCAGGATCAACCCGGTCATCAACAGCACCAGGGCGGCGAGCAGGCTGAACAGCGACCAGCCCTGGAAACGAAGGGGAGATGCAGTTGCGGTAGGCATGTAAAGCTCCTTGGAAGTCGAGGCCCGGTCGTGATGGCCGCCGGGGTACGAGGAGTCTTTCAAGCCGGTGTAAGCGGGGTGTGTCCGCAACGCAGTCTCGTGCAAGTTTGTGTGTGCCCATCGTCCGCAGACACACTGACATACAAACCCCCATCCACATCCAATTCCCCCACAGGGGGATTGGTAAGGCATCAACCTGTGTAGCGCTTCGGATCAGTGTGGGAGCGAGCTTGCTCGCGATGGCGTCAGGTCAGTTGAATGGATGCTGGCTGATCCACTGCTATCGCGAGCAAGCTCGCTCCCACAAAGGCACAAAGGCACAAAGGCACAAAGGCACAAAGGCACAAAGGCACAAAGGTTGTGGTGGTATCAGCTTGCGAATGCCAGGCGCAGCTCGGCGCATAGGCCGCCGCCGTCGCGGTTGCTCAGGGTCAGTGAGCCGCCCATGGCGATCGCCAGTTGCTGGGCGATGGCCAGGCCCAGGCCGGTGCCTCCGGTTTCCCGGTTGCGCGAGCTTTCCACCCGGTAGAACGGTTTGAGCACCTCGGCCAGTTCCTGCTGGCTGATCCCGGGGCCACGGTCCAGCACCTGGATCGCCAGTTGCCCGTTGGCGGCCGGTTGCACCTGGATCTGCGCCGCGCCGCCGAATTTCAAGGCGTTGTCCACCAGATTGACCAGCACCCGCCGCAGGGCATGGGGGCGGGTGTCGATGACGGCGGCGTTTTTCCCGCACAGTTGCACGTCCTTGCCGGTGTCCTGGTAGTCGAACACCAGGCTGTCGAGAAACGCATCCAGGCTGATCCGGCAACTGGCCTCGGTGGCGCCGTGGATGCTGCGGGCATAGGCCACGCCTTCACGCACCAAGTGTTCCATCTCGCTCAAGTCGCTCCACAGTTTGTCCCGTTCGATCCCTTCGTCCATGAACTCGGCGCGCAGCTTCATGCGCGTGATGGGCGTCTGCAAATCATGGGAAATCGCCGCCAGCAACTGCATGCGCTCCTTGAGGTAGGCGGCGATGCGGTCCTGCATGGCATTGAACGCCTTGGCCGCATGCACCACTTCGGTCGGGCCCTTTTCGTCCAGGCGGACGCTGTGGGCATTCGGGTCGAGGGTTTCCACCGCCTGGGCCAGCCGGGTCAGGGGGCCGACGGCGATGCGCACGGCCAGCCAGGTGCAGCCGATCAACAGCGCCAACTGCCCGAGCAACACCATCGGCAGCCAGGGGGAGAGGGGCATCATCGCCGGGCGTACGTCGATGGTCAGCGGGCTGCCGTCCCCCAGGCGCAGGAGCGCCTGATAGTGCATTTTCGGCCCGGGAATCTGCTTGAAGGTCAGGCCATAGGCCTGGCCGATGGCTTCCTGGATCGAACTGACCGAGATCGGCGCATCGGCAAGATCCATCGGTTGCCCGGGCTGGCCTTCGTCGAGCTGGTAGCCATAGTTGCGCCGGGCGAGTTTCGGCAGCCAGGCCGGGCGCTCGGCGGCAGGCAGGCGGTCGAGAATGGCGACGGAGGTCGAGACATCGGTTTCCAGGTTGCCGAGCATGGTCGACTTGGCACTCTGATAGCGCTCGTAGTATTGGACACCGAAGGACAAGCCCTGGGCCAGGATCAGGCCGATCAGGAAGATCAGCGACAACCTCGAGGCCAGGGTCCGTGGCCAGCGCAGCGACAGACTCATACCGAGGCCTCGAGGATCTCCACCGGCAGCGAGAACACGTAGCCTTCGCTGCGCACGGTCTTGATGTAGGCCGGTTCCCGGGCGTCGTCCAGCAGGCGCTGGCGCAGGCGACTGACCAGCAAATCGATGGAGCGATCGAACAGGTCGGCGTCCCGGCCCTGGGTGAGGTTAAGCAACTGGTCGCGGTTGAGCACCCGTTGCGGATGGTCGAGGAATACCCGCAACAAACGGTATTCGGCGCCGCTCAAGGCAACCATGGTGCCGTCGGTGTCCAGCAGGTGGCGGGCGGTGGTGTCCAGGCGCCAGCGCCCGAACGCCAGCAGGCGACCGCTTTCGGAGACCACCAGGTTGGGCGGCAGCATGCGGGTGCGGCGCAGCACGGCGTTGATCCGCGCCAGCAGTTCACGGGCGGCGAACGGCTTGACCAGGTAATCATCGGCGCCCATTTCCAGGCCGATGATGCGGTCGGTTTCGTCGTTGCGCGCGGTGAGCATCAGCACCGGCGTGGCCTTGTGCTTGCCGGCACGCAGCTCCCGGCACAGCACCAGGCCGTCGTCGCCGGGCATCATGATGTCCAGCACGATCAGGTCCACCGGGGTGGTTTCCAGGAAGGCGCGCATCTGCCGACCGTCGGCGACGACGGTGGTGCGCAGGCCATTCTTTTTCAGGTAGTTGCCAACCAGCTCTCTGATCTCGCGATCGTCATCCACTATCAACACGTGATCGACATGATCCATGGTGTCCAGCTCCTCGGCGTTTCGTTGTGAGCAGTCTACAGGCGCCGGCCGGCCCGGCTCGCGGCGGTTTGTATTGCAGTGTATCTGGCGCGCGACGGATACACAGCGATGCAAAAAGCCACGTGGCTCGATACAGACGCGATACCTGCGCGGCATTCAATGGCACCCATCGAGGCAACACAACGCAGCCTCGGCAGATAAATCCCATTGAATTGAGGAATCGCCATGAACACCAAAGCCCTCTACGCCGCCTGCCTTTTCGCCGCGCTGAACATCTGCACCCTGTCGGCCCGGGCCGAAAGCAACGTGCAAACGCACAGCTACACCTACGGTACCCACCTGGACATCCAGAAGGTGCTTTCCCTGACCGAAGACGCCGACCCGACCTGCGGCGTGGTCAACGCCCACATGACCTACCTGGATTCGGCGGGCCACGAGCAAGCGCTGGACTATCGCAAGCTTTCCGATAACTGCAGCAACCAGAACTGAGATCAACACCCTGGTTATGGCTGCCAGGTCCCTGTGGCGAGGGGATTTATCCCCGCTGGGTCGCGAAGCGGCCCCCTTTCATTTACCCGATGAGTCGAGTTGTCAGGGTTTGGGCCGCTTCGCAGCCCAGCGGGGATAAATCCCCTCGCCACAAAGGTGTTGGCTCTTATTCATGTTTCAGCCCATTTTGAGGTGTTGCCATGCTTCTGATCGCTTTTCTCGGCGGGATCCTGACGATCCTCAGCCCTTGTATTCTTCCGGTGGTGCCGTTTCTGTTCGCCCGGGCCGATCGCTCCCGCGGCTCGGTGTTGTTGACCCTCGGTGGCATGGTGCTGACGTTCGCCCTGGTCTCCAGCCTGGCGGTGGTCAGTAGCGAGTGGGTGGTGCGCGCCAGCAGCGTCGGCCGGCAAGTCGCCTTGGTGGTGATGGTGGTGTTCGCCTTGTCATTGATCTTCAGCCGGGTCGGCATTTGGCTGGCGCGGCCGCTGGTCAGCCTGGGCAATCGCCTGGACGCCGGGGCCGGGCGGATGGCCGGGCCGGTGGCCTCGGTGCTGATCGGGGTCGCCACCGGGTTGCTCTGGGCCCCGTGCGCCGGGCCGATACTCGGGGTGATCCTGACCGGCGCCATGTTGCAAGGCGCCAGTGCTCAAACCAGCCTGCTGTTGCTCGCCTACGGCCTGGGCAGTGCCTTGTCCCTGGGCACATTGATCCTGGCCGGGCGTGGTCTGGTCGGGCGCCTGAAACTCTCGCTGCCGATCACCACCTGGTTGCGCCGGGGAACGGGGGCGGTGGTGTTGCTGGCGGCCGTGGCGATTGGCACCGGGGCGGATGATCGGTTGTTGGCGGCGACTTCCTCCCAACCCTCGGCCACCTTGGAACAAGGCTTGCTGAAGAACGTGCCCAAGGTTATCGATTATGTGGTGAGCAAGGCCGGCGCCAGCTCCATGCCGGCCCTCGAATCCCAGGGCGCCATGCCTGCGCTGGACGGCGCGGTGCAATGGCTGAACTCGCCGCCGCTGAGCAGTGAGTCACTGCGGGGCAAGGTGGTGCTGGTGGACTTCTGGACCTACGACTGCATCAACTGCCAACACACCTTGCCCTATGTGAACGCTTGGGCGAAGAAGTATGAAAAGGACGGGCTGGTGGTGATCGGCGTCCATACCCCGGAATATGGCTACGAGAAGATCATCGACAACGTGCGCGAGCAGGTAGGCAAGCTGGATATCCACTATCCGGTGGCGATCGACAACCAATATGCGATCTGGCGCGCCTTCAACAACCAGTACTGGCCGGCCCATTACTTCATCGATGCCAAGGGGCAGGTGCGCTACAGCCATTTTGGCGAAGGACGCTACGGCGAGCAGGAGCAGGTGATCCAGCAGTTGTTGCAGGAGGCGAAGGCGAGTCAAGTCTATGATTAAAAACTGTTTAATATCAATTATATGGAGTAGTATTCTCTTCTTATTTCTAGATTGTCCCGTCATTTGGCAACGGATGTCGCAGATGGCGAGGGCAAAGCCACAGGGGCCGCATGCAAATGCTGGCCCCTTGCTCATTTGCATACGGTCAAACTTCTTTCCTTTCAGAAAGTTGGGCGACAAACCTATGCGTATTTCTATGTGGGTCGTAACGACGTTTCTCCTGGCCGCCGTCTCGCTTGGGGCCCAGGCCAAGGCGCTGACGCAGAACCAGCAGTCAGTATGCCGCTGGGGTTCGGACATCGCGGCGGGCGCGCAGGCGTCGAAGCTTTCTGGCGTCAGCCTGTACGGCGCGCGCAAGAAGCTGCAAGTGCGCAAGTTTCCCCGGCCCTGGATGCGCATGACCGCCCTGGGCATTACCGAGCAGACTTACAACAGCGCTTCGCGTCTGAAGCCTGCCGCGGTCAAGCAGACCTACTACGAACAATGTGTCCGTCATGAGCTGGCACGCCGATAGGCCTCAGGCCGGGCTCCGGCCTGGCATCTCGATACCGTGCTGGTGCACCCGCCGATACAGGGTCGCCCGGGAAATGCCCAGGGCCCGGGCGGCGGCGGTGGGTTTCCAGCGGTGGCGCACCAGGGCATCAAGCAGCGCCTGGCGTTCCGGGCTGGCGCTCGGCTGCGGCCCATGATCGGCGGCGTCCGCGCGGTGCAATGACTCGGGCAGGTGGCTGAGTTGGACCACGCTGGCTTCGCACACCGCGCAGGCATAGCGCAGCACATGGCGCAACTGGCGGACATTGCCCGGCCAGTGATAACCGAGCAGGCATTCCAGCGCCGCACCGCTCAATTGCACCGTCCCCCCGCAGAGCGCCGACTCCTCGGCAAGCATTCGATTGATCAGCGCCAGCCGGTCGCTGCGTTCGCGCAACGGCGGTAGCTGGAAACGCGCGCCACCGAGGCGGAAATACAAATCCTCACGAAACTCGCCAGCGGCCACCAGGGTCTCCAGGTCGCGGTGGGTGGCGCAGATCACTTGGATGTCCACGGCCTTGCGGCGGGATGCCCCCAGCGGCGCCACTTCACCCTCGGCCAGCACCCGCAGCAGGCGGGTCTGCAAGGCCAGCGGCATGTCACCGATCTCATCCAGGAACAAGGTGCCGCCATCGGCCTGTTGCAGCAGGCCTTGCATGCCTTTGGCCGAGGCTCCGGTGAAGGCGCCGGCGACGTAGCCGAACAATTCGCTTTCGATCAGGCTTTCGGGAATGGCGGCGCAATTCAACGCCACGAAAGGGCGATCATGGCGCTGGCTGGCCTGGTGCAGCTGCCGGGCGAACACTTCCTTGCCGGAACCGGTTTCGCCCTGGATCAGCACCGGCAGGTTGCGATCCTTGACCCGTACCGCCAGGCGCAGGCTGTCGGTCAGGCGCGGATCGATCTCGGCCGGCGTCATCGCCACCCGCGGACGCGGAGTGGCCCGCTGGCGTGGGGCGCTCAAGCGGGCATGCAAAGCGTGATCGAGGAAGCAGAGGCTTTCGTCCCGGGCCCGGTGCAGCCGCTGCTGGTCGAACACCTGGCCGATGTGTTGCGGCAACTGCCCGTAATGCTGCAGCAGGTATTGGCGGGCGGCGGGGTTCAGGGCTTGCAGGCAACCGTCGTCGTCCCAGGCGAACAGGAAGTCCGGCTGGCTGTCGACGTAGCCGGCGTTGCGATGGGCCCGCAGCACCCAGTAGCCCTGGGCACTGCTCATGAAAAACGCCTGCTCGATCTCCCGGGCGCTCTGCACCACCATTTGCCGGATCAGGTGCTGCGAGCGCCGATCATCCGGCGAGCGCACGGCCGACACGTCCAGCACCCCGAGCAATTCGCCCTGGGGGTCGAAGACCGGTGCGGCGGAGCAGGTCAGGCCAATGAACGCCGCGCGGAAATGGTCGCGCTTGTGCACCGTCACCGGGGCTTTGCCCGTGAGCACCGCCGCCACGCCACAGGTGCCTTCTTCACCCTCCGACCAGCACGTGCCCAGGTAAAGCCCGGCCTTGCGGCAGTCATTGCGGATCGTGGTTTCCACCCGGTAGTCGATGGTCTGGCCCTGGGCATCGGTCAAGAGCACGCAGTAGTCGGCATCACGGACCCGGCCATGGAGGCGGGCCACTTCTTCGCTGGCGATATTGAGGAACAGCTCGGAGCGCTCGCGGCATTGCTTGAGCACGTCCTGGGACAGGATGCGCGGGCCCTGCAGCGAACCGGGGTCCAGGTGATGTTGCTCCAGGGAGCGGCGCCAGGAGTCGAGGATCAGGTCCGGGACCGGCAGTTGAGGCAATTGCGCCGCGTTTTTCACCACGCGGCTGACGCAATCCACGTGCGCCCGGGAGTGAGCGGAAAGCATAGGGGCCTCCGATTCAGCTTCTTGTCGTTGTGCGCACATTAAGCGCCGTTCGCCGGGTGCCGACAAGCACGACGGGTTGTTCGGCAGGTGTGAGACGCCACGTCTCAGCGTCTCGCCGCCACCTCGTGCAGGCTGACATGGAGCGTCTCAGCGGGGCTCGCCTGGCCTTATCGAACATCCCGCCTGGACCGCTCTGGCCCGGCTGTTTCCTGGGTTTTTCCGGTAACTGGCACCGCCCTTGCTCTACCCCTGGAGCCCGCCTGACGGGTCATCCAATAATAACAACGAGGTGCCTATGTTCTCCTGCCCAGGCCGTTCGCCTGTTCCTCCCGTGGTGGCACCATGAGCCGCCGGCCACTGACCGTGGGCATCATCGCCAACCCCGCATCGGGCCGCGACGTGCGGCGCCTGACCGCCAATGCCGGGCTGTTTTCCAGCACCGACAAGGTCTCGGTGATCCAGCGCCTGCTGGCTGCTTTCGGTGCCACCGGCATCGAGCAGGTGTTGATGCCCACCGACATGATTGGCATAGCCGCCGCTGTGCTGAAGAACAGCCACAGCCGCCAGGCCCGCAGCAGCCACTGGCCGGCCCTGGAGTTCCTCGACCTGACCCTGCGCCAGACCGTCGAAGACACCCGCCGGGCCGCGCGCCTGATGGCCGAGCGCGAGGTGGCGCTGATCGCCGTGCTCGGTGGCGACGGTACCCACAAGGCGGTGGCCGCCGAAGTGGGGGACATCCCGTTGCTGACCCTGTCCACCGGCACCAACAACGCCTTTCCCGAACTGCGCGAGGCCACCAGTGCCGGGCTGGCCGGTGGCTTGTACGCCAGCGGCCGGGTCCCGGCGCAGATCGGTTTGCGCCGCAACAAGCGTTTGCTGGTTTGCGACGCCGGACGTGGCCTGCGCGAAATCGCCCTGGTGGACGTCGCCGTGTCGCCCCTGCGGTTTGTCGGCGCCCGGGCCATCAGTCGGGCACAGGACTTGGCCGAAGTCTTCGTGACCTTCGCCGAACCGCAGTCCATCGGCCTGTCGGCGCTATGCGGCTTGTGGTTTCCGGTGTCACGCCAGGCGCCGGGTGGTGCCTGGATGCGCCTGGACCCGCAATCCTCCGAAGCGCTGCTGGTGCCGCTCGCGCCGGGCCTGTTGCAGGGCTGTGGCGTGCTCGCCGCCGGCCCCCTGGAACCTGGTGTCGCCCATGGCCTGTCGCTCTCCAGCGGCACCCTGGCCTTGGACGGCGAGCGGGAAATCGAATTCAACGTGCATGACCGGCCCACGGTCACCCTCGATGCCGGCGGTCCACTGAGCATCGACGTCAACGCGGTGCTGGCCTACGCCGCGCAACAACGTTTGCTGGCCATCGGCCGCGAACACCCGCAACACCCTCTGAACCTTCAAGACACCCCTGGAGAATAAAAATGTCGACACCGCTCACCCACGATCAACTGCTGCACGCCTACCAGGTAATGCGCACCATCCGCGCCTTTGAAGAGCGCCTTCACGTGGAGTTCGCCACGGGTGAAATCCCCGGGTTCGTCCACCTGTATGCCGGCGAAGAAGCCTCGGCCGCAGGCGTCATGGCCCACCTGGGCGATGACGATTGCATTGCCTCCAACCACCGTGGCCATGGTCATTGCATCGCCAAGGGCGTGGACGTCTACGGCATGATGGCCGAGATCTACGGCAAGAAAACCGGCGTCTGCCAAGGCAAGGGCGGCTCGATGCACATCGCCGATTTCGAGAAAGGCATGCTCGGCGCCAACGGCATTGTCGGCGCCGGCGCGCCCCTGGTGGTCGGCGCGGCTTTGGCGGCCCGGCTCAAGGGCACCGACAGCGTCGCCGTGGTGTTTTTCGGCGACGGCGGCTCCAACGAGGGCGCGGTGTTCGAAGCCATGAACATGGCCTCGGTGTGGAACCTGCCGTGCCTGTTCGTCGCGGAAAACAACGGCTACGCCGAAGCCACCGCGTCCAATTGGTCGGTGGCCTGCGATCACATCGCCGATCGTGCGGCCGGGTTCGGCATGCCCGGCGTGACTGTCGACGGCTTCGACTTCTTTGCCGTGCATGAAGCCGCCGGGGCTGCCGTCGAACGCGCCCGTGCCGGGGAGGGGCCGTCGCTGATCGAGGTCAAGCTGACCCGCTACTACGGGCACTTCGAGGGCGACGCCCAGACCTACCGGGCCCCCGACGAGGTCAAGCACTTCCGCGAAAACCAGGACTGCCTGATGCAGTTCCGCGAGCGCACCACCCGGGCCGGCTTGCTCACCGTCGAGCAGTTGGACCAGATCGACAAGGAAGTGGACCTGCTGATTGAAAACGCCGTGTACAAGGCCAAGTCCGATCCCAAGCCCTCCGCAGCGGACCTGCTGACCGACGTCTACGTCAGCTATCCCTGAACGCCCTCCTGAACAACAAGAATAGAGAACTCCATCATGGCGAGAAAAATCAGCTATCAGCAGGCAATCAACGAAGCGCTGGCCCAGGAGATGCGCCGGGACTCAAGCGTGTTCATCATGGGTGAGGACGTGGCCGGTGGCGCTGGCGCCCCCGGTGAAAACGACGCCTGGGGCGGTGTACTTGGGGTGACCAAGGGCCTTTACGACCAGTTTCCCGGGCGCGTGCTGGACACGCCACTCTCGGAAATCGGTTACGTCGGCGCGGCGGTCGGGGCTGCCACCTGTGGCGTACGCCCAGTGTGCGAACTGATGTTCGTCGACTTTGCCGGGTGCTGCCTGGACCAGATCCTCAACCAGGCGGCGAAGTTTCGCTACATGTTCGGCGGCAAGGCTTCCACGCCCCTGGTGATCCGCACCATGGTCGGCGCCGGCCTGCGCGCCGCCGCCCAGCATTCGCAGATGCTCACGTCCTTGTGGACGCACATTCCGGGGCTGAAAGTGGTCTGCCCGTCATCGCCTTACGACGCCAAGGGCCTGCTGATCCAGGCGATCCGCGACAACGACCCAGTGATCTTCTGCGAGCACAAGTTGCTCTACAGCATGCAGGGCGAAGTGCCGGAAGAGCTCTACACCATCCCCTTTGGCGAGGCCAACTTCCTGCGCGACGGCAAGGACGTGACGCTCGTATCGTACGGACGCATGGTCAACACCGCGATGGACGCCGCGCGCAGCCTGGCCGGGCGCGGTATCGACTGCGAAGTCATCGACCTGCGTACCACCAGCCCGATGGACGAGGACAGCATCCTCGAAAGCGTGGAGAAGACCGGGCGCCTGGTGGTGATCGACGAGGCCAACCCACGCTGTTCCATGGCCACCGACATTTCCGCGCTGGTGGCACAAAAGGCCTTCGGCGCGCTCAAGGCCCCGATCGAAATGGTCACCGCGCCGCACACGCCGGTGCCGTTCTCCGATGCCCTGGAAGACCTGTACATCCCTGACGCGGCGAAGATCGAGCAAGCCGTGCTCAACGTGATCGAGTGGAGCAAGCGCTGATGAGCCAGATTCATACCTTGACCATGCCCAAGTGGGGCCTGTCGATGACCGAGGGCCGGGTCGATGCCTGGCTCAAGGAGGAGGGCCAGGCCATCACCAAGGGCGAGGAAGTGATGGACGTCGAGACGGACAAGATCTCCAGCAGCGTCGAGGCGCCGTTCTCCGGAATCCTGCGCCGGCAGGTTGCCCGCCAGGACGAAACCCTGGCGGTCGGCGCCTTGCTTGGCATCGTCGTCGACGGCGAGGCCAGCGACGCCGAGATCGACGCGGTCATCGAGCAGTTCCAATCCAACTTCGTGCCCGGTGATGCAGCCGATGAAGACAGCGGCCCGACACCGCAGAAAGTCGAGTTGGACGGCCGGGTGATCCGCTATTTCGAACGCGGCGAGGGCGGCGTGCCGTTGGTGCTGGTGCACGGTTTCGGCGGCGACCTGAACAATTGGCTGTTCAACCATGAAGCACTGGCCGCCGGGCGTCGGGTCATTGCCCTGGACCTGCCGGGCCATGGCGAATCTTCGAAAACCCTGCAACGCGGCGACCTGGACGAGCTGAGCGGCGTGGTGCTGGCCTTGCTCGATCACCTGGACATCAACGCGGTGCATCTGGTGGGGCATTCCATGGGCGGGGCGGTGTCGCTGAATGCCGCGCGCCTGATGCCTCAGCGGATACGGTCGCTGACCTTGATCGGCAGCGCCGGGCTGGGCGCGCAGATCAACGGCAGCTACCTGCAAGGTTTCGTCGAAGCGGCCAACCGCAACGCCCTCAAGCCGCCACTGGTGCAATTGTTCTCCAATGCCGAGCTGGTCACGCGGCAGATGCTCGACGACATGCTCAAGTACAAGCGCCTGGAAGGCGTGGACGCCGCCCTGCGGCAACTGTCGGCGACGCTGTTCGTCGACGGTCGCCAGCAGGTGGACCTGCGCGAGGTGGTGCAGGCCGGCCACGTACCGACCCTGGTGATCTGGGGCAGCGACGACGCAATCATCCCGGCGGCCCACAGCGAAGGGTTGGATGCCCAGGTCGAAGTGCTCCCCGGCCAGGGCCACATGGTGCAGATGGAAGCGGCCGAGCAGGTCAATCGATCGATTCTCGAGTTCATCGCCCAGCACTGACTAAGCGGGCGGCGATGAATCGCCGCCCCATAAAATCCTCTGGAGGCAACTATGAACGTTTCAATCAAGCCGACCCGCAGCATGCGCGCCGCCGTCTGGCATGGCCGCAACGACATTCGCGTCGAAGACGTGCCACTGCCGGTTTCGCCGCCGGCCGGTTGGGTGCAGATCCGCGTGCAATGGTGCGGCATCTGCGGCTCGGACCTGCATGAATACGTGGCCGGGCCGGTGTTCATCCCGGTGGACGCGCCGCATCCGCTGACCGGGATCAAGGGCCAATGCATCCTCGGCCATGAGTTCTGCGGCGAAATCGTCGAACTGGGCGCCGGCGTCGAGGGTTTCAGCGTCGGCGAACCGGTGGCGGCCGATGCCTGCCAGCACTGCGGCACTTGTTATTACTGTACCCACGGGCTCTACAACATCTGCGAGAACCTGGCCTTCACCGGGCTGATGAACAACGGTGCGTTCGCGGAACTGGTCAACGTGCCGGCGAACCTGCTCTACAAACTGCCTGCCGACTTTCCGACCGAGGCCGGTGCGTTGATCGAGCCGCTGGCGGTGGGCATGCATGCGGTGAAAAAGGCCGGCAGCCTGTTGGGTCAGAACGTGGTGGTGGTTGGCGCCGGAACCATCGGCCTGTGCACGATCATGTGCGCCAGGGCGGCCGGTGCGGCCCAGGTGATTGCCCTGGAAATGTCCGGAGCCCGCAAGGCCAAGGCCCTGGAAGTCGGCGCCAGCCATGTGATCGATCCGAACGAGTGCGATGCCCTGGCCGAAGTCCGTCGCCTGACCGCTGGCCTGGGGGCCGATGTCAGTTTCGAATGCATTGGCAACAAGCACACCGCCAAGCTGGCCATCGACCTGATCCGCAAGGCCGGCAAATGCGTGTTGGTGGGCATTTTCGAGGAACCGAGCGAGTTCAACTTCTTTGAACTGGTCTCCACCGAGAAACAAGTGCTCGGCGCGCTGGCTTACAACGGTGAGTTCGCTGATGTGATTGCCTTCATCGCCGACGGACGCCTGGACATCTCGCCGCTGGTGACCGGGCGCATCCAGTTGGAGGAGATCGTCGGGCAGGGCTTCGAGGAACTGGTGAACAACAAGGAGCACAACGTGAAGATCATCGTGTCTCCCGCACGGATCTGAGAGCGCCCGGGTGGGCGATTTGGCGATGGCCGGCGGCGGCCGTCGCCTTTTTTTCGGCGTAGCGCTTCAGTCGGGCCGATAGTCTCGCCAGACAGTTGCTTCGTTGAGTTGCAGTGTTTGTTCTTCTTGCTGCCGAAACCTACGGTCGCAGTCGAGGAAGAACTCATCGAGCTGCGGTGGCTTGACACCCGTGCCGCTGAGCATCGAATGCACCTGGCCGCGGTGATGGATCTGATGTTCGAACAGGTGCAACAGCAGTCGGTCGATTCGTTCGAGCACCACACCGTCGGCACGCATCAGGTCGACGGAGCGGGCGAGGTCTTTTTCTCGCAGTGATTCGCAGAAGGTCACCAGCCGCTGGTCGGTTTGAGCCTGGCTCTGCATGAGCTGGGCAAAGGGCAGGGTCTGGGAGAAATCTTTTATCTGGCCGTCCCGGTCACCTTCCAGGGCGGTGAGGTAGTAACGGTCCACTTCCAGGATGTGGCAAAGCGTGGCTTGGATGGACGGGAAGAATCCCGTGCGCGGCGCGGCGTAGTCAGCCTCGCTCAACTGCGCGCAGGCGCCGAGCAGCCTGTGGTTGGCCCATCGGTTGTTCAGGGCCTGGGCCAGGAAATAATTCATGGGAAGCCTCGTCAAACTTTGTGGGAGCGAGCCTGCTCGCGATTTAGTCGGCACACCCAGCATAGTCGCTTCAGGCAGACCGCTATCGCGAGCAAGCTCGCTCCCACAGCTTGAATCCCCTGGGCTCACTATCGCGTATTCACCACAAATCCCTGTGGGAGCGAGCTTGCTCGCGATGGCGGCGTCCCAGTCACCGCCAGTTGGCGCCATGCCCCGGGCTCAAAGCCCCACATCCGGCAACGCCGGCCGATTGGCCATGGCCTTGGCCATGATCTGCTCCACATACACCCGGTCCGCTTCCGGCAAGGCCAGGCGCGGTGGGCGGGTGAGGGCGCTGCCGCGGCCGGCGATGGCTTCGCACAGCTTGATGCATTGCACCAGATCGGCGCGGGCGTCCAGGTGCAGGATCGGCATCAACCATTCGTAGATCGGCATCGCCTCGGCGAACCGTCCGGCGCGGGCCAGGCGGAAAATGGTCTCGCCTTCCTTCGGGAACACGTTGGACATGCCCGAGACCCAGCCTTCGGCGCCCACGGCAAGGCTTTCCAGCACCACGTCATCGAGGCCTGCGAACAGCACAAAGCGATCGCCGACTTCATTGCGCACGTCGATGAAGCGCCGGGTGTCGCCGGAAGAGTCCTTGAAACACACCACGTTGTCGCAATCGGCCAGGGAAATCAGGATGTCCGGGGTCACGTCATTCTTGTAGATCGGCGGGTTGTTGTAGACCATCAGCGGCACATCGGCGTGACGGGCCACGTAGCGGAAATGCTCGGCGGTCTCGAAGGGTTTGGAGCCGTAGACCAGCGCCGGCATCAGCATCACCCCGTCGACGCCCACCTTGCGCACCGCGTTGGCGACCTTGGCGGCCTGAACACTGGTGAACTCGGCCACGCCGCAAATCACTGGCACGCGGCCGCGGGAGGCGTCCACCGCCACTTCGGTCACAGCGATTTTTTCCTCGGCGCTCAGGGACGTGTTTTCCCCCACCGACCCACAGACCACCAGGCCGGAAACGCCGTCCCGAATGACGTTGGAAATCACTTGGTGGGTTTTTTCCAGGTTGATGGAAAAGTCATCGTTGAATTGCGTGGTGACGGCAGGGAACACGCCGCTCCAGTTGATGCGTTTGCTCATGGGTTGTCTCCGGTGGTTAATGGTATTTCGTATACGTAGATAAAGTTGAGTCGAATACAGAGCTTTTGTGGCGAGGGAGCTTGCTCCCGCTGGGCTGTGAAGCGGCCCCAATAACCACCTGGCAACTCGGTGTGTCAGGCAAATCCAGAGGGCCGCTTCGCGACCCAGCGGGAGCAAGCTCCCTCGCCACAGGGGATGTGCAAAGTTCAAAATTCATGCGCCAGGCCAGGTGTCGGAAAGCCGATAGCCCTGCGGCCACGGGTCGTCCGGGTCGAGCAACAGCTGATGGGTCCCGGTGATCCACGCCCGTCCGGCGATGCACGGGTAAATCGCCGGGCGTCCGGCCATGTCGGTCAGTGAGTCGATGCGGCAGTGGAATTCGGAGCCGATGATCGAGCGGCCGATAAACCGCTCGCCCACCTGCATCAAGCCCTTGGCGTGCAACACCGCCATGCGTGCCGAGCAGCCGGTGCCGGTGGGGGAGCGGTCGATCTTGCCGGGCTGGATCACCACGGCGTTGGCGCCAGTGGCGATGCCATTCTCCTGGACGATGGGCGCGGCGATCTGGCAGAACGAGATGTGCGACCAATCAGGATTCAACGGGTGCACGAAGCCCAGTTGTTCGTTGGCGGCGCGGGTGATCTTCAAGCCCACGGCCACCAGCTCGGCGGCCTCGTCGGGGCGAATGGCAAAGCCCAGGCGTTGGGCGTCGACGATGACAAAGCTGTCGCCGCCATAAGCGGTGTCCACCTGCAGGGAGCCCAGGCCTTCGACTTCGATCCAGGCATCGAGGCGGTCGGCGAAGGAGGGCACGTTCTTGATCTCGACCCGTTGCACCTTGCCGTCGCGGCAGTCGGCCACCGCTTCGATCAGGCCGCCCGGCGCTTCCAGCACCAGGCGGGTCTGGGGTTCGGTCATCGGCAGGATGCCGCTGTCCAGCAACACGGTGGCCACGCACAGCGAGTTGGAGCCGGACATCGGCGGCGTGTCGGCCGGTTCCATGATGATCCAGGCCATCTGCGCACGCGGGTTCTTGGCTGGCACCAGCAGGTTGACGTGGCGGAACACACCGCCACGGGGTTCGTTGAGGACGAAGTTGCGCAGGGCCTGGTCCTGGGCGATCCAGCGTGACTGCTCCCACACCGTGGCACCGGGTGGTGGCGCGACACCGCCGACGATCACATCGCCGACTTCGCCTTCGGCGTGGCAACTGACTACATGGATGATTTTTGATGAGCGCATGGATCAAAATCCTTTGTTGTCTGGTCGGGCCTCATCGCGAGCAAGCTCGCTCCCACATTGAAATGCGTTCCCCTGTGGGAGCGAGCTTGCTCGCGATAGGGCCATCCGCTATTTCACCGACTTGAGAAACGCCGCCGTCTCCGGCTGCACCGGGTTGCCGATCACCTGGTCCGGCGGGCCGATTTCATGGACCCGCCCATTGCAAAAGAACGCCACGCGGTCGGACACGTCCCGGGCGAAGCGGATCTCGTGGGTCACCAGCACCATGGTCATGCCGTCTTCGGCGAGCATGCGCATGGTGTCCAGGACTTCGCCCACCAGTTGCGGGTCCAGGGCCGAGGTGGCTTCGTCGAAGAGCATGTAGTCCGGCGACATGGCCAGCGCCCGGGCGATGGCCATGCGTTGTTGCTGGCCGCCGGAAAGCTTGCCGGGGAAGGCCTTGAGCTTGTCCCCCAGGCCCACATGTTCAAGCTGCTTCACCGCCAGCGCCTCGGCGTCCTGCCGGCTCTTGCCCAGCACCTTGCGCGGCGCCAGCATCACGTTCTCCAGTACGGTCAGGTGAGGGAAAGCATTCCATTGCTGGAAGACGATGCCGATCTTCTGCCGCAAGCGATTGAGATCAGTGGCCCGGTCGTGAACCTCGATGCCGTCCACGCGGATGCTGCCTTTCTGGATGGGCTCCAGGCCGTTGATGCACATCAGCAGGGTTGACTTGCCAGAGCCGGAACCGCCGATGATCGACACCACTTCGCCCTTGTCCACCGTCAGGCTCACACCCTTGACCACTTCCAGGGCGCCGAAGGCTTTATGCACGTTTTCGATCTCAATCATTTTCCTGCCACCTTCTTTCCAGGCGTGCGCCGAGGCGGGCGACCACCAGGCTCATGACGTAGTAAATGAGGCCCGCGATGCACAGCACCAGCAGGGGTTCCTGAATGCGCGTGACGATGGTTTGCGACGCCCGCAGCAATTCGACGATGCCGATCCACATCACCAGCGCGGTGTCCTTCATCACGCCCAGCACCAGGTTCAGCCAGCCGGGAAAGGCCACCCGCGTGGCAATCGGCAGGACGATGAAGCGCAGGTCCTGCACATAGCTCAGTCCCAGGGACCGGCTGGCCCGGCGGGTGCTCGACGGCACCGCCAGCACGCCACCGCGCACGATTTCGGTGAAGTACGCTGCGGCGTAGACCCCGAGCACGATGCAGCCGACGGCGAAGGCGCTGAGGTTCAGGCCGGCGATGCTCTTGAGGGAGTTGAACAGCACGAACTGGATCAGCAGCGGCACACTGCGAAACACGTCCAGCAGCCAGGCCAGTGGCAGGCTGGCCCGCGGCAACAGCGCCCGCAACAGGCCGAACAGCAACCCGGCGAAGGTGCCCAGCAGGATCGACCACACGGTCAGTTGCAACGTGACCCAGGCCCCCTCGAGCAAATACAGCAGGTCGTTGACGCTGAGGCTTGTAGAAAACATGACCCACCCTCCTCAGTAACGAAACAAGCGCCAGGACACTAGTCGGGCCAACCCGACGATCAGCTTGGCGATCAGGTAATACAGCACCGCCGCGAGGGCGAAGTATTCGAAGGTGCGGAAGGTCTTGACGTTGTATTCCTGGGTGACGCCGGTGAGGTCGTTGTTCAGGCCGACCACCACCCCCAGGGACGTCATCAGCACCGCCCAGACCATCTGGTTGGTCAGCGGGTAGAAGACGATGCGCAACAGTTGCGGGACGATGATCATCCGGTAGGCCTGGAAGGCACTCATCCCCAACGAACGGGCGGCGCGCATTTGCGTACCGGGCACGGCCTTGAGGCCGCCGCGAAAGTTTTCCGCCAGGTAGCCGGCGTTGTTGAAGGTGATTCCGGCCAGCAAGGCCAGCCAGGAACTGACGTGCAGCCCGAGGGAGCCGAGGCCGAAGTAGAGGATGTAGATCTGGAACAGCGAGGGCGTGTTGCGGGCGATGGACACCCAGCCATTGCCCACGCCCCGCAGCAAGCGATTCGGGGCCTGGCGCATCACGGTCAGCACCAGGGCGATCAGCACGCCGAAAATCATCGACAGCGCGGCGGTCTCGAAGGTCACCCAGGCCCCGGCGAGCATGTCGGGCAGGGCGCGCAAGGCCGGGCGCCATTGGAAGCTGTAGTCAAACATGGGTCGGGCTCCCGGTGCGGTTCGGTTGTAGCCACGTCGGCGGCTGGCCGCGAGTCGCGGCGTTGCACGCGGCCTCGACGCAATCGGCGAGAGCGGCAAAGTGCACCCCGCGACCGACCAGGCCGGGTGCGTAGTGGGCGTATTTACCGGAGTTGGTCATCAGTGTGGTGGCGTGGGGCGGAATCACCGGCTCACCCAACATGCACCAACAGGTGTCGGTCACCAGCACCGCGCCGAAGGCCTCGATGGCGGTCAGATACCCGGCTTTGCGGGCCTGCTCCAGCACCGCCCGGCCGCAGGTGATCGCCAGCACCACATAGGGATGCTTGACCCGGCCCGCGCACAAGGTCGCGAGGGCGGCGAACTCGCTGAGGGAAAAATGCGGATTGCCCAGGGACACCACGTCCACCCAGTTATCCCGGGCGCTGTTGAGTTCGCGCCAACTGGCAAGCAGGCCCGCGGCATCGACGCTTTCCTGCGGCAACGCGACGTCGCGCTCCAGGACATCGGCCGGCTCGAGGGCTTCCGGTGTCACCCCGGCGATGTGGAACAGCGGCGCGGCGCTGGTGGTGGCGAACGCGGCGCCGAAGGCCTTGAGGTCGTCCAGGCTCGGTGCGGCGTGTTCCAGGCCGCGTATCAGCGGAATACGCCGGCCGGCCAGACTACCGATGTGGTAGCCCAGCAGCGGATAGAAACTGTCGTCGACCCTGCCCAGCGCGGGCACGTCGACGATCAACCGGGCCTTGCGCGGGTCGTCGAGATGGCAGCCGGTCAACGGCGCCCGCCCGCACAGGGCGATGCAGATGTCGAGGAAGTCCGGGTACTTTTGCGTGCGCGCGCCCAACACGCTGTTGGCATAGACCACCGCGTTGGATTCGGCCCAGACGATTTGCTCGCCGGCTTTTGGCGCGGTGTCCAGCAGGTAGGGGGCACAGGTGAAACTCAGTTGGGCGCCCATCGCCATGTAGGCGTCGCCCAAGGCACTGGCAGGCTCGCCCAGGGCCGGCTCGACGCCCAGCTCGCGCCAGCGACGCTGGTCCACGGAGATGGAATTGAGGGTGGTGGGTACACGGACTTTCGCGCCCCACTGCACCAGTTGTTCGGCAAAGCGCAGGCTGGCGGGACCGGTGTAGATGCAGCCGTCGATGTGAGCCTGGGTCACGTCCAGCAGTTGCGTGGCGCCCTGGATCTCGGCCATGCGCAGCACGATGTGCATCGCCACTTGGGCGGCCTTGCCATGGCTGCCGTCGAGCAATGCCCGGTCGTGTTCGGTCAGCCCCAGGGTTGAGAAAGTGGGCGGTTGCGACGCCGCGTACGAACCTTGCCAGCCGTCGTCCAGGGGCCGGCCAGACAATGTCAGGACATCGCCTTCCAGACGGACAAAACCCTGGCCGCGCAGCCCATTGAAGGCCTCCTGCCCCACGCACAACACCGGCAGCGAACGCTGGAAAATCACCTGCGCCACCAGCACGCCCAGGGTCAGGATTTCATCGGCTTCGGCCAGCACCAGGGCTGCGGGGGCGTGGCCGTTGCTGATCAGCTCCATCAAGACGCTGCTGCCGGTGCAGGAGCCGCGTCCGCTGGGAATCGCCAATACGCGCCCGGCCAGGTGCTGGCCACTCAAGGGATGGTGCCGGTCGATGACCTCGCCACTGGCCGGATCGACTCCACCCCAGAAACTCAGCCCGACCTCGGCGAACAGCAGGGCGCCCTGGGCGGCACCCTCCACCAGGCTGCGGCCTTTCACACGGACAGGCGTGCTTGGCATGCGCCGATCCTCAGTAGTAGACCTGGGGGACGGTGAGGTTGGCCGGCGGAATGTCGGTGCCGACCCATTTGACGAACAGCTCCTTGTAGCGACCCGTGCGCACCTGCTGGTTGACGAACAGGTTGAGGTAGTTGAGCAGGCCGTACTCGCTGCGCTTGGCGCCGAGGGACACGTAGTCGATGACGTAGGGCGCGTCACCGGCGATCTTCAGGCCCTTGTACTTGCCCGACTTGATGGTCGCGGCGGCCACGGTGTTGGTCACCACGGTGGCATCGATGTGCCCCTGGGCGACGGCCAGCAGGGTGTCGTTCTGCGACTGGTAGGCGCGGAAGCTGCCGCTGCCCCAGCTCTTCTGGTCTTTCTCCAGGGCGATGGCTTCGTAGGTGCTGCTGGTGTTACCCAAGGCCTTGCCCTTGAGGTCGGCGTAGCTGTTGATGCCGGTGTTGTCGCGGGTCAGCACCACCATCTGGAAGGCGAAGTAGGGCACGGTCAGGCCGACGGTCTTGGCTCGCTCCAAGGTGTCGGAAGTGGAGGCGACGATGACGTCGGCGCGGCCCGACAGCAGCGCGGGGATTCGGTCGGAGAACGGCGTTTCCACCACTTCGGCGTCTACGCCGAGGACCTTCGCCAGGTCTTGGCAATAGTCCACGTCGAATCCCGCCGGTTTGTTGCTTTCGTCGCGAAAGCCCATGGGCGGGAAGTCCAGGGTCACGGCGCAGCGCAATTTGCCGGAACCGATGATGTCGTCGAGTTTGTCGGCGTGGGCCGGGGTGATGAAAAGCGGGGTGAGGACAACGCTGAGGGCTACGGCCAATGTAGGGTTTTTCATAAATGCCTCGCTGTCGAATAAATGCGGTGAGATATCGTATTGAGGATTTCGTATACGATATTAGATAAGCAATCGGCATGCCTGTTTCGGGTTGAGTCGCAGTAATTGAGTGGGAGGACTGACCTAGAGGCTTTTCCGGCGGACGGGGCACACAGAGGCAGGGGGCTGCGTTGGCCCGTGGTGTTACAGATGGGAGCAACCATGGGACCCGATGCCCCATCAGGGAACAAGGGATCAGCGCTGATTCTCGCGATACTGGCTGGGGGACAGGCTGGTCAGGGCGCGGAACTGGCGACTGAAGGCGCTGTGATCGGTGTAACCGCAGCGCAGGGCGATCTCGGTGATCGGCAGCTCCTGGTCGAGCAACAGCCGCGAGGCTTCCTCCAGCCTGGCCTTGTGAATCATCTGCCGCGGCGTGAGTTGGAAGATGCGCTTGCAGTGGCGTTCCAGTTGCGCCACCGACAATTCGGCGATGGCGGTCAGCTCGGCAAGGCTGATGGGGCGGGCGAAGTGCTGCTTGATATGGGCGTCCACCGCCGCCAGTTTGTGAAACGCCGGGTGGCTCGATTGCGGCAGTTGCAGGTCGCGGGAAATGCCGGCCAGGCCGACGATCCGGCCATCCGGGTCGTGCAGGGCGAGCTTGTGGGTCAGGCACCATACGGGCTGGTTGCCGTAATACAAATGCAGTTCGAGCTGGTCGGCCAACTCCCGCCCGCTGGCCAGCACCCGGCGATCCTGTTCGGTGTACAGCGGGCCGAAGCGTTCGGGGAACACTTGGTCGGCGGTGAGGCCGAGCAGGTCGCCGCGGTGTTTGAAACCGCAGCGCCGGGCCAGGGTCTGGTTGACGAAGGCGTAGCGGGCCTGCGGGTCCTTGATGAAAAACACCACGTCCGCGAGGGTGTCCAGCAGCGGGGCGATGGGCTGCAGGCTGCGCAGCAGGGTATCGAGGTCGCAAGGGGCTAGGGCGGTGAGCGAGGGGTACATGGCCGGCGTCGTCTTTTTTTGTGGGGGCGATGGCGCAGTGTCAGTCGAAAATGTGCTGCCTGTCACGCCGCCTTCGCGAGCAGGCTCACTCCCACATTGGGGGCCGCGGTGTCTCCTGCAAACCTTCTGTGGGAGCGAGCTTGCTCGCGATGGCGTCAGTGCATCCGACATCGATGCAAGCTGACCCACCGCTATCGCGAGCAAGCTCGCTCCCACAGGGGATTGGGGTGAGTGCAGATCAGTCAGGTGGGCGGGGTTTCTGCCAGGTTCAGCAAGGTCTCGATCCGCGCCGGGCTGAAGGGCGGGCGCGGCAGGGGTGGGGTCCAGCCGAACAAGTGTTCCAGGGCGGCGCCGCACACTCGGCCCTGGCAGGCGCCCATGCCGCAGCGGCTGGCCAGTTTCGCTTCGCGCCAGTTGTCATGGCCGGCCAGTTCGCCATACGGTACGTCCTCGCAGCGGCAGACCAGGGTGTCCGCCGTGGGCAGGGTCTTGAGTCGTGGATCGAGGGCAAAGGCCGTGTTCAAGGCCCGGGCGAAACCCTGCCAACGTGCGCGACGGGGCCACAGCTGTTGGGCGGCGCTGCTGTTGCCGACGGCGGCATGGCCGGCGATGGCGCCTTCCACCAGCGCCAGTTCGCTGCCGCCGAAACCGGTGCACTCACCGGCGGCGTAATGTTCGCGGCGAGAGGTCGCTTGCCAGGCGTCCACCGCCAGCGCCTGGTCTTCGACCGCGCAGCCCAAGGCCAGGCCCAACTGGGTATTGGGAATGAGCCCGAAACCGCAGGCGAGCCGATCGCAGGCCAATTCAATCGTCTCGCCTTGCTGTTGCAGGCGCACGCCCTCCAGCCGGTCCCGGCCGAGCGCTTCCACTATATGGGTGTCGGTGCGGTAGTGCCGGTCGAACAGGCTGAACGATTGGAAAAATTTCCCCGGCCAGCGTGGCAATTGCGCGGCGAAACCGGCGACGGCGCCGCGACGGGCCTGCTCGGCGATGCGTACCACCTGCGCGCCCTGATGTTTTGCCGTGGCGGCGCTGGCCAGCAGCAAGGGGCCGCTACCGGCGATGACCAACCGTTCGCCGCGCACCGGCAAGCCGCCCTTGATCAACGCCTGCAACCCGCCGGCGCCGGTCACGCCGGGCAGTGCCCAGCCGGGAAACGGCAGCAGCAGCTCACGGGCACCCGTGCACAGGATCAAGCGCTCGTAGCTGATCTGCCAGCCGCGCTCGGCGTCTTCCACCAGCAAGGTTTTATCCGCCGCGCAGGCGATCACACGGGTGCCGGCATGGCAACGTACGTTGGCGCAGGTGTGCAGTCGATCGCGCAGGCGTCGGGCGGCGGCGGGCGGGTTGGCCTGGGGGCCGTCGCGCCAGATCTGCCCGCCGGGCAGCGGGTTGTCGTCCAGCAGCACGATGCGTGCACCGCTGCTTGCCGCGGCGAGAGCAGCGGCCATGCCCGCGGGGCCGGCGCCAATGATCAGCAGGTCGGTGGTTTCGTTCATGGTCGGGTCTGCACACGCATGCCCTCGAGGCACAAGGTCTGGCAGGCCAGGCAGCGACGGCCATCGACCAACACCCGGCACTCCTGGCAGATGCCCATGCCGCACAAGGGCGCCCGTCGCTGGCCGCTGACCGAGGTGCGACTGCAACCGTCCGCGCCCAGCGCCAATGCCGCCGCGACGCTGGTGCCGTTGGCCACTGACAAGGGGTGGCCGTCGAGAAATAAATCAGGCATGGGAACAATCCCCCAGGGGTAAATGGATATCAGCGCCAAACGCCCATCCCGTGGCGAGGGAGCTTGCTCCCGCTGGGGCGCGTTGTAGGAGCTGACGAGTGCAACGAGGCTGCGATCTTTCCCCAGACACTTGAATTTCAAACGAAAGATCAAAATCAAAAGATCGCAGCCTTCGGCAGCTCCTACGAACCGAGCGGGAGCAAGCTCCCGCGCCACAGGTGTGGGCGTCAGGCTCAGGCATGGACGGGTTCTCCCAGGAAACGCTGCGGCAGGTAAGGCTGCGCGGGCAGCGGCGAGGTTTCGTTGAACAGCTGCGCCACCAGCAGGTCGGCCGTCGCGGGCGCCGTGGTGACGCCCAGGCCTTCGTGACCGACCGCCAGCCACAGCCCCTTGCGCTGTGGATGTTGACCCACCAGCGGCAAGCCATCGGGGCTCGCCGCGCGAAAACCGGTCCAGGCCCTGATGCCGTTCAGATGCGCCAGCCCTGGCATGTATTCGACGGCGCGCTTGAGCATCTTCGCCAGCATCCAGCCTTCCACCTGCGGATCGACGCTGCCGAACTGCCGCGAGGCGCCGATGAACAATTGTCCGGTCGGACGTGGTTGGATATTGCACGCCACCGACGGCCCGCTGGCGTTATGGGCGCTGGTGACGTAGCCCAGTTCCACCAGGGTGTGAGTGACGGTGGCGGGGTAGCGGTCGGTGATCAGCAGGTGGCCCTTCTTCGGCTCGATCGGCAGTTCCGGGCATAACTCGGTGGCCTGGATGCCATTGGCGAGGACCACCGCGTCGGCGCTCAGCCAGCGACCGTCGCCGAGGCGCACGCGGTTTCCGTCGACTTCGCTGACCTGGGCTCGCTGCTGGCGAATGTTGGGCGCGTCCAGCATCCAGCGGGCGGCTGCCGGAGCGTAGAGGATGCCGTCGCCCTTGATCAGCAGCCCGCCTTCCAGCCCTGGGCGTAGCTCGGGTTCACGCTGTTGCAGAGCGGCTTGGCCGATCAATTCGCAGGCTTCGCCATGGGCCAGCAGGTTCAGGTATTTACTCTGGGCCACCGCCATTTCTTCGGCATTGGCCGCCAGCCACAAGGTGCCGTTGTTACGCCAGGCACAACCCTCGGGCAGGGCCGGGGCCAGTTCGCGCCAGCGTTGCAGGGAGTATTGACTGAGGGCGAGTTCCGCCGGGTTGTCATCCAGCACCAGCAGATGCCCCATGCCGGCCGCCGTGGCGCCGTGCCAACCGGCGTCCAGCACCAACACGTTGACGTTGCGCCGGGCCAATGCCTGGGCACAGGCTGCGCCAATGATGCCCGCGCCGATGACGATCACGTCGGCGACATGGCCCTGGCTCACGGGCGAATGCCCCAGGCGAACGGGTCGTCCGCTTCGATGATCAGGGTGGTTTCGGCACTGATGTAGGCGCGACCGCGAATGGTTGGCACGATGCGCTCGCCCGAGTGTTCGTAGGCGCCTTCGAACTCGCTGCCAATGACACTGGCCTGGCGCCAGATCTGTCCAGGCTGCAGTTTTCCATCGGCCGCCAGGCACGCCAGCTTGGCGCTGGTACCGGTGCCGCAAGGGGAGCGGTCATAGGCCTTGCCCGGGCAGAGCACGAAGTTGCGGCTGTCGGCTTGCGGGTCATCGGCAAACAGTTCGATATGGTCGATCAGGCCGCCGTCCTCGCCGCGAAAACCCTGTTGCTCCAAGGCTTGCTGCACGGCGTAGGTGTAGGCGGTCAATGCGTCGAGGTTGTCGCCGGCCACGCGCTGGCCATGTTCGGCGATCAGGAAAAACCAGTTGCCGCCCCAGGCCACATCGCCCACCACCGGGCCGATGCCGGGCACTTCCAGGGCCAGTGCCTTGCGGTAACGATAGGCCGGCACGTTGCGCACGCTGACCGAGCGGTCTTCGTGCAAGGTTGCCTGTACCGTGCCCACCGGGGTTTCGATGCTGTGCACGCCGGGGCCGATCCTGCCCAGGTGGGCCAGTGACGCCACCAGGCCGATGGTGCCGTGGCCGCACATGCCCAGGTAGCCGCTGTTGTTGAAAAAGATCACGCCGGCACAGGCGCTCGGGTCCACCGGTTCGCAGAGCAGCGCCCCCACCAGCACATCGCTGCCCCGGGGTTCCAACACGCAGGCGGTGCGCCACGCGTCATGCTCGGTGGCCAGGCGTTGCTTGCGCTCGGCCATGCTGCCCTGGCCCAGGTCAGGAAAACCGTCGGTAACCAGTCGGGTCGGTTCGCCGCCGGTATGGGAATCGATCACGGTGATGCGTTTCATGGGAGGGCCACGTCCGTTCAGGTGAGTGACGGTAAGCGTGGCCCGCGCCCAGGGCTGAAGGCTTGATGGTTTTATCTGTCGCCGATGACGAAATCGGCACAGCGTTGGCCCATCAATGGCTGGAAGGCAGGAACTTGAACAAGGTCTCGCAGACCCCGGCAATGTGTTCGTCCAGCAGCGCCACGGCCCGCTCGACATCACCGGCGCGGCAGGCCTTGATGATTTCCCGGTGCTCGTGATCGGCTCGGTCCTTACCGGCCGAAAGGCTCATCTGCATGCGCAAGTAACGCTCCAGCTTGTCGTGGACCGAGCGAATCAGGCTCACCATGAACGGCCGTTGGGCCGGTTCGTAGAGACAGGCGTGCAGTTGCCAGTTCAGTTCGGCCCAACGCCCGACGTCGTCTTCACCGACGAACTCCCGGCAGATGCTTTCGGCGCGGGCGAAGGTGTCTTCGGTCATGTTGGGAATCGCCAGGCGCAGCACTTTGTCTTCCAAGAGCATGCGCACCTCGAACATCTGCGCCAGCTCCGCCTCGGAAATGCGCGTCACCATCGCCCCGCGATTGCGCTGGAACATCACCAGGCCTTCGGCCTCCAGGCGCTTGAGGGCCTCGCGCACGGGAATCTTGCTGACGTTGAACTGGCGGGCGATGTCATCCTGGCGAATCGGCTCGTCCTCGGCAAAATGCCCAGCCACGATGGCGTCGCGCAGATGACGGGTGATGATTTCCGAGGTGGAAGGGGTGTTGCCCAGGTCAGGCAGGTTGAACTTGGATAAAGTCACGGCGGCGGGTCGTTCGGCTTAGGTGGGGATATGGTATACGACTTTGCCGGGACGGTCGTTGGGGCTATGAGCTGCTAAGCCGACCCCAATTCACAGGTTTCTGTGTTTATCCATGGGAGAAACTGGTCACGCGGGCCTGCGCCCGAACGATGATCAGCCCGGTGATGCACGCTCCGGCGCTCAACGCTACGCCAAACAGTATCAACGCCACGTTGGCGCCGAAGCCGTCCGCCAACAACCCGGTCACCACGACCGGGATGCTGAAGCCCACATAGGCGAACAGGAAGAACCCCGCGCTGACCCGCGCCTTCTCCACGCCGGCCATGGCGGTGACGGCTGACAACCCGCCCAGGTACAGGAAGCCATAGCACGCACTGCTGGCGCCCAGTGCGCCAAGCAGTACGGCGGGCAGGGAACCGACACTGGCACCCCAGGCCAGCAACGCATAGCTCAGCGGCAGGATCAACAGCCCCAAGCCCGTGGCCCTGGCCGGCGACATGCGCCACACCCAAGGCTGGAAGAGCAGGCCGCAACTGATGACCGTGAAGGTCGACAGGCCCGACCAACGCTGCAAACCGTGGGTTGCCAGCACCGACGGCAATATGGCGATGACCAGGCCCGAAGTCGCCCAGGCCAACAGCATGGAAAAGCTGTAGGGCAGGCTGCCGGCGGGAAACAAAGGCAGGCGCAGCAGCGGCGCGTCTGTGATTTTCAACGCCGGGTCCGGTAGCCGCCAGACCACGACAATCGCCAGGGCGGCCAACAGCAGTTGCAACCAGAAGCTGCCGGGCGTGGCGCTGGGATGAACGAACAGGAACAGACTGGTCAACGCGGCCCCCAGGCCAAAGCCCAGGGAGGTGCTGGCGGTGACTCGGTTGGCCGGCGAGCGGGTATCGCGGGTTGCCATGAGCTCTGTCATATAGGCGGTCGACGTGGCCGAGGCCAGCCCCGTGCCGACCCCCATCATCAAGCGCGCCACGCCCAGTGCCACCAGGTTCGGCCAGAGCAACGTCACCAGCGTCGCCAGCATCGACAGCCCGAGCGCGACCAGGATCAACGGCTTGCGGCCCACCCGGTCGGCCAGTCCACCGAACGCCAGCAGGACCGGCAACACCCCCAGCACATAACCGGAAAACGCCACCGCCGTGGCCCCGGCCCCGGAGCCGGACAACTGCGCGTAGGTGGTGTACAGCGGCGCCTGCAGGTTGACCGCGAGGGTGATCAGGCAGAGGCCGAAAGCCAGCCCCCAGGCATGTCGATGCTGTGGGTTCAAGAGTGTTCCTTAAAGGGTGCGCATGAAGTCCCGGGGACTATCACCGCCGGGCACAACGCAAACAAGGAACAGACGCCGGCCATTTGTGTTTAACTGTTTTCTAGAAAATCGAGAACACTTGGCCAAGAGTGCCCGCCGTGGACCTGAAGATTGATCGCAACACTGCCGAGCCCATGATCCGGCAGCTCGTGACGCACCTCACGGGCTGGATCAACGTCCATGGCATTCGCCCTGGAGCGCGAATGCCGTCCATTCGC
This sequence comes from Pseudomonas sp. NFACC13-1, assembly GCF_900104425.1. Classification (NCBI taxonomy): domain Bacteria; kingdom Pseudomonadati; phylum Pseudomonadota; class Gammaproteobacteria; order Pseudomonadales; family Pseudomonadaceae; genus Pseudomonas; species Pseudomonas sp. NFACC13-1. Next base: position 54,838 of record NZ_FMXV01000002.1, on the reverse strand, counting down.
CAACTGGCCCGGGAAAATGGCCTGAGCCTGTCGAGCGTGATCAAGGCCTATGATCAACTGGTTGCCAGCGGGGTGCTGGAGTCTCGGCATGGCGCGGGCTTTTTTGTCGCGCAGCAATTGGCCCGGCCAGTGGAGCCGATAGCTGAAACGGATAACCCCTCGTGGCGGTTGTTCGACAATGAGTCGACGCAGCTCAAGCTCGGTTGCGGCTGGCTGCCCGACGCCTGGCGCGACGACACCGACCTGGGCCAGGCGATCCGCCAGGTGGTGCGCAGCGACAACCACGCATTGTTCAACTACAGCACCCCGTTGGGCTCGCCTCATCTGCGCCTGCACCTTCAAAAACGCCTGGGCCTGATCGACATTCACGTCGACCCGGCACAGATCATCACCACCCAAGGCGCCAGCCAGGGCCTCGATCTGTTGGTGCGAACCCTGCTCAAGCCCGGCGACCTGGTGCTGGTGGAAAGCCCCGGCTACTACAACCTGTTCAATCTGCTGAGGCTGCAGGGGGTCAAGACCGTGGCGGTGCCGAGAACCGCCCAAGGCCCGGATATCGCCCGCCTGGAACAGCTTCTCGGGGAGCACAAACCCTCGTATTTCTTCATCAACAGCATGTACCAGAACCCCACCGGCACCAGCCTGGCGCCGAGCGTGGCCTATCGTCTGCTGCAACTGGCGACGGCCCATGACTTTCGCCTCATCGAGGACGACATCTACGCCGATTTCCAGAATGGCCCGACGTCCCGCCTGGCCTCCCTGGATGCCCTGGACCGGGTGATCTACCTGGCGAGTTTTTCCAAGACCTTGTCCAGTTCGCTGCGCATCGGTTATGTCGTCGCCCAGCCCGACATCATCCGGCGCCTGGCCGAAGTCAAGATGATCACCGGCATCGGTTGTTCGCTGCTGGCGGAAAACGTGGTAGCGACGTTGCTGGCCAACGGTGCTTATCGCAAGCTGATCCAGCGCTTGCGCCAGCGCCTGAACAAGCAGATGGCAAGTACGCTGCGCCAACTGGACCCGGCCCACTGGGAGGTGTTTGCCGAGCCGATGGGGGGGATGTTCGTCTGGGCCAGGCCTCGGTGCCTGGCGCCGCAACGGGTGCAGCAGATCGCCCGGGAGTTGCAGATCCAACTGTCCCAGGGCTCGACGTTCCTGCCCCAGGGGGAGGCGTGCGATTGGTTGCGGTTGAACGTGGCCTATACCCAGGATCATCGTGCGCAGACGTTTTTCCAGCGGGTGGTGCAGGAATCGATTGGGGCGAGCCAGTAGGGCATGGGGAGATTGTTCTGGCGCCATCGCGAGCAAGCTTTGCTCCCACAGGGGGAGAGCAGGGACCAATCACAAGGCTTGTAGCCACCGAAGATCCCTGTGGGACCGAGCTTGCTCGCGATGACGGACTGATCAGTCACAAAAAATATCAGCGTTAATGGGAATAAATATCAAATAGCAATGAGTTGCTGTATCTTTCGCGACACATTCTTGTCAGCCTCCCGATGTGGAGGCTTTTTTCCATTAGGATTGTGCATCGATGCGTCGGATTCTCGTTTCACTGTGTGTGCTCCAGGCTTACTCCGTTTCCACCTGGGCCGAACAGCCGGTCCCTGCCAAGCCGGCTTCCCTTGAGTTGCAAGCCACGGATATCGTCGGTAATGCCGACTATGAATCGGCACAGGGACCGGTGAAGGGCTATCACGCCACCCGTTCGGCCAGTGCCACCCGTACCGACACGGCGATCCATGAAACCCCGCAATCCATTTCCGTCGTGTCCCGCGATGTGGTCGAAGACCTGAGCGCCACACGCTTGCAGGATGCCCTCGATTACGCCGGCGGCGTGGGACGGGCGAACAATTTTGGCGGCCAGGGCCTGACCACCTTTACTGTGCGCGGTTTCACCACCGGGGAGTTCTACCGCAACGGTTTCCCGATCAACCGTGGCTACCCGAACATGCCGGACGCCAACACCATCGAGCGGCTGGAGGTCCTGCGCGGCCCGGCCACCATGCTCTATGGCCGTGGCGATCCGGGCGGTACCTTCAATGTGGTGTCCAAGCAGCCGTTGGCCGAGCGCACGGTGACCCTGGGCAGCCAGGTCAGCGACCAGGGGATGCGTCGCGGTACGCTGGATGCGTCCGGCCCATTGGACGAAGAAGGGCGCCTGGCTTATCGCCTGAACGTGATCGGCGAGGGCGGCGATACATTCCGCGACCACGTCGAGACCGAGCGCTACGGCGTCGCGCCGGTGGTCTCCTGGCAGGTCAACGACACCACGCGCCTGATTTTCGAAGGTGATTTCATGCGCAACAATGCGCCGCTGGATCGTGGGCTGACCCATTACGCCGGCCAGCGCGGCACTGCCTCGCGCGATACCTTCTTCGGCGAGAAGGATGCCGGCAAGCTGCACAACGACAACAACATGCTGCAGGTGCGTTTCGAGCACATGCTCAACGACGACTGGACCCTGGCTGGCGGTACCCAGTGGCTCGACGGCACTTTGCAGGGCAATGCCATCGAAGGCAACGGTATCGCCGCCGATGGCCGCACCCTGGGGCGCAACTTCAACTACCGCAAATTGGAGTGGACCGACCGGGACACCCAACTCAACCTCACCGGGCATTTTTCCACGGGCGGGTTCGAGCACACGTTGTTGACGGGCGTCGAGTATGAAGACTACGACTACCAGTCCATCATCCAGCGTTCCGCCGCGGGCACCGCTGCCTACCCGATCGATATCTTCGACCCGGTGTATGGCCAGCCACGCCCGGCATTGACGCGCACGCCCACCGATGACCAGGAGAACCTCAAGACGTTTGGCGTGTTCGTCCAGGATCAGGTGGCGCTGACGGAGCGTTTGAAGTTGCTGGCGGGGGCGCGGTTTGAGCGATTCGAGCATCAGTATGAGAGTTTCGTCCCCCAGAACCCGCCTGGTAGTCGCAACTGGGACGTCACCGACAGCGCCGTCACCCCGCGCCTGGGTATGATCTACGACCTGACCGACACCGTGGCGGTCTATGCCAATACCGCACGCTCGTTCAAGCCCAACAACGGTGCCAGTCGCGCAGGTGGCGGGTTCAAGCCGGAAGAGGGCAAGTCCTATGAGATGGGGATCAAGTGGGAAGCCTTGGATCGTCAGTTGAGCGTCGATGCGGCGGTGTACCAGATCGAAAAACGCAACGTACTCACCACCGACCCGGTGGATTCCACCTTCAGCGTGGCCGCCGGCGAAGTGCGCAGCCGTGGCTTTGACCTGAACGTGGCGGGCAACCTGACACCGCAATGGCGCGTGATCGGTGGTTACGCCTATGTGGATGCCGAAGTGACCAAGGACATCAATATCCCGTCCGGCACCCGCTTGCTCAACGTGCCCAAGAACACCTTCAGCCTGTTGAACGTCTATGAGTTCCAGGAGGGCGGCCTCAAAGGGCTGGGCCTGGGGCTGGGCGCCAAGCATGTGGATGAACGGGCCGGCCAGACTGCGGCGAATGCATTCTCCATGGACAGCTACACGGTGGTGGACCTGCTCGGCTACTACAAGGTCAACGAACGGATCCGCCTCAACCTGGACCTGAAGAACCTGTTTGATGCCGACTACGAAGAAGGCGCTTTCGGGAACGTCTACGCCTACCCAGGTGCACCGCGGACGGTACAGGCCGGGATTTCCTACACCCTTTGAAGTCGCGCGCAGTCGCAGTCCAGGTGGGAGCGAGCTTGCTCGCGATGGCGTCGGGTCAGTCGGGATTGACGTTGACTGACACACCGCCATCGCGAGCAAGCTCGCTCCCACAGTTTTGCCGGGCGTTCACAGACTTCGCAGTCACCACCCACCCTCTGTGGGAGCGAGCTTGCTCGCGATAGCGGAGGATCAGTTTGCAGCGATGTGGGATGTGTTGACGTCATCGCGAGCAAGCTCGCTCCCACAGTTTTGCCGGGCGTTCACAGACTTCGCAGTCACCACCCACCCTCTGTGGGAGCGAGCTTGCTCGCGATAGCGGAGGATCAGTTTGCAGCAATGTGGGATGTGTTGACGTCATCGCGAGCTGGCTCGCTCCCACAGTTTTTCCTACCACTTGCCGGTGCTCATCCCACCGTCCACCGGCAGTATCGCGCCCGTCGTGAAATCAGCGCCCGCCAGGTACAACACGGCCTCGGCAATTTCCTCGATGGTGCCCACGCGACCGGCCGGGGCCAGGTTGTCGAGGAAGTCGCGGTGCGCCGGGTCGTGCATGGGCGTGTCGATGATGCCGGGGGCGACCGCGTTGACCTTGATGTTGTGGGGCGACATTTCCAGGGCCAGGGCGCGGGTCATCTGGTTGACGCCGCCCTTGATCAACACGGGCAGCGCAGCCGGGACCTGGATGTTCGGCTGCAGGGCCACGGCGGCTGAAATGTTGATGATGAAGCCGCGCTGGCGGCCGATCATGTGCGCGGCAGCGGCCTGGCTGGCGTAGACGAGGCCCTTGAGGTTGGTGTCCAGCAGCGCGTCCAGGTCCTGGGGGCTGTATTCGACGAAGGGTTTCGGCAGGAAGAAACCGGCGTTGTTCACCAGCCCGTCAACGGCGCCAAATGCCCCGACAGCTTGGGCGATGAGGGCGGTTGAAGTGGCCGGGTCGGCGATGTCGCCGGCCACACCCATGAAACCGGCCGGGTGACCGAGCTGGGCGGCGGCAGCATCCAGTCCGGACGGGGAGCGGGCATTGCCCACCACGTTATACCCCCGGGCCAGGAACGCCTTGACCAAACCCAGGCCGATCCCGCTGGAAGCGCCGGTGATGATGACGGTTTTATTGAGGCTCATGATTGACTCCTGATCACATTGAATGGAACCGATGCGCCTGTATGGCGGTGGTTGAGCTCAGGGTATTGATGCCTCAGGATTTGATAAATAAGGCTTCTGGTACTTGAGTTGATACGTCATGTAATCAATGAAAAGGGCAACACGTCCCCCCCTGTGGGAGCGAGCTTGCTCGCGATGGCGTCAGGTCGGTCGGGAGTGATGTTGACTGACACGCCGCCATCGCGAGCAAGCTCGCTCCCACAATGTTGTCGGGTTGGCGGCAGAAAAAAGCCCGGTCAGTCGGACCGGGCTCGCAAGGGTGGAGCGCTACTCCTTGGGAAGACTTCGATACTCAGTGGTCGTCATCCCCGCATAACCCCAGTTATCCGTATCCACTTCCTCGATCACGATATGGGTCAAGTGAGGGGCCTTGCCCAGCACGCGCTGGAGGGTTTCGGTGATTTCGGCAATCACCTGGGCTTTCTGTTCACGGGTGACGCCATCTCGGGTAATTCGTACGTTGACGAAAGGCATGTTGCACTCCAACTGATGGGAAATGAACGCAGGACAACGCCCGCATGTTGCAAGGCCACTGTATTTATACGCCACGGGCTGATAAACAGGCCTTTGAAAACTTCAGTTGATACGCGGTGTAACGAATCATGAAGCGGCATTTCGAAGACCTGCAGTTGGGCAGCATAGAACTGTTCTGCCTCGCGGCGGAGGCGGGCAGTTTCACGGCCGCGGCGCAGTTGGCGGGGGTTACCCCGGCGGCGGTGAGCCGCTCGATCTTTCGCCTGGAAGAGCGCCTGGGCTCACGGCTTTTCGTACGCACTACCCGCAGCATCCGCCTGACCGAAGCCGGCAAGACCTATTTCGAACAATGCCGGCAAGCGCTGACGCAACTGGTCGAGGCGCAACAGGAAATGATGGGCGCCCAATCGGTGCCATCCGGGCAACTGCGCATCAGCCTGCCCACCACCTACGGGCATCATCGGATCCTGCCGTTGCTGCCGGCCTTTCGGGCGCTGTACCCGCAAGTCAGCGTGGACCTGCACCTGAGCAATCGAAATATCGATTTCGTCGCTGAAGGTTATGACCTCGCCATCCGGGTGCGGGCCCAGCCGGATTCGTCGATGATCGCCCGGCTGCTGGAAGACGCGAAACTGGTGGTGGTCGCGTCTCCGGATTACCTGCGCAAGGCCGGCACGCCGCAGGTTCTTGAAGACCTGGACGACCACGAGTGCATCCAGTTCGAATTGCCCAGCAGCGGGCGACGGATTTCCTGGTTGTTCAATGTCGAGGGCAAGGAAAAGGAGATATTCGGCGAAGGAGGGTATTGCTGTTCGGACGACGTGCTCGGCGGCGTGACGCTGGCCAAACATGGCGCCGGCTTGTTCCAGACCTACAAGTTCATCGTGGAGCAGGAGCTGGCCAATGGGCAATTGGTGGCGGTACTTGCGCCTTTTGCGGGGCGCTCGCGTCCGTTTACCTTGCTGTATCCCCATGGCCGGTATGTGCCGCAACGGGTGCGGGCATTTGTGGATTTCCTGTTGCAGCACCGCGAACAGTGGGCTGCGGATTGAGGTGATTGTGATCTGTGGCGAGGGGATAAATCCCCTCGACACAATGAATCACAGCGTCTTCAAGTTGACAGGACGCTTTGCGCAGAAAATTTCTCCATCAGAACCGAAACGCCTGACGGCCGATTAGCAGCCACTTGCCATTCTTCTGCTTCTGCCAGATCTGGAAGTTCTCGATTTCCGTCGGTACCACCTCAGTGCCTTTGAGCGCCTGTGCCGAGAAGTGATTGCGCACTAGCGCAGTGTCCCCGGACAAGGTGATCTTCTGGTTTTGCATTTCCAGGGTCTTGAACGCGCTCTTGCCCGTTTCGATGTCGGCGATGAAGGCTTTCTTATCCTGGATGTTGCCGCTGGAGTGCCCGTAGGTCAGGTTTTCGGCGGCCAGTGCCTGGAGTTGCGGGATGTCTTTATGCAGCATGGCCTGGGTCAGGTGGTCGACGGCCTGGGCCACTTCCTGCTCGGCGGATGAAGTGGCGGCCGCTGCGTAACCGCTGAACAGGCACAGGAAGCTGATGGTGAGTATGGTCTTCTTCATGGGGATTCCTTGTTTTTGTTGTTTCGGAGAAGGACGAGCGTCACATGCTCGTCTGTCATCGTACAACTTGGAGAGGAAGCCGGGAATAGCCGATGCGCCGGTTAATTTCTGAAGGAGTCAAATCAGTGGGGACCGCGCCCCCTGTGGCGAGGGAGCAAGCTCCCTCGCCACAAGAGACGCTTTAGCCGTGATGGCGCATTCACAACCCTTCGCGAACCGCTCCCCTAATCCCCTCCAGCAACATGGTGAACGCCGGGTTGTCGTTGTCCTCGCGCCACACCAGGTGCAATTCGCTCTGCACCCCTTCACCCAGGTCGATCTCGCGGAACACCACCTGCTTGAACACCACGCTGGTAGCGCAACGCGGGACCAGGGCCAGGCCCATGCCGGCGTTGACCAGGGCCAGGATCGTCAGCGACGACCCCAGCCATTGCACGAATTGCGGCGCGACCCGGGCCGAGCGGAGCATGCCGGTGAGCAGTTCGTTGAAGGGCGGGTAGGCGGAGTGGGAGTACATGAGGAACGGCTGGGCGTCCAGGTCCTGGACGCTCACCGTGTCGGCAGTCGCCAGGGGATGCCCGGCCGGGACCGCCAGCACGAAGGGTTCGCGCACCAGGCATTCAGTGGCATAGCCGGTTTCCAGCAGCGGCGAGCGAACGATCCCCAGGTCGATGCGCCGTGCCCGCAAGGCTTCGTGCTGCTGGTAGGTGTTCATCTCAGCGAGGACGATCTTGACCTGGGGCTGTTTCAGCCGGGCCTCGGCGATCACCTTGGGCAAGAACTCGTACACCGCGCTGCCGACGAAGCTGATGGTCACCGAACCGATGTCGCCCTGGGCGAAACGCCGGGCCGCCACGGCGGCTTGTTGCGCCTGTTCCAACAGGTTCTGCGCTTCGATGAAAAACGCCCGGCCGGCGGCGGTGAGTGCCACGCTGCGGGTGCTGCGGGTGAACAGTTCGACGCCCAGGTGATGTTCCAGCAATTGGATCTGCCGGCTCAGCGGTGGCTGGGTCATGTTCAGGCGTTCGGCGGCGCGACGGAAGTTGAGTTCGGTCGCCACGGTGGTGAAGCAGCGCAACTGGGCCAGTTCAAACATTGATTCAATCCAGGTATCAATCAAGTGCCAAGTTAGATTAGACGGGAACAATCCACCGCGTCCATCATCGTCCCGTTCCCCACAAAAACAATGATCGGGAGGCACCCCTTGAATAACGTAACGGACTCCACCCATGACAGCACCCTGGCGCTCGCGGCGGCCAAGGTCAAACGTCATGTACTGCCGTTGGTGGTGGTGATGTTCATCGTCAACTACATCGACCGGGTCAACATCGGCTTCGTGCGCAGCCATATGGAAACCGACCTGGGCATCGGCGCTGCCGCCTATGGGCTGGGCGCCGGGTTGTTCTTCGTCGGCTACGCGCTGTTCGAAGTCCCGTCCAACATGCTGCTGCAACGCTACGGCGCGCGGGCCTGGCTGACGCGCATCATGTTCACCTGGGGCGCGGCGGCGATGGCCATGGCCTTTGTGCAAGGTGAAACCAGCTTCTATGTGCTGCGCTTCATTCTCGGCGCGGCGGAGGCGGGCTTCTTTCCCGGCATCATCTACTACTTCACCCAATGGCTGCCCGCCAACGAGCGCGGCAAGGCGATGGCGATCTTCCTCAGCGGCTCGGCCATCGCCTCGGTGATTTCCGGCCCGGTGTCTGGCGCCTTGCTGCACATCAGCGGGATGGGCCTGCATGGCTGGCAGTGGATGTTCCTGATCGAAGGTTTCGCCTCCATCGTGCTGTGCGGGTTTGTCTGGTTCTGGCTGCAATCGCACCCGAGCCAGGCCAAATGGCTGACGGCTGAAGAGAAAGCCGTATTGATCGCCGCCATCGCCGAAGAGCAGCGGGCCCGGGAAGCGGCGCAAGTGATCAAGCCGTCGATGTTCAAGTTGCTGGCCGACCGACAGATCGCGTTGTTCTGTTTCATCTACTTTTCCATCGCCCTGACCATCTACGGCGCCACGTTCTGGCTACCGAGCATGATCAAGAAAATGGGCAACCTGGGGGACTTCCAGGTCGGCTTGCTCAACTCCATTCCATGGATCATTTCCATCGTCGCGATGTACGGCTTCGCGGCCCTGGCCGGCAAATGGAAATTCCAGCAGGCGTGGGTCGCGGTGACGCTGGTGGTCGCCGCATTCGGCATGTTCATGTCCACCACCGGCGGGCCGATCTTCGCCTTCGTGGCGATCTGTTTCGCAGCGATTGGTTTCAAGGCGGCGTCGGCGTTGTTCTGGCCGATCCCCCAGGGTTACCTGGATGCGCGCATCGCGGCGGCGGTGATCGCCCTGATCAACTCCATCGGCAACCTCGGCGGCTTCGTCGCGCCCACGGCTTTCGGTTTCCTGGAGCAGACCACCGGCTCCATCGAGGGTGGCCTGTATGGGTTGGCCGCCACCTCGCTCGTCGCCGCCGTGGTGATCTTTTTCGCCCGCACCACGCCGAAGCGCGATACCCCGAACTCACTGTCCGGCCGGCCCGAAACCGTTGCCGAAGCCAATCAGCCGGAAAAAAACCAAGCCTTGAACCCTGGCCCATCGGGAGCCGCTGTATGAAGATCAAACGCGTCACCGTGACACCCATCGCTTTTCGCGATCCACCCTTGCTCAACGCCAGCGGTATCCATGAACCGTTCGCGTTGCGCTCGATCATCGAGATCGAGAGCGACAACGGTTACATCGGCCTGGGGGAGAGCTACGGCGATGCACCGGCCCTGGCGATCCAGCAGCAGTTGCAGAGCCAGTTGATCGGCCTGGACCCGTTCAACCTCAATCAGTTGCGGGCCATCGTCCAGGCGACCGTCGCCGCGCAGAAACCGGCCAGCGTTGCCGGTGCCGAACTGGCACCGGGCTCCCATGCGAGCAAGGCGGTGAGCAATGCCTACTCGGCGTTCGAAGTGGCCTGTCTGGATTTGCAGGCCCACTCCCTGAACGTGCCGCTGGTGGACCTGCTGGGCGGCGCGATTCGCGACGAGATCCCGTTCAGTGCCTACCTGTTTTTCAAATACGCCGAGCACATCGATTCGCCGTACCCGCCCGACAGTTGGGGCGAGGCGCTCAACGAACGGCAGATCGTCGCCCAGGCCCGGCGGATGATCCAGGACTATGGCTTCAAGAGCATCAAGCTCAAGGCCGGCGCCCTCGATCCGGAACATGAAGTCGCCTGCATCAAGGCGCTGAAACAGGCCTTTCCCGGCTACCCGTTGCGCATCGATCCCAATGCCAACTGGTCCCTGGAAACTTCGATTCGCATGGCTGAGTTGCTGGGGGATGACCTGCAGTATTACGAAGACCCGACGCCAGGGCTCGAAGGCATGGCCGAACTGCACAAACGCACGGGGCTGCCGCTGGCGACCAATATGGTGGTCACCGATTTCGATGAGTTCCGCCGCAGCGTGGCCCTGGACAGCGTGCAGATCGTCTTGGCCGACCACCATTACTGGGGTGGTCTGCGAGACACCCAGGCCCTGGCGAAAATGTGCAGCACCTTCGGCCTGGGCGTATCGATGCATTCGAACTCGCACCTGGGCATCAGCCTCATGGCCATGGCCCACGTGGCGGCCGCGGTGCCGAACCTGGACTACGCCTGCGATACCCATTACCCGTGGCAGGAGCCGGATGAAGAAGTGATCAAGGGCGGCAAACTGCCGATTGTCGACGGCTGCGTGAAGATCACCCGGGCGCCGGGCCTTGGCTTGGAATTGGACCGGGATCAATTGGGCAAGCTGCATGATCAGTTCCTCAGTTGCGGCATCCGCCAGCGCGACGATGTGCGGCAGATGCAGCGCTACCGGCCGGAGTGGAAGACCGTCAAGCCGAGGTTCTGAGCTGATAGCGAGGGGGCCTGCTGCGCCGGCCAGCGGGAGCAAGCTCCCTCGCCACAACAGCAACACAGTGCAAACCTGTGGGAGCGAGCTTGCTCGCGATAGCGCTGTGTCAGCCAACCGCATTGTTGAATGACTCGCCGCCATCGCGAGCAAGCTCGCTCCCACAATAAGCAGGACAACCGGCCCACACCCAAAGTATCGCAGCCGTCGGCAAGGCAGTCTTACACCCAAGCTGTCGCGCCCCTCGTCCTCGCCGTCTTACACCCAAACTGCCGCGCCGGGCCGGCGCTGCCAAAGCATTCGCCAATTGCCTCCAAGGCAGCGTATGACGCGCCCTGGCGCCTTTCGATAATCGCCTCCGACATCCCGTCCCCTGTTGCGGAGCGCGCCATGCACAACAATAAGAATACCTGCCTGCGTTTTTTGCCTGCGGTCATCGCCGGCCTTTCCAGTCTGGGCCTGACGTCTTGGGCCAACGCTGAAATCATGCTGTACGACAAGGACCAGACCACCTTTTCCACCGATGGCTACATCAACGCCTTTTACGTCAACAGCGACGTGGACCGCGCGGGTGATCAGTACGACCGTCGGCAGGCGCGGGTCAAGATGGGCTTTTTGCCCAACTACCTGGGCTTCAACATGGGCAAGCAGGTCGATGACCTCAAGCTCGGCGCCCGGGCTTCGTTCTGGGTGACCATCAACGACAGTGAAACCAATGGCACCGACACCGCCATCGACGTGCGCCAGTTCTACGGCACCGTGGCCAATCCGGAGTGGGGCGAAGTGCTGATCGGCAAGGACTTCGGCCTGTTTGCCCGCTCCAACATCCTGCTGGACGAACTGCTGGCCGGTTATGGTCAGGTCAGCGACTCCCTGGGGCTGGTGGACGGTGGTGGCGTCTCGTTCGGCAACATCGGCAGCGGTTATCCGTATCCGTTCCCGACCTCGCAGATCACCTACCGCACGCCGGTGATGGACGGGCTGCGGGTGGCGGTCGGGATCATGGATCCGGTGGACACCAACGACAACAGCGCTACCGGCAAGGCCTATCAGGAAAACCCGCGCACCGAGAGCGAGATCACCTACCAGTTCGACCTGGGCGGGGCGAAGATCTACAGCTGGCTCAATGGCAGCTACCAGACCTCGGACAACACCGATTCCACCGTCGAGTCGGTGACTTCCAAAGGTCTGGGGTATGGCGTGCAGGCCAAGATGGGTGGGTTGTCGCTCACCGGTTCGGGGTTCCAGGCCAAGGGCATCAACCCGTTCTTCACCAACAACGCCGGTGAAGCCACCCTGCGCAATGTCGACAGCAAGGGCTACCTGTTGCAGGGCTCGTACAAGCTGGGCAAGAACCGCCTGGCGCTGTCCTATGGCAAGACCGATGACGACGGCAACGGCGTGGTAGGCAGTGGCGCCGACTACGAAACCCGGGGCATCGCGCTGTTCCACGACATCAACGACAACCTCAAGCTTGTGGCCGAGTACAACCAGTTCGAAATCAACGGCCACGACACCAGTGCCCAGAACGAAGACACCGACACCTTTGCAGTAGGTGCGGTGCTTACCTGGTGAGGGTGACCCCCAGGCTGCGCACATAACCCTGCGGGAGCGAGCTTGCTCGCGATGGGGTCAAGTCCGCCGGCATGGATGTTGATTGCCCCGCCGTTATCGCGAGCAAGCTCGCTCCCACAGGATGTTTCACTGATGTACCCCTCCGATCGCTTTTGTGGCGAGGGAGCTTGCTCCCGCTGGGCTGCGTAGCAGCCCTGAGGCCCGGTGCCTCGGGTCGATTGATATTGGGGGCTGCGCATCAGCCCCCTTTTTTTTCAGTGGGATGTCCCCTCGGCGAACTCGATCTTGTTACCGACGTTGTACTTGCCCGAAGGCTTGTTCATGGGCAGGCGCTTGATTTCCTCCAGGGTGTTGCTGTCGTAGACGATCAGCGCGCCATCGGTGTCCCAGATACTCAGCAGCAAGTAGCGCCCGTCGCGGGTGAACTCGACGTGGGCGGCGGTCTTGCCAGGCATCGGCCGCAGGGTGTGGGCGATTTCCAGGGTCTGTTTGTCGATCAGGTGGATGGCGTCGTTGTCGGGGCCGAAGAACACATCGGTCCAGGCGTAGCGAGCGTTGGCATGGCTGCGCAGGAAGAAACCCGGCCCCAGGGTGGGGATCTGCTTGATGACTTTCCAGGTGTCGAAGTCGATCACGGAGATCAGCCCCTTGCTGATGTTGGGCGTGGCGAACACCCAGTGACCATTGCGTTTCCAATAGGTCCCCGAGCCCAAGTGTGGCATGCCCGGCAGTGCGATGTCGGTGACGATCCGCCCTGTGTCGAGGTCGATCACCTGGCCGCCCTGGGCCTTGCGCGAGGTGGCGAGCAACTGCCGGTAATCGGGCGAGAAGGAAAAGTCGTCGAGGTAGTCCTCGGCCTCGATCCGCCTGGGCACGAAGTCCGGGTTCGGCCCGGTGGACAGCTCCCAGACCTCTTTCACGTCCTTCAAGGCCACGATGAAGCTGTTGCGCGGCGGCGCGGTATACACCGCACTGACCCGGGAGGCCTGGCCGCCCAGCCCCACCGTTGCAACCGTCTTGACCAGCGACAGGTCGCGGGCATCCAGCACCACCACGTTCCCCGGCAGGGTGTTGCCCACCAGCACCCAGCGCCCGTCCTTGCTCACCGCCAGGTTGCGGGTATTGAGCCCGGCTCGCACCTCGGCGATGAGCGTGAGGTTGTGCAAGTCATACAGACTGATCCAGCCGTCCCGGGAGGCGAAATAGACGAAGCGTCCGTCCGGCGAAAATTTTGGTCCGCCATGTAGCGCGAAGTGTGAGGCGAAGCGGGCCAGGACCTCGAAGCGATCCCCGTCGACGATATCGACGTGATGGTCGCCAGCCTCCACCACCACGAACAGGTTCAGCGGATCGGCGTGGTGCTGGGGTTTGTCGGGCAGGGTCGCGACATCCGCCAGCAGGCGATGGCTGTGGCGAGTGTCGTCCTCGCTCCAGGTCGGTTCGACGGCAGGCGGACGTTGGAGATAGTGGGTCAGGCCATCGATCTGCGCGGGCTCCAGCACCGCGCCGAATGCCGCCATCTGGCTGGCCGGACGTCCATGCTGGATTACCTGGCGAATCTCGTCGGGCTTGATCCGGCTCAGGCTCTGGGGCAACAGCGCCGGCCCGGCAGCGCCGATGCGATTGACCCCGTGGCATTGCTGGCAGTGTTGCTGGTAGTTGCGTTCGGCCAATGCCAGGTCCGGTTCCGGGGCAGCGTGGACGGCACCGACCCACAGCAACGGGGCAAGCCAGCCGAGGTTCATGATGCCACCTTCGCGATACCGGGCTGGAACGGTGTGGCCGGGTGCAGGCGCGCCGGATGCTCCAGCAGTTGATGGGCAAACAAGCCGACCACCTTGCCGATCACCGTCAAGGTCGGCAGGCCTTCGGCGCAGGTCAGGGCCATCTCCGGCAATTGCTGGAGGGTGCCACGCAGGACCTGCTGGTCGGGTCGCGTGCCGTTGCTGATCAAGGCCGCCGGCGTGTCGGCCGCCAGGCCCGCCGCGATCAACCGCGTGGCGATGGTGCCGAGGTTCGACAAGCCCATGTAGAACACCAGGGTCTGGCTGTCATCCGCCAGGCTTTGCCAGGGCAGGTTCAAGTCGCCTTCGCGTTGCAGGTGACCGGTGATGAAGCGACAGGAATTGACCAGGTCGCGATGGGTCAGGGGAATGCCGGCATAGGTGCTGCAACCGGCCGCGGCGGTGATGCCGGGTACGACCTGGCAATCGATACCCCGGGCCAGTAGATACTCCAGCTCCTCGGCACCGCGCCCAAAGATGAACGGATCACCACCCTTGAGCCGCACCACCCGTTGGCCCTGGTCGGCCAGGTCGGCCAGCAGTTCGTTGATCTGTGCCTGGGGCAGGCTGTGGCAACCGGCGGCCTTGCCGACGTAGTGCCGGGCGCAGGGCAGGGGGATCAGGTTGAGCAGTTGCGGGCTGATCAAGCGGTCGTAGACCATTGCGTCGGCCTGCATCAACAGGCTCCAGGCGCGCAAGGTCAGCAGGCCCGGGTCACCGGGGCCGGCGCCGACCAGGGCGACTTCACCCGGTCTGAAGGGCGATTGCAGGGCAGCGGGCAAAACGATGGAGGCAGGCATGGGACTTCCTTGGTTCGTCATCAGGTTCGCCGTTGGGTTATCGGGTGCAGGGCATCGCAACGCTGGGAATCGCGTGCAGGCCGATTTCGTCATCGCTGAGGTGGC
Organism: Pseudomonas sp. NFACC13-1; assembly: GCF_900104425.1. NCBI lineage: Bacteria > Pseudomonadati > Pseudomonadota > Gammaproteobacteria > Pseudomonadales > Pseudomonadaceae > Pseudomonas > Pseudomonas sp. NFACC13-1. The sequence goes on along the minus strand of NZ_FMXV01000002.1, from coordinate 39,809 downwards.
AGCCGGGGTCCTGGCCCCACAGGTCGCCGTCGGCCCAGGCGCGGGTGCGGGTATTGCCGTTGCAGATGTCCAGCCAGCGGCATTGTCCACAACGGCCGCCCACGGCCCGTGGATGTTCGCGCAGCTTCAGCAGCAGGGTATCGGGGCGGTCTGACCAGAGGGTCTTGAACGGTGTCTGGCGCACGTTGCCCACCGAGTGCTGCCACCAGTACGTGTCGGGATGGACCTCGCCGGTATTGTCGATATTGGCGATGCCGCTGCCCGACGCATTGCCGCCCCAGGCCCGCAGCATCTGCTCCAGTGCGGCGTAGTGCCGGGGCATGCGCCGGGATACCCATTGCAGCAACAGGATCGCATCGGCGTCGTTGTTGCCGCTGACGAAGTCACTGTCGCGGCCCAGTTCGATGTCGTGCCAGGCTCGCTCGAAGATCAGGGTCATGGCCTCGCGACTCATCTGCTGGTGGGCATCGAGCTTGCGACTGCGCTTGCCCCGGCCGCTGTAGTTCAGATGCGACAGATAGAATTTCTGCACGTCGTACTCATCCATCAAGTCCAGCAAGCGCGGCAACTGGGCGTGGTTGTGCTGGGTAAGGGTGGTGCGCAATCCGACTCGGATGCCTTGCTCGCGGCAGAGCCGTATGGCCGCCATGGAGCTGGCGAAGCTGCCCTTGAGTTGGCGGAACTCATCATGGGTCGCTTCCAGACCGTCGATGCTGATGCCGACGTAATCGAAGTTCGCCGCGGCAATCTGTTGGATATTGGTGGCGTCGATCAGTGTGCCGTTGGTGGACAGGGCCAGGAAAAAGCCCTTGCTGCGGGCATAGGCAGTGAGTTGGAACAGGTCGTCGCGCAGCAGCGGTTCGCCGCCGGACAGGATCAGCACGCGTACCCCGGCGTCCTGCAAGTCATCGATGACCTTGAGCGCCGCCACGGTGTCGAGTTCGTCGCGAAACACGCTGTCGGCCGACGTCGCATAGCAGTGCTTGCAGGTCAGGTTGCAACGCCTGAGCAGGTTCCAGATCACCACCGGCGGGCGGTGCTTGCCCGGTGGCGTGATGCGTGGGGCGGGGCATTGCCCGGCCAGGGCTCGCAGGTAATGGCTGATCCTCAACATAAGGCGCTCCTTCAGTCTGCGTGCGGGTTCAGCGCGAGGCGGGTGACAGGCGCAGGCCGGTTTTTTTCAGGATGCGGCTGCTCACCAGCATGTCGTCGGCGGCGCAGGCGTTCCCCAGCAGGTAGCGCAGGTGTTCGCGGTAGCTGTCGATTTCTTCGCGGCTGCGGCCGTGGACCATGGCGAACAGGTTGTAGCGCCAGCCGGGCCGGCGCGGCCGCCGGTAGCAGTGGCTGACGAAGGGCTGCGTCCCCAGCAGCGCGCCGAGGCGCGACATGTCGGCGTCGGCCACGTCCCAGACCGTCATGCCGTTGTGGCGATAACCCAGGCGGTAGTGATTGGGCACGGCGGCGATGCGCCGGATTGCTCCTTCGACCTGCAGGCGCTTGAGCAGGTCGAGGGTGGATTCCACGCTCAAGCCCAGCTGCTCGGCCAGCCAGGCCCAGGGGTCTTCGAGCAAGGGCAGGCCAGCCTGGGTCAGTTCCACCAGGCGCAACGCCAAGGGCGTTTCATCCAGCTGTGGTGGCGTTTGCCACGAAGCCTCAGATGGGGAAATACAGGCCGACATGGTAGGTCTCCTCTTTGGGCAGGTTCAGTGGCACCAGGCCGGTCAGGTGTTCGATGCGCCGCAGGGTGTCGTCGATCGCCTGTTCGCTGGGGCAGGCGAGCACGAACCACATGTTCCACGTGTGCTCGCGGCGGTAGTTGTGGGCCACTTCGGGCATGTCGGCGAGCAGCTCGGCGATGGCCTCGAAGCGCGGCTCGGGCACCGCCAACGCTGCCAGGGTGAACGCGCCACCGAGGCGGTCGATGTCGAACATCGGGCCGAAGCGGGTGAGTACGCCGTCGTTGAGCAGTTCGTGCAGGCGGTCGAGCAATTCAGTGCTGCTGCTGTCCAGTTCCTGGGCCAGGGCTTGCCAAGGATGGCGGACCAGCGGTAGGCCCAGTTGCAGGCGATTGATCAGGCGGCGATCGAGGTCATCCATTGATACGGGCTCCGAGCGGTGCGGCGTAACGTGCGCCGCATTGCTTGAACAGGTGCGTGCTGAACAGCAATTGATGGGGCAGGTCGTGCAGCAAGTGTTCTTCCAGCAGCGCCTGGACCTGGGCTTCGACGCGGTCACGCTGGCGACCGTGGATCATGCAGAACAGGTTGTATTGCCACTGGGGCAGGCGCCGCGGGCGCTGGTAGCAAAGGCTGATGCCGGGGGCTTGGCCGAGGCGCCGACCGACTTCATCGACCAGGGCGTCCGGCACGTCCAGCACCAGCATGGCGTTGGCGGCAAACCCCAGGGCGCGATGGTTGACTACCAGGCCGACGCGCCGGAACAGGCCCTGTTCGTGCCAGCGCTGCACCTGCTCGAGCACCTGGGGCTCGCTGGCCTCGATCTGCTCGGCCAGGGCCTGGAAGGGCCGCGATGTCAGGGGCAGGCCGGTTTCCAGCAGACGGCGCAGCGCCAGTGACTGTTGCTCGCTCAGGGCGTTTTTCATGGGGTGGTCTCCAGGGCAAAGCCCAGGTCGATGCGGTAGGCAGTGAGCATGGGCAGGTCCAGTGGCGTGAGACCGGTGTCGTGTTCCAGTTCCTGGAGGATGTTGTCCAGGTGGGCCCGGTTGGGGCCGGTCAGTACGAACCAGAGGTTGTAGCGATGCTCCCGGGCATAGTTGTGATTGACTTCAGGGTATTGGCTGACGCGTGCCGCCACCTGGTGCAAGCGGTCTTCGGGCACGGCCAGGGCAGCGAGGGTGCTGGCCCCGGCCCGGGTGTGTTCGAACACCGGGCCGACGCGCGATAAGGTCCCGTCCACTTGCAGGTGGTGCAGGCAGTCGATGACCTGGGCTTCGCTGCAGCCCAAGGTCTCGGCCATGGCTTGATAGGGCTTGGCGCATAACGGCAGGCCATGCTGGAATCGATCGATCAGGCGCCGGGCCAGTGAGTTGAGTGTCATGGTCAGTACCCCGGCTTGTGCGCGCGGCTGCTGAAGAAAATGCCGCTGGGGCTCAGGGCCGGCAAGCTGCCCAGGCGTTCGAGGCGATAAGGGTCCCAGACCTGCACCTGACCGCCATCCCGGGCGGACAGCCACAGCTGGTCGCCCCGGGCGGTGAACTCCATGTGCAGCACCGCCGGACCGGGTCGTAGGTCGGCGATGATGGCGTGGGTCTGGGTGTCGATGACCTGGACGCGGTCGTTGTCCGGGTAGGCGAAGTTGACCCACAACTGCCGGCCATCCGGACGCGCCGTGACGAACACTGGCTGACCGGCCACGGCGATGGCGTCGGTCTGTTGCCAATCCTGGGCGTTCATCACCAACACCTGGTGATGCCCGACGGCGGGCACGAAGGCTTGCTGATCGGCGATGGCCCAGCCTTCCAGGTGCGGCATCTTGTACACCGGGAGCCGCTCCTGGCCGCGCCCGTAATGCCCCAGTACCCGTTTCACCCCGCGCTCCGGGTGCCAGAGATCGAGTTGGGCCATGCCGTCTTCACCGAACAGTCCAGCCATGTAATAACGCCCGTCCGGGGTGATCAGGGCGTCGTAGGGTTGTTGGCCAATGGCGGTGAAACGTTCGATGCGCGGGGTGAGGCCCAGGCTGAAATCGGCGGTCCAGATTTCGCCGGTGTCGAACAGGCTGAACACGAAGCGTTGTCCCGGTGCATCCACCAAGCCAACCACCCGTGAGCGCTTCTCGCCACCGGGCAACGGCGTGGCCGGGATGTCCGCGACCTGTTCCAGGGTCAGGGCATCGAACACCTTGACGCCGCCGGGCTCGTAGTTGGAAACGGCGATCAGCTTGCCGTCCTGGCTGATCGCGCCGCCGATGCTGTTGCCGCCCTGGATGATCCGGCGTTCGACACGCGCACTCAGCAGGTCGACCTTGCTCAGGCCGCCATCACGGCCGAAGACATAGGCGTAGCGCTGGTCGCGGGAGAACACCACCGAGGCGTGAGACAAATCGCCCAGGCCTTCGACGCGGCCCAGGGCGGTGCGGGTGTCGCTTTCGATGATTTGCAGGCTGCCGCTGGCGCGCTCCACCACCACGCCCAAATCGCCGGTGCCGCGCAACGGTGTCTGGGCGCAGCCGCAGAGCAGCAGGGCGATGGCCGTGGAGGACAGAAAGGAACGGATCATGAGGCGGGTTTTCCTTGAAGGAGCCGGTCCACCAGCCAGCGAATGTCGTCGGGCGCAAGCAACGCTGCCCAACCGGGCATGGCGCTGCCGGGCCGTCCGAGGGTGACGGTGGCGATGAGACCGTCGCGGGATTTTCCGGCCAGGGCCTCGTGGGTCAGGGGCGGACCGAGGCCGCCGGTCAGATACAGGCCGTGGCAGGCGCCACAGTCCTGGTCCAACAGGTGTTGCAGTTGGGCCTGGCGCTGGCTGTCGGGAGAGGCCAGCACGCTGGAGGAAAAAACCAAGAGCAGGGCGGTCGCCAGGGTTGTAGCACTGTGTCGTTCCATGACGTCCTCCTGAACCAAAGTCGTGCGCGGTCCTGTGGCGAGGGGATTTATCCCCGTTGGGCTGCGAAGCAGCCCTAAAGCCTGACATCGCGGTGTGTCAGGCAGATTTGGTGCTGCTCTGTTGGGGGCTGCTTCGCAGCCCAGCGGGGATAAATCCCCTCGCCACAGAGGTTTCTCTCACTGAGGATTATTTAAGGCTCAGCACCCATGCCGCGAGGATCTTGGCTTCCTCTTCCGTCACGGGGTTGGCCGGCATCGGCATCGGTCCCCAGTTGCCTTGCGTGCCTTCCTTGATGTGCTTGGCGAGCACGTCCTGGGCCCCGGCGACGCCGGCGTTTTTCGCCGCCACGTCCTTGAGCGCCGGGCCCACCACCTTGGTGTCGATGGAATGACAGGCGGCGCAGGGCTTGCTCTTGAACAGCGTCGGGCCGTCTTGTGCCAGCGCCGGTTGTACGCTCGCGGCGGCAGCCAGGGCCAGGGCAATCAGAATAGGCTTCATGGTTTTTCCTCTTATTGATGGGGCTCAATAGATGTCGTGTTGGGTGTTGTAGACGTTGAATTTCCCGGTCGGGGTGATCAGGCGCTTGTCCTTGATCACGTTCTTGACCTTGAGGGTCTTGTCGTCGATCACCACCAGCGCCGACTCGTCTTCCTGACCACTCCAGACCGAGAACCAGACCTCGTCGCCGGCCTTGTTGTATTCCGGTTGCACCACGCGCAGCGCGCCTTTCTCGATGCCGGCGTATTCGGCGATCGGCAGCACGGTGTAGCCGGCGTCGAGCTTGTCGATGTTGAACACCGCCACCGACTGGCTGAGCTTGGCGTCCGGGCTGAGGGTGGTGTCGACATACAGGTGGCGCGACGCCGGGTGGGTCTTGATGAACAGCGAGCCGCCACCCTGGCCCTGGAGCGAACCGACCTGCTTCCAGGCGTATTGCGGATGTTTGATCGGGTCGGTGCCGATCATGGAAACCCCGGCATCGCCCAGGTGGCTGGTGGCCCAGACCGGTCCGTAGAGTGGATGGTTGAAGTTGGCGCCGCGCCCCGGGTGCGGGGTCTTGCCGACATCCACCAGGGCGGTGAGCTTGCGTTCCTTGGAGTCGATCACCGCGACCTTGTTGGAGTTGTTGGCGGCCGTCATGAAGTAGCGGTGGCTGCTGTCCCAACCGCCGTCATGGAGGAACGGCGCGGCGTCGATGCTGGTGATGGTGAGGTTCTTGATGTCTTGGTAGTTGACCAGCATCACCTTGCCGGTTTCCTTGACGTTGACGATGAACTCCGGCCATTCGTGGGAGGCGATGATGGCTGCGACCCGTGGTTCGGGATGGTATTGCTGGGTGTCGACGGTCATGCCCCGGGTCGAGACGATCTGCTTGGGCTCCAGGGTCTCGCCGTCCATGATGGTGAACTGCGGCGGCCAGTAGGAACCGGCGATGGTGTATTTGTCCTCGTAACCCTTGAACTTGGAGGTCTCCACCGAGCGGGCTTCGATGCCTACCTTGATTTCCGCCACCTTGGTCGGCTCTTTCGGCCACAGGTCGATCATGTCGATCTTGGCGTCCCGGCCGATCACCAGCAGGTAGCGCCCCGATGCGGAGATACGCGAGATGTGCACCGCATAACCGGTGTCGATCAGCTTGACGATCTTCTTGGTATCGCCGTCGATCAAGGCGATCTTGCCATCGTCGCGCAGGGTGACTGAAAACAGGTTTTGCAGATTGAGGTTGTTGAGCTGCCGGGTCGGACGGTCCTCGGGTTTGACCAGAACCTTCCAGGTCTTGAGGGTTTCGGCCATGCCCCATTCCGGCGGTGTCGGCGGGGTGTGCTGGATGAACTTGGCCATCACCGTGATCTGGTCTTTGGTCAGGGCGTTGGAGGTGCCCCAGTTCGGCATGCCGGCGGCCGAGCCGTAGGTGATCAGCGCCTCCAGGTAGGCCTGGCCGCGGGACTGGGTGATGTCGGGCGTCAGCGGTTTGCCGGTGGCGCCTTTGCGCAAGACCCCATGGCAGCCGGCGCAGCGCTGGAAATAGATTTCCTTGGCCGAGTCGAAGTTGGCCTGGCTCAGGTCCGGCGCGCCTTCGGTCTTGACCATGCGGGGCGGTTCAGGCGTGGTGGGTTGGTCGGCGAAAGCGTAGGGAACAACCAGCGCTGTACACAGCGCCGTCACCCTCAAAGCCCACTTTTTTTTGTGGCTGATCAGCATTCCATTTCTCCTCAGGCGTGACCCGCGCTGCGCTGTAGTTGACGTTCGGCGCGCAGGTTCTTGGTGCGATGCAAGGCTATGCCCAGGGCGGTGGTGAGCCGCTTGACGGCGATCAAGTTTGCTGGCCGCAGGCCTTGCCAGGTTGTCGCAGGGGGCCGTAGCGTGGCCGGCAATCGTGTTGTCTGATCAGGCCCTCGCCATGAACGCTATCCACACTCTGCAGCACCCCGACGAACCCTTTTATCAACCCCAGGACAACGAGCAGGCGCTGTTCGAACAGGCCTGGCATCACGGCATGCCGGTGTTGATCAAAGGCCCCACCGGCTGCGGCAAGACCCGCTTCGTCCAGCACATGGCTCACCGCCTGAAACTGCCGCTGTACACCGTCGCTTGCCACGATGACTTGAGCGCGGCTGACCTGGTGGGCCGTCACCTGATCGGCGCCCAGGGCACCTGGTGGCAGGACGGCCCCTTGACCCGGGCGGTGCGTGAGGGCGGCATCTGCTATCTGGATGAGGTGGTCGAAGCGCGCCAGGACACGGCGGTGGTGCTGCACCCGCTGGCCGATGATCGCCGGCAGCTGTACCTGGAGCGCACCGGCGAAGTGCTGCAGGCACCGCCGTCCTTCATGCTGGTGGTGTCGTACAACCCCGGTTACCAGAACCTGCTCAAGGGCATGAAGCCCAGCACGCGCCAGCGTTTCGTGGCGATGCGCTTTGGCTATCCGGCGGTGGCCGATGAAGAGCGCATCGTCGCCCGCGAAGCGGGCGTCGAGCTGGCCCTGGCGGCCCAGGTGGTACGGCTGGGGCAGGCGCTGCGCCGGCTCGATCAGCATGACCTGGAGGAAGTCGCCTCAACGCGCCTGTTGATTTTCGCTGCGCGCATGATCGGCTCCGGCATGGACCCGCGCCAAGCCTGCCTGGCCTGCCTGGCCGAGCCATTGAGTGACGATTCGCAGACTGTTGCTGCGTTGATGGATGTGGTCGATGTCCACTTCGGCTGAAAACGCTGGCGTGCCCCGGCGGTTGCCCGGGGATCTGGCGATGTGGTTTTTCATCCTCGCCGAGCTGTCGGTGTTCGCGCTGTTGATCCTGGCATTCACCGTCGCCCAGGCGTTGCACCCGCAGATGTTCAGCGAGGGCCGGCAGCTGCTGGACCGCTCCACGGGCCTGGCGATGACCCTCAGCCTGCTCACCGCTGGCCTGTTTGCCGCCCTGGCCCAGGAGCAAGTCAGGCGGGACCGGCCGCGTCGCGCCGCGCTGTTGTTGTGTGGGGCGTTGTTGCTCGCCTGCGGTTATGTGGCGATCAAGCTCACGGAGTATGCCCATCTGCTGGCGAACGGCTTGGGGATGGAGCGCGACACGTTCTTCACCTTGTACTGGATCCTCACTGCGTTTCATTTTCTCCATGTGCTGCTGGGCATGGTGATCCTCGCCTGGCTGGCCGAGAGTTGCCGGCGTCGGCGCTACGGTGCGCAGGAACACAGCGGGTTGGAGTCCGGCGTGCTGTATTGGCACATGGTCGATCTGGTCTGGGTATTGCTGTTCCCGGTTGTCTACATTCTCGGTTGAGCGGAGGTGCTCATGTCGGTTTCCCGTGTCTTGATCACCTGCTGGATGGCGCTGGCCGTGCTCAGCACCGGCACCGTCGCCCTGGGCCAGGTCGCCGCCAGCGGGCTGGTGTCCATCGCCATCCTGGCGGTCGCGGTGACCAAGGCCTGGCTGATCGCCGACGGCTTCATGGAACTGCGCCATGCGCCGCGCCTGTGGCGCGGGTTGACATTGAGCTGGGCGGTGCTGTTGGCGAGTGTAATAGGGGTCGTCATCACACCCGCCTGAACCTGTGAACACAGAACCCCTGTGGCGAGGGGATTTATCCCCGCTGGGCTGCGAAGCAGCCCCACATGTATCGGCTACTGCGGCGTATCAGACAGGATGTCGGGGCCGCTTCGCGCCCCAGCGGGGATAAATCCTCTCGCCACACAATAATCCCCTGCCACAAAAGCTCATCTGCCTTTCGGGTTGTGTTGGAACAACCTACCAAAACCATCGGAGATTCTTGATCGCCATCAAGCGGTTTCAGTCCCCTCGCTTCCTAAAATGGTCACGCCAAGCAATGAGGAAGTGACCATGTCAGATACCTTCACCAAAGGCATGGCCAGGAATATTTATTTCGGGGGAAGCATCTTCTTCTTCCTGATATTCCTGGCCCTGACCTACCACACGGAACAGACCTTTCCCGAACGCAGCAACCAGGCGCAATTGACGGAGTCGGTGATACGCGGCAAGGGCGTCTGGGAGCGCAACAACTGCATCGGCTGCCATACGCTGTTGGGCGAGGGCGCGTATTTTGCGCCGGAGCTGGGCAACGTCGTGAACCGGCGCGGTGGCGATGAGGCCTTCAAGCCGTTCCTGCAGGCGTGGATGAAAATGCAGCCGCTGAACGTTCCGGGACGTCGGGCCATGCCGCAATTCAACCTGAGCGAGCAGGAGGTCGACGACATCGCCGAGTTCCTCAAGTGGAGCTCGAAAATCAATACCAATGGCTGGCCGCCAAACAAGGAGGGCTGAGAGATGAGCATGGCTAATCCGCATCTGAAATTCGCCTCGCAGGCTGTCGCCAAACCCTATTTCGTGTTTGCCCTGATGCTGTTCCTCGGGCAGGTGCTGTTCGGTTTGATCATGGGCCTGCAATACGTGGTCGGCGACTTCCTGTTCCCGCTGATCCCCTTCAACGTGGCCCGTATGGTCCACACCAACCTGCTGATCGTCTGGCTGCTGTTCGGCTTCATGGGCGCGGCGTATTACCTGATACCGGAGGAGGCCGACCGAGAACTGCACAGCCCGAAACTGGCGCTCGTGTTGTTCTGGGTATTCGCCGCCGCAGGCGTGGCGACGATCCTGGGTTACCTCTCGGTGCCTTATGCCACGCTGGCGAAATTCACCGGCAACGACCTGCTACCGACCATGGGCCGGGAATTCCTGGAGCAGCCGACCCTCACCAAGATGGGCATCGTCGTGGTATGCCTGGGGTTCCTCTACAACATCGGCATGACCTTGCTCAAAGGTCGCAAGACCACGGTCAGCATGGTGATGATGACCGGGTTGATCGGCCTGGCGGTGTTCTTCCTGTTCTCCTTCTACAACCCGGAAAACCTCGCGCGCGACAAGTTCTACTGGTGGTGGGTGGTGCACCTCTGGGTGGAAGGCGTCTGGGAACTGATCATGGGTTCGATGCTCGCCTTCGTCCTGATCAAGATCACCGGCGTGGACCGGGAAGTGGTGGAGAAATGGCTCTACGTGATTATCGCCATGGCATTGATCACCGGGATCATCGGCACCGGCCACCACTTCTTCTGGATCGGCGCGCCCGAGGTCTGGTTGTGGGTCGGCTCGATCTTCTCGGCGATGGAACCGCTGCCTTTCCTGGCGATGGTGGTCTTCGCCTTCAGCATGGTGAAAAACCGTCGTCGGCAGCATCCGAACCGCGCCGCCACGTTGTGGGCCAAGGGCACTACGGTCACCGCGTTTTTCGGCGCGGGTGTCTGGGGGTTCCTGCACACCTTGGCACCGGTCAACTACTACACCCACGGTTCGCAACTGACCGCGGCCCACGGCCACCTGGCTTTCTACGGTGCTTACGCGATGATCGTGATGACGCTGATCAGCTACGCCATGCCACGCTTGCGCGGCTTGGGTGAAGCCTCGGACGAGCGCGCCCAGCGCCTGGAGATCTGGGGCTTCTGGTTGATGACCCTGTCGATGGTGATGATCACCTTGTTCCTCACCGCTGCCGGTGTGGTCCAGGTGTGGTTGCAGCGGTGGATGACGGATGGCAGTGCCTTGCCGTTCATGGCGACGGTGGATCATTTGAAGCCGCTGTTCTGGGCGCGACTGGTCAGCGGCGTCGGGTTCCTGGCCGGGTTGCTCTGCTACCTGTTCAGCTTCCGTCAACGTAGGCGTGCGGCCCTGCGGGCACCGGCGGCGGTGGTGCCGTCATGAGTCGTCACAACGACTAAGCCGAACTCATTTGTGGCGAGGGGATAAATCCCCTCGCCACAATGGGTTCGGGTCGATAGGAGAACAACCATGGCATTCACCCTCGAACTGGAAGAATGGGTCGGCAGTGTCTGGCACCGTTTCATTACCCGTCGGGCCAGTGCCGATTTTCCTGAAGCACGGGTCGAACTGGTGCCCCGGCAACGCGCCCTCCAGGTGCTGTTCCGGGCCACCGGCGGTGCGCCTCACCTGGGGGTAGAAGCGGTCAGCGACCGCGACCTGCTGCTGCGTCGCAACCTGTTGCAGCAGATCGCCGGCACCTGCAAGCAAGTGCCCCTGGCCTGCTGCGACGGCGACAACCTGCGTCTGCCGGCGAGCCTGGCAGCGTTTCCCGACATCGTGCTCAACCAAGAGCTGTACCGCTGGGTGGCGTTGCTGGCCGCGCAGTCGGGGCCGATGAGGCACTGGGGGCGAGACAATCAGCGCTGGACCTTGGCGGTACTGAAGCGCTACCCGGCGCTGCGCCCTCGCTATCGGCGGCTGGTGGACGCGCACCTGTCCCTGCGCCCCGATCCCGCCACGCTCAACCCGGTCGAAGCTGCCCTGGAACGGGCGTTGTGCCAAGCCTTGCGCGAACCGGGCAGTGTCGAACATTTTCCCCGCAGCGAGCGGGCCGCCTGGCCGTTGCCGCTGTGGCTCTACCCACCCCAACACCTGGCCAATCCCCAGGCGGCCAATCTCGAAGACTCCGAGCAATACCTGGCGACGCCGCCCGGTGAACAGCAGGGTGGGCGCAAGCGCGCCGAGCGAATCGATGACACCACCCGTGACGGTGGGCTGCTGATCGTGCGTCTGGAAAACCTGTTCAGTTGGACCGAACACGTGGATCTGGATCGCTGGGCCGATGACAGCGAAGACCTGGACGCCGCGCGCATCGCCGAGGACCTGGATCAGTTAACCTTGTCACGCACCCGCATACGCAAGAGCGGTGGCTTGAAACTGCACCTGGACCTGCCCCCGGCCGATGTGGACGACATCCCGTTGGGCGCGGGCATCCTGTTGCCGGAGTGGGATTATCGCAAGCAACGCCTGCAGAACGACTTCGTCAGCCTGCAAACCTTTACCTCCCGCGATTGCCAACCCCAGCCATTGCCCGCGCGCTTGCGAAGCTCGGCCCGGCGCCTGCGTCGCCAGTTCGAACACTTGCGCAACGATCGCCAGTGGTTGCGCCAGCAAACCCAAGGTTCGGAGTTGGACCTGCAAGCCTGGCTGGATTTTCATGTCGAGCGCCAGCACGGCCAGTGCAGCGAACGCGGACTGTTCATGGACCAGCGCCAGACCCGCCGTGACCTGGCCTGCCTGCTGCTGGCCGACCTGTCGATGTCCACCGATGCTCACCTCAATGACGAGCACCGGGTGATCGATGTGATCCGCGACAGCCTGTTGCTGTTCGGCGAAACCCTGTCGGTGCTGGGAGATGATTTCGCTTTGTGCGGGTTCTCTTCCCTGCGCCGCCAGCAGGTGCGCATGCATGAACTCAAGGCTTTCAACCAGCGTTACGACGATCACACCCGCGGGCGCATCCAGGGCCTCAAGCCTGGTTACTACACGCGCATGGGCGCGGCGATTCGCCAGTCCACGCAACGGTTGGCGGGCTGCAAACGCCGGAGCAAATTGTTGTTGCTGCTCAGTGACGGCAAGCCCAATGACCTGGACCTCTACGAGGGACGCTACGGCGTGGAAGACACCCGCCAGGCGGTGCTCGAGGCGCGGCGCCAAGGGGTGACTCCGTTCTGCATCACCATCGACCGCGAAGCGGGGGATTACCTGCCGTACATGTTCGGGGCCAACGGCTACACCTTGATTCGCCAGCCCGAGCAATTGCCGCTGCGTCTACCGCAGTTGTACCGGCAATTGACTCAGGATTGAGGGTTCAGACGATGCTGCGAGGCAGCCAGAAGAACATGACGATGCAGAAGATCGTCAGCCCGCCACAGAACCAACCGAAGCGCCGTAGCCGGCGCTCGTCGGCCCTTGCCGCCTCCGCCGGCAAGGGCATGCCGCACTGGTGGCATTCGGTGGTATCGACGGGGTTGGCCTGTTGGCAATACAGGCAAGTGGGCTGCGCGCTCATTCGAATTGCTCCAGCCGCAGGCGATCGAGAATGGCGATCTGGCGACCGTCCTGGGTGATGATTTTTTCATCGATCAGGCGCCGGATGATCCGCGAAAAGGTTTCCGGCTGAATCGACAAGTGCCCGGCGATCAATTGCTTGGCCATCGGCAGTTCGAACTGACTGTCCACGGTTTGCAGGCGCACCAGTTGCGCCAGCAGGTAGCGCACCACGCGGTGAGTGGCGTTTTTCAGCGACAGGGTTTCGATCTCGTTGACCCGCTGGTGCAGGCGTACGCAGAGCTTGCCGAGCAGGGCGAAGGTCAGCCGGCTGTTGCTTTGTAGCAGCCGCGTGTAGGTGGCGTTGGACAGCCGATACAGCTGGGTCGGGCCCACGGCTTCGGCGGACGCTACGTAGTTGGGCGTGTCCATCAGCATCATCGCCTCGGCGAAGGTCTGGCGCTCGCCGATGACCTCGAAGACTTTTTCCTGGCCGTCCGGGGTCAGCCGGTAGATTTTCACCGCCCCACTAATCACGAAGTAAAAGGCCTGCGCCGGCTCTCCCTGACGGAACAACGGGTCGCCCTTGTCGATGCTCAGTAGTTGGCTGTTGCTCATCAATTCGTCGAGCTGTTCTTCGTTCAAAGGCTCGAACAGATGATGGCTGCGCAGAATCTGGTGATGGACACGGTGGAGCACCATGGCATGGATCCTTGTGGTGGCTAAAGAGGGGCGGAGTCAGACCAGGCTCAGGGACAGGCCGCTGGCAAGCGCCACGACGCAGGAGAGCATGACGAACCAGGTAAGCGGCAGAACGACGGATTTCATGGATGGCCCCGACGAGAAAGGTGATGCCGTGGCTGAGCAAGAGCCGGGCCAGGGCTGGAGGCTTTGATTGGTGGGGCGTTGGGGCTGGAGAGGGTAGAAATGACCCTGGCGCAACAGGGTTAAAACAACCACGAAAGGGTCATAAATACCCCATTCAGCTGCAGTCCTTGTGGGAGCGAGCTTTTGTGGGAGCCGAGCTTGCTCGCGATGAAGGCGCCACGGTCTACAGCAGGACCGCGATAGCGCGCATCGCGAGCAGGCTCGGCTCCCACAACGGCAAGCCCCTTGCAAGTGTCTGGCCGAGGCACCTGGTTGGCTTGATCTGAGACAAGGCCTGCCAGCCTCGATAGCCGATCATTCGAACCCTGGTTTGTCGTACCTCGCTGACGCTTCAGCGAGGTAAAGGAGTGGTGTATGCAAGTGCTTGACCGTCGCAAGGCCATGGCCATCGCGCCGCTGTGGCGCCTGGCGTTTCGGCCGTTCTTTCTGGCCGGTTGCGTGCTGGCGCTGCTGGCCATTCCCTTTTGGCTCGCCGCGTTTACCGGGCGCTTGTCGGCCTGGCAGCCAGCCGGCGGTTGGTTGGCCTGGCACCGCCATGAACTGCTGTTCGGTTTCGGCCTGGCGATCATCGCCGGGTTCCTGCTGACGGCGGTGCAAACCTGGACCGGCACCCCTGGGCTCAGCGGCAAGCGCCTGGCCACGCTGGCGGCGCTGTGGCTGGGCGCGCGGCTGGCCTGGCTGGTCGATGCACCCTGGCCGTTGCTGACGCTGCTGGAGCTGGGATTTGCCCTGGCGGTCGCCGCGTTGATGGGGGTGACGTTGTGGCGTGTGCGGCAGAAGCGCAACTACCCGATTGTCCTGGTATTGCTGCTGTTGGCTGCCGCTGATGGATTATCCGTGTACGGCCTGGTGCAGCATAACGAGGGCTTGCAGCGCCAGAGCGTGCTCACCGGCCTGTGGTTGGTGGCGGCGATGATGGGGTTGATCGGCGGGCGGGTGATTCCATTCTTTACCCAGCGAGGCCTCGGTCGGGTCGAGGGAGTGGCTCCTTGGCCGTGGCTCGATCGCCTGTTGCTGGCGGGGTCGGCGCTGGTGGCGTTGTTGTATGCCTTCGGCCCGGCACTGGTGGCCAGCGCCTGGGTCGGCCTGTTGTTCGCCGCATTGGCGGTGGGGCATGGGATCCGACTGGTGCGTTGGCATGATCGGGAGTTGTGGCGGGTGCCGCTGCTGTGGTCGTTGCACCTGGCCTACGCTTGGTTGGCGGTGGCCTGCCTGGGCATGGCGCTGTGGCACTTCGGCGTGCCGGTGAACCCGAGCCTGGCGGTGCACGGCCTGACCATCGGCGCCATGGCCGGGTTGATCCTGGCGATGATTGCTCGCGTCAGCCTGGGCCATACCGGGCGAGCCCTGGAGCCACCGGCGGGCATGACCCTGGCGTTCATCCTGCTGAACCTGGCGTGCCTGAGCCGGGTGCTATTGGTGCTGCTGTTGCCGTTGGCCGGGCTGTGGCTCGCGGGGCTGTGCTGGACCTTGGCGTTCGTTCTATACGCCTGGCGCTACGGGCCGATGCTGCTGAAGGCCCGGGTGGATGGGCATCCGGGATGAGTCGATGGGGCGGAGGGGATCGATGATGTACGGGGTCTTGCTGGTCACGCACCTGCTGGCGGCCATTGCTTTCATTGGCACGTTGTTTTTCGAGGTTTTCATCTGGCATGCCGCCCGCCGGCCTCTGGCCCAAGGTGTCAAGGATGCCGCCGACCAGGCCATCGCCAAGCGCTCGCGGCACGTCCTGCACGGCGTGGTGCTGTTGCTGTACGGCGCCGGCATGGCCCTGGCCTGGCAGCATCGCGGTGCATTGAGCCAGCCGCTGAGCAACAGCTTCGGTCTGCTGCTGAGCCTGAAGATCCTGCTGGCGCTGAGCATCATCGGTCACTATTTGTGGCTGGCGTACTGGCTCAAGAACGGTCGCCTGACGCCGAACCGAGCCTGCTGGTTGCGCCGCAGTATCCTGGGGCACATGGTGTTGATCGTGGTGCTGGCCAAGGCGATGTTCTTTTGGCAGTTTTGAGCTGGAGGGTAAGAGCCGGCATTTGATCCAAGGGCTTTGCAAAATAGGTCGAACACCATCAATCCCTTGTGGGAGCGAGCTTGCTCGCGATGGCGCCGGATCAGTCAATATTGAGTTGTCTGACCCACCGCTATCGCGAGCAAGCTCGCTCCCACAGGGGAAATGCGGTGTTTGAGGGTTAGCGAGTGGGCTTCATCGCATTGACGAACAACATATTGTTTTCCAGGTGGATGTGCTGCATCAGGTCGTCGCGAAACTCCGCCAGCCCACGATACAGGGCGCGCCAGGTGTTGCAGGCGTCGGCAGGCGGGGTGATCTGGTCGGTCAGGGCGAGCATGGTCTCCAGGGCTTCACCGTGCTGATCGTGTTCGTAGCGCAGCACCTGGATTGGCGCCGAGGCCCGTTCGCCCAAGCCCTGTTGCAGCATCGGGAACAGCACCTGTTCTTCCTTGAGCATGTGGCCTTCGAGTTCCTGATACATGTCCTGCAAGTGATCGGCCAGGCCATTGGGGCAACTGGACCGCGCACCATGGACCTGCTCGACGCGCCGGGCCAGGCGGATCAGTTCCGGCAACTGTTCGCGATGGCGCGCGTGGTAGCGTTCCAGGATGTGGGCGATCAAGAGCGCCTGGGGTTCGTCGCGCCAGTCATGGCCCAGTTCGCCGGCGGCTTGCAGGGTGCGCAGGGCATCGGCGATCAGCAGCGGGTTCAGGCCTTTAACCAGGGCGGCTTCGCGCAGGGATTTTTGCCCGCCGCAACAGAAGTCGAGGTTGTAATGATGGAAGGTACGGGTGGCACCGGGAATGTCGCAGGCCAGTTGGCCGAGGCTTTGGTCCAGCAATTCGAGGCTCATCATGTTTCCTTGGGTTGAATCCCGGAAGGGACAGACGAGTGGGCTTTGCAGCCGGCGTGCCAGATTTAACTGGCTGAAAATAAACGAATAATTTTTTCCAGGGTGATTGTCACCCTGACTGCGAAGGGTCAAACGAACCCTGGAGGGTCATCACAACCATGCTGCGTGAAAGCCTGGCCGCCGACCTGATCGTCGAGCTGCCCAATGCGGTGCGATTGCAGCGCCTGGTGCAGACCTTGCGCGAATACTTCAACAGTGGCGCCGTGGGTTTGCTGCGCCTGGACGATGACAGCCTCAGGCCCGTGGCCACCGTGGGCCTGGTCCATGAGGCGCTGGGCCGTCGCTTCGTGATTGCCCAGCACCCGCGCCTGGCGGCGATCATGGCCTCGCGCGAACCGACCTGGTTCGAACCGGACAGTCGCTTGCCCGATCCTTATGACGGCTTGCTCGACAACCACGTTGGTGAACCGCTGCCGGTGCATGACTGCATGGGCGTAAGCCTGTATGTGGAAGGCCGGCTGTGGGGCGCGATCACCCTGGATGCGTTGCACGCCGGCACCTTCGACAGCCGAGCACGGGAGGAACTCAAGCGCTGTACCTTGCAGATCGAGGCGGCGGTGCGGGTCACTCGACTTGAACAGGAAAACCGTAGCTTGCGGGCATCGCGCAGCGACCAGGCGGACCTGCGCCTGCCAGCCGAGGAGGGCGAGATCCTTGGCCGCAGTGAAGGTTTGCAGCAACTGCTCAACGAGCTGGATGTGCTGGCCGACTCCGAACTGCCGGTGCTGTTGCTGGGGGAAACCGGTGTGGGCAAGGAGCTGTTCGCCCGCCGCCTGCATCGCCTGTCCCGGCGTGGTCACAAGCCGCTGGTCCAGGTCAACTGCGCGGCGTTGCCCGAGTCCCTGGCCGAAAGCGAATTGTTCGGCCACGTCAAAGGTGCGTTCTCCGGGGCGACCACCGATCGCGCCGGGCGTTTCGATGCGGCCAACGGCGGCACCCTTTTTCTCGACGAAGTCGGCGAGTTGCCGCTGAGCGTACAGGCCAAGTTGCTACGCACCCTTCAGAACGGCGAGATCCAGCGCCTGGGGGCGGACAAGCCGCTGCACGTCGATGTGCGGATCATCGCCGCCACCAACCGGCACTTGCCCGACAGCATCCGCGACGGGCTGTTTCGCGCCGACCTTTACCACCGGCTTTCGGTCTACCCGGTGCCGATCCCGCCGTTGCGCGAGCGCGGCCACGATGTGTTGATGTTGGCCGGGCACTTTCTCGAACTGAACCGCACGCGACTGGGCCTGCGCGGCTTGCGCCTGTCACCGGCGGCCGAACAGGCACTATTGGCGTACAGCTGGCCGGGTAATGTGCGGGAATTGGAACACGTGATCAGTCGCGCCGCATTGAAGCAACTCAGCCGGGGCGCCAGTCGCAGCCTGATCATGACCCTGGAGCCGCAGGTGCTGGACTTGGATGTCAACGCCAACACCGCCACGGTCCATGCACTGCTGGAGGCACCCCTGGAGGCGCTCGATGCACCGATCCAGCCGCTGAGCGAAGCGGTCGATGGTTGCCAGCGACAGGCGATCCTCAACGCCCTGGAGCGTTGCGGGCAGAACTGGGCGGGGGCGGCGCGGCTGTTGGAGGTGGATCCGAGCAACTTGCATAAGCTGGCGCGGCGGTTGGGGCTCAAGTAGCCGTTGAGCTGTTGGACCGCGTTGCCTTTATCGCGAGCAAGCTCGCTCCCACAGGAATCTTGTGAACACAGCAGATCACTTGTAGGAGCGAGCTTGCTCGCGATAGCGCCCTTCAACTCACCACAAGAACCGGCATTGACAACGATCAAGGCCCGCCACCACCGCAGAATCCACACTGGCTCACACCCACAGTGGAGATCACCCTCATGCCCCTTTCCCTGGCCAACATGCGCCGCCAGTACACCCTCGACGGCCTGGATGAAACCCAGGCACCGGACGACCCCATGGCCCTGTTCGGGCTCTGGATGCAACAAGCGCGCGAGACCGAAAGCCCACCGGTGGAAGCCAACAGCATGGCGCTGGCGACGGTGGACGAGCAGGGCTGGCCGCACTGTCGGGTGTTGCTGCTCAAGGGTTTCGACGCCCAGGGCTTTTCGTTTTTCGGCAACTACGAAAGCGCCAAGGGACAGGACCTGGCGACGAATCCCCGGGCGGCCATGACGTTTTTCTGGCCGGGGCTGGAGCGGCAAGTACGCATCGAAGGGGCTGTCCACAAACTCGATCCGGCGCTGTCGGATGCCTATTTCGAGTCCCGTTCCGCAGGCAGTCGCCTGGGTGCCTGGGCGTCGCCACAAAGTCGCCCATTGGCCGATCGGGCCGCGTTGGAAATCTTGCTGGCACAGACTGAACGACGCTTCGCCGATCAGCCCGTGACGCGCCCCGGCCATTGGGGTGGTTATTGCCTGCGGCCCGAGCGGTTGGAGTTCTGGCAGGGCCGCGCCGACCGCTTGCACGATCGCCTCGACTACCGCCTGCAAGAGGGCACATGGCGACGCAGCCGCCTGGCGCCCTGAATGGATGCCTCTGTAGGAGCTGCCGAAGGCTGCGATCTTTTGATCTTTCGCTTGAGACTCAAGTGGCCCGGGAAAGATCGCAGCCTCGCTGCACTCGACAGCTCCTACGGGGGATGGGATCGTTCCTGCATGGGTTGCCGAGGGAGGTACCTCCAAGGAGGAATAGGCCCGGCAACGTTTGCGGTTCAGGCTGGGCCATCTTTTCTGACAGGACGGCTGATCATGGCCCATCTGACGCAACGCCTCTTTCAACCGCTGAACATCGCGGTCCTCACCATTAGCGATACGCGAACCTTCGACACCGACACCTCGGGCCAGACCCTGGCGGACCTGTTGCAGACGGCTGGGCATGTGCTCATCGACCGTGGGCTGGTGAAGGACGATATCTACCAGATTCGCGCCCAGGTCTCCCATTGGATCGCCGACCCCAAGGTGCAGGTGGTGTTGATGACCGGCGGCACCGGTTTCACCCCGAGCGACAACACCCCCCAGGCCGTGGCGCCGTTGCTGGACAAGCAGGTGGACGGGTTCGGCGAGTTGTTCCGCCAGGTGTCGCTGGCGCAGATCGGCGTGTCCACTCTGCAATCGCGGGCATTGGCGGGCATGAGCAACGGCGTGCTGGTGTGCTGCTTGCCCGGTTCGCCGGGGGCTTGCCGGACCGGTTGGGAAAAGATCCTGGTCGGGCAACTGGACAGCCGCACTGGCCCGTGCAATTTCACTCCGCACCTCAAGCCCCAGGACGGCATCGCCCTTGCCGCATGCGAGACGCGCTCGTGAGCGGCCGGGTGTGCGACAGCGGCGTGCTGATGCCGGTGGATGAGGCGATCCGGCATTTGCTCGACCAGGCACCGCCACCACCGCCTGTGCAACGGGTCGGCCTGGACCAGGCCCTGGCGCGTGTGTTGGCCGCCGATATCCTGTGTCCGATGAATCTGCCGGCCTGGGACAACAGCGCGATGGACGGCTATGCCCTGCGGGCCGCTGACCTGCCGGTTGGCGGCGGCTACCTGGCGTTGGCCGGGCGCATCGCTGCCGGTGACGAGCCGGGCGAACCGTTGCAGGCCGGGCAGGTCGTGCGGATTTTTACCGGTGCGCCGCTGCCACCGGGGGCCGACACGGTGGTGCCACAGGAGCGCTGCCAGGTCGATGGCGAGTGGGTCTGGTTGCCGTCGGTCAATAGTGGTGACCATGTGCGCAAGGAAGGTGAGGAACTGCGTCGAGGAGACCGGCTGCTTGAAGCCGGCACGCGCCTGCGCGCCCAGGAGTTGGGTTTGCTCGCCGGTGCCGGAGTCCCTCAGGTGGACGTCTATCGCCCCTTGCAAGTGGGCTTGCTCAGCAGCGGCGACGAGCTGCGCGAGCCGGGCGAGCCACTGGCACCGGGGCAGATCTACAACAGCAATCGCCATAGCCTCGCCGCGCTGTTGCGCGGCTGGGGCGTCGAGGTGCATGACTTCGGGGTCATGCCCGACCAGTTATTGGCCAGTCGGCAAGCGTTGCGCCTGGCCGCGGCCGAATGCGATGTGCTGATCACATCGGGCGGTGTTTCGGTGGGGGAAGAGGACCACCTCAAGCAAGCCATCGAAGCCTTGGGCAGCATCGACCTCTGGCGCCTGGCGATCCAGCCGGGCAAGCCCCTGGCCTTTGGCGATGTGGAAGGCAAGCCTTGGCTCGGGCTGCCGGGCAATCCGTCGGCGGCGTTGATTACCGCGCTGATCGTCGTACGGCCGTTCCTGTTTCGGGCCCAGGGCATGGGTGATGTCCTGCCGGTGCCGTTGCAACTGCCGGCGGGGTTCGACTGGCTCAAGCGCAACCGGCGTCGACAGTATTTGCGCGCCAGGTTGGTGGCGGATGCCAGCGGCCACCTGTGCGTGACGCTGCACCCGCAGCAAAGTTCGGCGATGCTGACGGCCGCGTGCTGGGCCGATGGGTTGGCGGTGGTGGAGTGCGAGGCGCAGTTGCACAAGCACGACCAGGTGCTGTACCTGCCATTCACTGACCTGATGCATTGACGGCAATTGATTGCCGTCAAGGTCGCCGGCCGAGGGCTGGCTAGACTGGCGGCGGCCTTAGTTTTTTCACGAGGATGCCCCATGCAACTGGTTTGCCCGGCAGGGAATCTGCCTGCCCTCAAAGCGGCGGTGCGCCAAGGCGCCGATGCCGTCTATGTCGGCTTTCGCGATGACACCAATGCCCGGCACTTCGCCGGGCTGAACATGGACGACAAACAGTTCGACGCCGCAGTCGCGCATATCCGTCAGCACCAACGCAAACTGTACGTGGCGGTCAATACTTACCCGCAACCCAAGGGCTGGGAGCGCTGGCAACGGGCCGTGGACCGTGCCGCCGATTTCGGCGTGGACGCCCTGATCGCCGCCGACCCCGGCGTGCTCGGCTACGCCAGCGAGCGCCATCCGAAACTGGCGCTGCACCTGTCGGTACAAGGCTCGGCGACCCACGCCGCGGCCCTGGCTTTTTACGCCCAGCGCTATGACATCCGTCGCGCGGTGCTGCCGCGGGTACTGTCCCTGGCCCAGGTGCGGCAGGTGGCAGCGGGCAGCCCGGTACCTATCGAAGTCTTCGGTTTCGGCAGCCTGTGCATCATGGCCGAGGGCCGTTGCCACTTGTCTTCCTACATCACCGGCGAATCGCCGAACCTGTGCGGCGTCTGCTCGCCCGCCAAGGCGGTACGCTGGAGCGAGGACGCCCAAGGCCTCAGCGCCCGCTTGAGCGAGGTGCTGATCGACCGCTACACCCCCGAAGAACCGGCCGGTTACCCGACCCTGTGCAAGGGCCGCTTCCTGGTGGGTGGCAAGCGCTTCCATGCACTGGAAGAACCCACCAGCCTCGATACCCTCGACCTGCTGCCGGAACTGACGGCCATCGGCGTTGAGGCGGTGAAGATCGAAGGCCGTCAACGCAGCCCGGCCTACGTTGAACAAGTGACCCGGGTCTGGCGCGCCGCGCTGGACGCCCACCGGGCCGCGCCGCAACGGTTCCGAGTGCGGGAAGAATGGCGCCAGGTGCTGGCCGGTCTGTCCGAAGGCAGCCAGACCACCCTGGGTGCCTACCATCGATCATGGCAATGAAGGAGGCCAGATGAAACTCAGCCTGGGACCGGTCCTGTTTTACTGGGACAAAGTGCAACTGGGGAATTTCTATGCCGAGATGTCGGCCTTGCCGCTGGACGTGATTTACCTGGGGGAAACCGTATGCTCGAAGCGCCGGGCGTTTTCCCTGGATCAATGGCTGGGCCTGGGGCGCGAGCTGCAAGCGTGTAGCCAGGCGCAGATCGTGTTGTCGAGCTTGACGCTGATCGAAGCGGCCTCGGAGCTGTCTTCGCTGCGACGCCTGTGTGACAACGGCCAATTGTTGGTGGAAGCCAACGACATGGGCGCGGTGCAGTTCCTGGCCGAACGCAAGCTGCCCTTCGTGGGCGGCCCGGCGCTGAACCTGTACAACGGTCATGCCCTGGGGCAATTGCTCGACAGTGGCATGATCCGCTGGGTGCCGCCCGTGGAGTGCTCGGCGGCGCTGATCGGCGACGTGCTGGAGCAGGTGCGGGAGATGGACCGCGAGGTGCCTGATGTGGAGATTTTTTCCTATGGTCATCTGCCCTTGGCGTACTCGGCGCGCTGCTTTACCGCCCGGGCCGAAAACCGACCCAAGGACGACTGTCAGTTCTGTTGCATCAACTACCCCGACGGCCTGGCGTTGAGCAGTCAGGAAGGCCAACAGTTGTTCACCCTCAACGGCATCCAGACGATGTCCGGCGAGGTGACCAACCTGCTGGCCGATTACCACGCGCTGCTGGCCTGCGGCGCCGACCTGCTGCGGTTGAGCCCGCGCGCCCAGGGCATGGCCGAGGTGGTCACGGCCTTCGACAAGGTTCGCCAGGGCGAGGCACCGCCGCTGTTCGTCGACGGGTGCAACGGTTACTGGCACGGCCATGCCGGCATGTTGAAGGTAGAGGAGGCAGGCCTGTGTTGAGTCCGAAGAAGTGGGTGCTCAAGGGCGCTGATCGCTTGCTGCCCCTGATGGGCAAGGTGCCGTTCGTGGTGCAGCGCCTGGCGTTGCAGCAGGCGCTCAATCGCTGCCTGGCCGAGCCGCTGCGCGATGGCGGGTTCGATGTGCTGCGTGGGCGCTGGTTGTGCCTGCGGGTGCCCGACTTGAAGTTGTGCTGGTACCTGACCCTGGCGCGGGATGGATTGCGCATCGCCGAGCGCGCCGAGGCCCAGGTCACCATCAGTGGCAACTGGCGTGAGTTTCTGTTGCTGGCCAGTCGTCAGGAGGACCCCGATACGCTGTTCTTCCGGCGGCGGTTGGTGATCGAGGGCGACACCGAACTGGGGCTGGCTTTGAAAAACCTGATCGACAGCCTCGACCCGGACGTATTGCCACCGTGGTTATGGCGCAATCTGGAACGGGCGGGCAAGGGGTTGGCAGCGGTGTGATGAAAGCCCCAAGCGTATTGCCCTTGGTGTACTCCTGTTCCGGTTGTTCCAACGTGGCGCAACTGGCCAACACCGTCGCCCTGCGCCTGGACCGCGCCGGCCTGGCCGAAATGTCCTGCATCGTTGGCGTGGGTGGGCATGTGGCGCCACTGGTCAACAAGGCACGATTGGGGCGACGGATCATTGCCCTGGACGGTTGCCCGTTACAGTGCGTGCAGGCGTGTTTGCAGCAGCATGACCTGGAGGCGGATGTGCATGTGATTTTGAGTCAGTTGGGCTGGCGCAAGCGTTTTGGGGTCGATTGCACGCAAGAGGAGGGCGATGCGCTGTTTGAGCGGTTGATAGCGATGATAGGGGTTGATGAAATCGATAGGCCGAATGGCGAGTAAAGGGCCCACACACCCCTGTGGCGAGGGGATTTATCCCCGTTGGGCTGCGAAGCAGCCCCAAAGCCTGAGCCCGCGGTGTATCAGGCAGTTGAAGGGGGGGCGATCTTTTGCTTGAGACTCAAGTGTCTGGGGAAAGATCGCAGCCTCGTTACACTCGACAGCTCCTACTGCTGGTAAGCCTCCAGCTCCTCTTCGGCCAGGATGCGAATGTTGCGCCGCTCCATGGCGATCAGGCCGCCGTCCACCAGACGATGAAGAATCCGCGAAAAGGTTTCCGGCTGGATCCCCAGCTTGGAGGCCACCAGGCGTTTGGAAACCTGCAGGACCACCTGGCCGTCCCGTGGATCGCGCTCCTGGAGCAAAAAGTTGATGACCCGCCGACTGGCGCTGGCCAGGGTCAGGTTATCGATGTCCTTGAGACGCTGGTGCAGGTGGATGCTCATGCTCGCCAGAATCGCCAGGCAGACCTTGGGCTGGTCTTCCAGGACCTTGCGGTAATGGGTGCCTTCGATACTCACCAGCACG
The DNA here is from genome assembly GCF_900104425.1 of Pseudomonas sp. NFACC13-1. Taxonomy (NCBI): domain Bacteria; kingdom Pseudomonadati; phylum Pseudomonadota; class Gammaproteobacteria; order Pseudomonadales; family Pseudomonadaceae; genus Pseudomonas; species Pseudomonas sp. NFACC13-1. Next base: position 15,273 of record NZ_FMXV01000002.1, on the reverse strand, counting down.
CTGTCCTTGATCGCCGATGCACTGACCGGGTAGCAACGGGCCTGGCTGAACAGCAGGGCCTCGGCGAAGGTCTGCCCGGGCTGGATGATTTCCACCAGGTTCTCCTGGCCCTCGCCGGTGACCCGGAACAGCTTGATCTGGCCACTGACCAGCAAGAAAAACCGCTTGGCCGGGTCGCCCTGGTGCATGAGCGTGCTGTTGCAACCCAGGCGCTTGAGCACGGCCAGGTTGCAGACATCCTCAAAGACCCGCTCCGGCAACTGGCTGAACAGGTGATGACGACGCAACAGTAAAACGATGGAAGGGTGGGTCAGCATGGCGTACCTCCGCGTGCCGTCATGGTAGGGCCCAAGTCGCCGCCGGCCTATGCCTCCGCAGGCTTACCTCGGAAGAGGGAGGGCCTCTCCATCAAGGCACAAACCCTGTGGGAGCGAGCTTGCTCGCGATGACGGCTGCACAGCCGACATCGCCGCAGGCTGACCCACCGCTATCGCGAGCAAGCTCGCTCCCACAGGGGTATGTGTTGGCTGGGCTAGCCCGCCCCGCGCAAATGTTCCATCGCCCACACCGCCGCCTCCACCCGCGAGCGCAGGCCGAGCTTGTGCAGCAGGTTCTTCACATGGACCTTGACCGTGCCTTCGGTGATGCCCAGCTTGTGGCCGATGACCTTGTTGCTGTAGCCGCCGGCGATGGTCTTGAGCACCTGGCGTTCGCGTTCGGTCAGTTCCACATCGGCCTGGCGCGGCGGCGAGCGCAGGGCCTGGGCCATGACGCGGGTCAGCCCGGGACTGATCACCAGGGCACCGTTGAGGGCGTCGCGGATGTACTGGATCAGCAGTTCCGGCTCCATATCCTTGAGCAGGTAGCCGTTGGCGTCCAGGCGCAGGGCATCGCGGATGTCGTCCTCGGCATCGGACACGGTGAACAACAGCACCTTGCCGGTGTAGTGCATGGCGCGCAGCCGGCGCAGGGTCTCGATGCCGTTCATCTGCGGCATGTTGTTGTCCAGCAACACCAGGTCGGGCTTGAGCGGTTCGATCAGGCTCAGGGCTTCTTCGCCGTGGCTGGCTTCGCCAACGATCTGCAAGTCGTCTTCGAGCTCAAGCATCTGGCGGATCCCGCGACGCATCATCGGGTGATCGTCGACCAGTAGCAGGGTGTGACGCAGGGGGGCGTTCATGTTGCGATGCCTTCGGTGGGTTGGCCCAGGAATTCCGGTTGGAAATGCACCTGGATACGGGTGCCCTGGGGTGTACGGGAGTGAATCTGCAGTTGGCCGTGCAGGCTGCGGGCCCGCTCGTTCATGATGTTCAGGCCATGGTGTTCGCGCTGGTCGACCTCGCCACTGAAGCCCCGGCCATCGTCTTCGATCGACAGGCGTACGGTCTCGCCTTCCTGGCGCAATTCGAGCCAGGCGTTCTCGGCATGGGCGTGGCGCAGGCAGTTGGACAGGGCTTCGCGGGTGATCTGCAGGATGTGGATCTGCTCGCTGGCCGACAGCTCGAAGGCCAGGGTGTCGACGAACAGGTGCACCTGGAAGTCCCCGCGGTTGGAGAACTCTTCGGCGGTGTCCTTGAGTTCCTCGACCAGGCCGTCGTCGTGGATTTGCAGGCGGAAGGTGGTGAGCAGCTCACGCAGTTGCCGATAGGCATTGTTCAGCCCCTCGCGCAGCTCGCCGGTGACGGTCTCCAGGGTTTGCACCGGTTCGCCCCGGCGCATCAGGGTCTGCATGCGGCTGACTTGCAGCTTCATGTACGACAAGGCCTGGGCCAGGGAGTCGTGCAGCTCGCGGGCAATGATCGTGCGTTCGTCGAGCAGCAGCAGGCGATGGTCCTGTTCGCGCTGGCGCTTGAGGGACAGCGACGTGCCGATCAGGTTGGCCAGGGCCTGGATCAACTCGGTTTCCCAGGGTTGTGCCGCGTGACCGTCGACGAAATGCGCCTTGAGTTCACCCAGTTCGGTGCCTTGGTTACTGATGCTGAAGGCCTGCGGGCGGGCGGCGTTATGCCGGTGGCAACCGGCGCAATCGCTGCTGGCGCAGACCTGGCGGCTGGCGGCGCCATGGAGGGCTAGCAGGTGCCTGGCCGGGGCCTGCAATTGCCCTTGCAGGCACAGCGTCAGGCGTAGCCCCGGCAAGCGCTGCTGGAAGCGCCGGATCAACTCATCCAGGCCTTCGGCATTGGCCTGTCGCGTCGCCAGGCTGCGACTGCTCTGGTACAGCAGTTCGAGGGCGGCGTTGGCCTGTTGCAGGTTCAGGGTCTTTTGCTGGACCTGGTTTTCCAGGGTGCGGTGGGATTGCTCGATGGTCTCGGCCATGGTGTTGAAACTGGTCGCCAACTGCCCCAGCTCATCCTCGGACTGATGGTTGACCCGCACCTGGAATTCGCCACGGCGAAAGCGCTGGGTGGCGTCCACCAGTTCCTGCAAGGGCGTGACCACGCCGTACTGCAATTCATACAGGCCGATCAGCAGGATGATCATGGTGCTGAACAGCGCCATGCCTTGGATCGTCTGTTGCCAGCCTTGTTTGTGTTCGCTCTGGCGTTGCAGCAGGGTGACGAACTGGTCCAGTTGCTCAACGAAAGAAGAGGCGCTGCTTTGGAAAAACGCCGAATCGCCGCGCTCGATGGCCGGGCGCAAGGTCTGGTTCCAGCGCTGGATGAGGTCGCGATAGCTTTTGTGCAGGGAGGTTTCCGGCCCATCTTCCAGCACGGCGCGCAGGGCCGGGCTGTCGAGGCGTTGTTGCAGGCTGTCGATGATCGCCGGGATGTCGTCGGTGGCCCCTGCCGCCAGTTTCCAACTCAGGTGGTAGGTCTCCATGCGCACGGAACCGGCGGTGTTGATGGCCGCGGCGTCGCCCTGGCTGAACCAGGCGATCAACCCGGCGCTCAAGGAGCTGGCCAGAGCCAGGATGGCGATCAGGATCACTGCCAGCCCGGCGCGAGCGGGCAGGGAACTGCGCAACCAACCCATCATCGACGCGGGCCTGGGAGGCAAAACGGTGAACCGAACATAGGGGGGCGCCCTGGACCTGGGGGTGTAGCAGCCGATCCTGGGCGCACTACCTCTAAAGAGTTGCTGGCCGTTCCGTTTCCATAAAGGCCTCGGCCAACTGGATCAAGATATTGATAAACAAAGGGGTTCATCGATATCCAGGTCTACCTCCTTGGAGGTAGACGGGCCAAGCATAGGCCTGTACCGCCCCGAGGCACGTTGACCCAGGTCAAGTTTTTGCGGGGCCCTGTCACTAGGCTGCGCTCAATCGAACTGACGGAGTGCATCGTGATGCGAGCGCAAGTGCAACAAGGGCTGGTACTAGGGATGAGTACCCTGGCCTTCACCGTGTGCTTCATGGTCTGGATGATGTTTGCCGTGCTCGGCGTTCCGATCAAGGAACTGCTGGCCCTCAACGAAACCCAATTCGGCCTGCTGGCCGCTACGCCGGTGCTGACCGGTTCGCTGGTGCGCTTGCCCCTGGGGCTTTTGACCGACCGTTTTGGCGGACGGATCGTGTTCTTTCTGCTGATGCTGGCCTGTGTGTTGCCGCTGTACCTGATCACCCTCGCCACGGCCTTCTGGCAATTCCTGGTGCTGGGCCTGTTCGTCGGCCTGGCCGGCGGCTCGTTCTCGGTGGGCATCGCCTACGTCGCCAAGTGGTTCGACAAGCAGAACCAGGGCTTCGCCATGGGCGTCTTCGGTGCCGGCAACGCTGGTGCGGCGGTGACCAAGTTCCTCGCCCCGGCCCTGATCGCGTTCGGCTCCTGGCACCTGGTGCCCAAGGTGTTCAGCGCCATCCTGTTCATCACCGCGCTGCTGTTCTGGTTTCTCACCAGCGAGAAAAAGGAACACAGCGGCACCGGCGGCGCCACCTTGCGCGAGCAGTTGAAAACCCTGAAAGAGCCGGCCGTGTGGCGCTACTGCCAGTACTACTCGATCGTGTTCGGCGGCTACGTGGCCCTGGCCTTGTGGATGACCAAATACTACGTGCAGGAATACGGCTTCAGCCTGCAAAGCGCAGCGCTGTTGGCGGCCTGTTTCTCCCTGCCTGGCGGCGTGCTGCGGGCCGTCGGTGGCTGGATGTCCGACCGCTGGGGCGCCCAGAGCGTGACCTGGTGGGTGTTGTGGGTGAGCTGGATCTGCCTGTTCCTGCTGTCCTACCCCCAGACCCAACTGCAAGTGCAAACCGTCAACGGCATCGTCGACTTCCATATCGGCCTCAACGCCACGCTGTTCACCGTGCTGCTGTTCGTGATGGGCATCGCCTTCGCGTTCGGCAAGGCCTCGGTCTTCAAGTACATCGCCAATGATTACCCGAAAAACATGGGCGCAGTGTCCGGCATCGTCGGCCTGGCCGGCGGCTTGGGCGGGTTCGTGCTGCCGATCATGTTCGGCGCCCTGGTGGACCTCACCGGCGTGCGCTCGTCCTGCTTCATGTTGATGTACGGCGTGGTCTGGGTCTCCCTGACCTGGATGTACTTCAGCGAAATGCGCAAGCGCCCGCTGCTGGGTAAACAGTCGCCGGCCAGCCAATCCCCGTTTTCCAGCATTGCCCAAGGAGAAGAACATGTCCGTTCTGCAAACGCCTGAAAAAGGCCCGGTCATTCATGACTGGCGTCCGGAAGACCCTGCTTTCTGGGGCAGTAGCGGCAAGCTGACCGCCCGGCGCAACCTGTGGATCTCGATTCCTGCGCTGCTCTTGGCCTTCGCGGTCTGGATGGTCTGGAGCACGGTGATTGTGCGCCTCAACGCCATTGGCTTCAGTTTCACCACTGACCAGTTGTTCTGGCTGGCGGCGTTGCCGGGGTTGTCGGGCGCGACCTTGCGCATCTTCTATTCGTTCATGGTGCCGATCTTCGGTGGCCGTCGCTGGACGGCCCTGAGCACCGCGTCGCTGCTGCTGCCAGCGCTGTGGATGGGCTTCGCGGTGCAGAACCCGGCCACGCCCTACAGCGTGTTCGTGCTGATCGCGCTGCTCTGCGGTTTTGGTGGCGGCAACTTCGCCTCGAGCATGTCCAACATCAGCTTCTTCTACCCCAAGTCCCAACAGGGTACCGCCCTGGGCCTGAACGCCGGGCTGGGTAACCTGGGCGTGTCGGTGATGCAGTTCAGCGTGCCCCTGGTGATCTCCTTCGGTGTGTTCGGTTTCATGGGCGGCCAGCCTCAGGTGCTGGCCGATGGCAGCTCGCTGTGGCTGCAGAACGCCGGTTTCATCTGGGTGCCGTTCATCCTCGCCGTCACCTTGATTGCCTGGTTCGGCATGAACGATTTGTCCAGCGCCCGCGCATCGTTCAGCGAGCAGGCGGTGATCTTCAAGCGCAAGCACAACTGGCTGATGTGCTGGTTGTACCTGGCGACCTTCGGCTCGTTCATTGGTTTCTCCGCCGCGTTCCCGCTGCTGATCAAGACCTCGTTCCCGGACGTCATCGCCCTGAAATTCGCCTTCCTTGGCCCGCTGGTGGGCGCGCTGGTGCGGCCGCTGGGCGGTTGGCTGGCGGACAAGCTCGGCGGTGCGAAGGTCACCCTGTGGAATTTCGTGTTGATGATCGTGATGGTGTTCGGCGTCTTGCACTTCCTGCCACAAGGTGGCCAGGGCGGCAACTTCTACGGCTTCCTGGGCATGTTCATGTTGCTGTTCATCACCACCGGCGTGGGCAACGGTTCCACATTCCGCATGATCCCGGTGATCTTCCGCACCCTGCATGAAAAAGCCGCCCTGGGGAAAAAGCCCGAGGTGCGCGAGCAAGCGATCAAGAACGCCGGCAAGGAATCAGCCGCGGTGCTGGGTTTCAGTTCGGCCATGGGCGCCTTCGGTGCGTTCTTCATTCCCAAGTCATTTGGTTCTTCGATGGCCCTGACCGGCGGCCCGGAGATGGCCTTCTACATGTTCGTCGGCTTCTACCTGAGCTGCATCGTGGTGACCTGGTGGTGGTATGCCCGCAAGGGCGCCGCGACACCTTGCTAAGCCGAACCTAAACCTGCGTGGGCGGGGCGCAGACCCCGCGGAGCAAGCCTGAGAGGAAGACACTGTGAGTCATTTACTGGATCAACTGCGGTTCTTCAACCGCAAGCAAGGCGAGTTTTCAGACGGCCATGGCGAGACCCGCAAGGAGTCCCGCGACTGGGAAAACGTCTACCGTTCGCGCTGGCAGTACGACAAGATCGTGCGCTCCACCCATGGGGTGAACTGCACCGGTTCGTGCTCGTGGAAAATCTACGTCAAGAACGGCCTGATCACCTGGGAAACCCAGCAGACCGACTACCCGCGCACCCGCAATGACCTGCCCAACCACGAACCCCGCGGCTGCCCGCGTGGCGCGAGCTACAGCTGGTACATCTACAGCGCCAACCGGCTCAAGTACCCGAAGATCCGCAAGCCGTTGCTCAAGCTGTGGCGCGAAGCCCGGCAGAGCCTGCAGCCTGTCGAAGCGTGGGCCAGCATCGTCGAGAACAAGGCCAAGGCCGACTCGTACAAGAGCAAGCGCGGCATGGGCGGCTTCATCCGTTCCAACTGGGAAGAAGTCAACGAGATCATCGCCGCCGCCAACGTCTACACCGTCAAGACGCACGGCCCGGACCGGGTGGTGGGTTTCTCGCCGATCCCGGCCATGTCGATGGTCAGCTATGCCGCCGGCTCGCGTTACCTGTCGCTGATCGGTGGCGTGTGCCTGAGCTTCTACGACTGGTATTGCGACCTGCCGCCCGCTTCGCCAATGGTGTGGGGCGAGCAGACCGACGTGCCGGAATCGGCCGACTGGTACAACTCCAACTACATCATTGCCTGGGGCTCCAACGTCCCGCAGACCCGTACTCCCGACGCCCACTTCTTCACCGAGGTGCGCTACAAGGGCACCAAGACCGTGGCGATCACCCCGGACTACTCGGAAGTCGCCAAGCTCACCGACCTGTGGCTCAACCCCAAGCAGGGCACCGACGCCGCGCTGGCCCAGGCCTTCAACCATGTGATCTTCAAAGAATTCCACCTGGACAAGCCCAGCGCCTATTTCACCGAGTACGCCAAGCGCTACACCGACCTGCCGGTGCTGGTGATGCTCAAGCCGATGCTTGGCGCGGCGCCGGGCGCGGGTTACCAGCCAGACCGTTTCCTGCGGGCCAGTGACTTGACCGACAACCTCGGCCAGGAGAACAACCCGGAATGGAAAACCATCGCCCTGGATGCCAGTGGCGAACTGGTCTCGCCCCAAGGCTCCATCGGCTATCGCTGGGGCGAGAAGGGCAAGTGGAACATCCTCTCCCGTGAAGGCGGCGAGGGGCGTGAGATCGACCTCAAGCTGAGCCTGATCGGCGGCGACGTCGCCGAGGTGGCGTTCCCGTACTTCGCCGGCGAAGCCCAGGAGTACTTCCAGCATGTGGCCGGTGACGCGGTGCAGTTCCGGCGGGTGCCGGTGCACAGCGTGGTGCTGGCCGACGGCAGCGTGGCGAAAGTCGCCACCGTGTTCGACCTGTCGGCGGCCAACCTGGCCATCGACCGTGGCCTGGGCGGCGCCAACGTTGCCAAGGACTATGACGACGCTTCGGTGCCCGGCACCCCGGCCTGGCAGGAGCAGATCACTGGTGTGAGCCGCGAGAAGGCGATCCAGATCGCCCGCGAGTTCGCCGACAACGCCGACAAGACCCGTGGACGCTCGATGATCATCGTCGGTGCGGCGATGAACCACTGGTATCACATGGACATGAACTACCGCGGGCTGATCAACATGCTCATGCTCTGCGGTTGCGTCGGCCAGACCGGCGGCGGCTGGGCCCACTATGTCGGCCAGGAAAAACTCCGTCCGCAATGCGGCTGGCTGCCCCTGGCCTTCGGCCTGGACTGGAACCGTCCGCCACGGCAGATGAACGGCACCAGCTTCTTCTATGGCCACAGCTCGCAATGGCGCCACGAGAAGATGAGCATGCACGACGTGCTCTCGCCCCTGGCCGACAAATCGCAGTTCCCCGAGCACGCCCTGGACTACAACATCCGCGCCGAACGGGCCGGCTGGCTGCCGAGCGCGCCGCAACTCAACACCAACCCGCTGCGCATCTGTCGCGATGCCGCCGCCGCGGGCCTGGAGCCCAAGGACTACGTGGTCAAGTCGTTGCAGGACGGTTCCCTGCGTTTTGCCTGCGAACAGCCTGACAGTCCGGTGAACTTCCCGCGCAACATGTTCATCTGGCGCTCCAACCTGCTGGGCTCTTCGGGCAAGGGCCACGAATACATGCTCAAGTACCTGCTGGGCACCAAGAACGGCGTGATGAACGAAGACATCGGCCATAGCACCGGGTGCAAGCCCACCGAAGCCGAATGGGTCGACGAGGGCGCCATTGGCAAGCTCGACCTGGTGACCACCCTGGACTTCCGCATGTCCTCGACCTGCGTGTATTCCGACATCGTCTTGCCGACCGCCACCTGGTACGAAAAAGACGACATGAACACCTCGGACATGCACCCGTTCATCCACCCACTGTCGGCCGCCATCGATCCGGCCTGGGAGTCGCGTTCGGACTGGGAAATCTACAAAGGCATCGCCAAGGCATTTTCCGCCATGTCGGTCGGCCACCTGGGCGTCGAGAAAGACCTGGTCACCGTGCCGTTGATGCATGACAGCGTCGGCGAGCTGGCCCAACCCTTTGGCGGCACCGACTGGAAAAGCGCCGGTGTGGCGCCGGTGCCGGGCAAGAACGCGCCGAACCTGCAGGTGGTGGAGCGCGACTACCCGAACATCTACAAGCAGTTCACCTCCCTGGGGCCGATGCTGGAAAAACTCGGCAACGGCGGCAAGGGCATCAACTGGAACACCGAGACTGAAGTGAAATTCCTCGGCGAACTGAACCACAAGGAGGTCGAAGCGGGCATCAGCCAAGGGCGGCCAAAAATCGACAGCGCCATCGACGCCGCCGAAGTGATCCTGTCCCTGGCGCCGGAAACCAACGGCCATGTCGCGGTGAAGGCCTGGGCGGCCCTGTCGGAATTCACCGGCATCGACCACAGCCACCTGGCCGTCTCCAAGGAGCACGAGGCCATTCGTTTCCGCGACATCCAGGCCCAGCCGCGCAAGATCATTTCCAGCCCGACCTGGTCCGGCCTGGAAGACGATCACGTGAGCTACAACGCCGGCTACACCAACGTCCACGAATCGATTCCATGGCGCACCATCACCGGTCGCCAGCAGTTCTACCAGGACCACCCATGGATGCAGGCGTTTGGTGAGCAACTGATGAGTTATCGGCCACCGGTCAACACCCGCACCATCGCCGGCGTGAAGGGCAAGCGCAGCAATGGCGAGACCGAGATCGTCCTGAATTGGATCACCCCACACCAGAAGTGGGGCATCCACAGCACCTACAGCGACAACCTGCTGATGCTGACCTTGAGCCGTGGCGGGCCGATTGTCTGGCTCTCGGAAATCGACGCCAAGCGCGCCGGCATCGAGGACAACGACTGGATCGAGTGTTTCAACGCCAACGGCGCGCTGACGGCCCGGGCGGTGGTCAGCCAGCGGGTCAAGGAGGGCATGGTGATGATGTATCACGCCCAGGAACGGATCGTGAACGTGCCAGGTTCCGAAACCACCAAGACCCGAGGCGGCCATCACAACTCGGTGACCCGTGTGGTGCTCAAGCCCACCCACATGATCGGTGGCTACGCCCAGCAGGCCTACGGTTTCAACTATTACGGCACGGTCGGTTGCAACCGCGACGAGTTCGTCGTGGTGCGCAAGATGGCCAAGGTCGATTGGCTCGACGGTTCCAGTGGCGATGATCTGCCGCGTCCACTGCCGACTGATATCGAGGAGAACTGAGATGAAGATTCGCTCACAAATCGGCATGGTCCTGAACCTGGACAAATGCATCGGCTGCCACACCTGCTCGATCACGTGCAAGAACGTCTGGACCAGCCGCGAAGGCATGGAATACGCCTGGTTCAACAACGTCGAATCCAAGCCGGGCATCGGCTACCCCAAGGAGTGGGAAAACCAGGACAAGTGGAAGGGCGGCTGGGTCCGCAACGCCGACGGTTCGATCAACCCGCGCATCGGCGGCAAGTTCCGCGTGCTGGCGAACATCTTCGCCAACCCGGACCTGCCCAGCCTGGACGATTACTACGAACCGTTCGACTTCGACTACCAGCACCTGCACACCGCGCCACTGGGCGAGCATCAACCCACCGCACGGCCGCGTTCGCTGGTGTCTGGCAAGCGCATGCAGAAAATCGAATGGGGCCCGAACTGGGAGGAAATCCTCGGTACCGAATTCGCCAAGCGGCGCAAGGACAAGAACTTCGACAAGATCCAGGCGGACATCTACGGCGAGTACGAAAACACCTTCATGATGTACCTGCCGCGCTTGTGCGAGCACTGCCTGAACCCGGCGTGCGCGGCATCGTGCCCGAGCGGGGCGATCTACAAGCGCGAAGAGGACGGCATCGTCCTGATCGACCAGGAGAAATGCCGTGGCTGGCGCATGTGCATCAGCGGCTGCCCGTACAAGAAAATCTACTTCAACTGGAAAAGCGGCAAGTCGGAAAAATGCATCTTCTGCTACCCGCGCATCGAAGCGGGGATGCCGACGGTCTGCGCTGAAACCTGCGTCGGCCGCATCCGTTATCTCGGCGTGCTGCTGTATGACGCCGACCGTATCAGCGAAGTGGCGAGCACCGCTGATGAAAAGGATCTGTACGAGAAGCAACTGGAGATTTTCCTCGACCCCAACGACCCAGCGGTGATTCGCCAGGCCTTGGCCGATGGCGTGCCGCAGTCGGTGATCGACTCGGCGCAACGCTCGCCGGTCTACAAAATGGCCGTGGATTGGAAACTCGCGCTGCCGCTGCACCCGGAATACCGCACCTTGCCAATGGTCTGGTACGTGCCGCCGCTGTCGCCGATCCAGAACGCTGCCGCCGCCGGTACCGTGGGCATGAACGGGGTGATCCCGGATGTCGACAGCCTGCGCATTCCGCTGCGTTACCTGGCGAACATGCTCACCGCCGGCGACGAAAAACCGGTCAAGCGCGCCCTCAAGCGTCTGCTGGCGATGCGGGCCTACAAGCGTTCCGAGCAAGTCGACGGCGTGCAGGACCTGCAAGTGCTGGCCGACGTCGGCTTGAGCGTGAACCAGGTGGAAGAGATGTATCGCTACCTGGCTATCGCCAACTACGAAGACCGCTTCGTCGTACCAAGCGCCCACCGCGAAGACGCCATGAGCGACGCGTTCGCCGAGCGCTCCGGTTGCGGCTTCAGCTTTGGCAGCGGTTGCAGTGGCAGCTCCGACACCAACATGTTCGGTGGCAAGAAGGCCAACCGCCGTGACGTGATCAAAACCGTGCAGTTGTGGGAGGAATGAGCATGCGCATTCTCAAGGTGATTTCGTTGCTGCTCGACTACCCGACCGAGACCCTGGTGGCCGGTCGGGATGAGCTGGAACAAGCGATTCTCCAGGCACGGGAAATCAGCCCCAACCAGCGCGCCGGGCTGTTTGAATTGCTGGAGGTGATCTGCGGCAAGGACTTGATGGATGGCCAGGAGCACTACGGTGCGCTGTTCGGCCGCGGTCGTTCGCTGTCGCTGCTGCTGTTCGAACATGTCCATGGCGAATCCCGCGACCGTGGCCAGGCCATGGTCGACATGATGGCCCAGTACGAAGAGGCCGGTTTCGCCATCGGCGTCAAGGAACTACCTGACTACATCCCGCTGTACTTGGAGTTTCTTTCCACCCGCGAAGACCTCGAGGCCCGCGAGGGCCTGGCCGATGTGGCGCACCTGCTGGCCTTGCTCGCGGCGCGCCTGGACGAACGTGAAAGCGCCTACGCCAGTTGCTTCCGGGCCTTGCTGCAAATCGCCGGCGCCGAACCCCAGGTGGCGGTGGCCGAGTTGCGCGAACAAGTGAAGGCCGAGCCCCGGGACGACTCTCTCGAAGCCCTGGACAAGATCTGGGAAGAAGAGCAGGTGGATTTCATGAAGGCCGAACAGCAGGATCGTTGCAGTTCACTGCCCAGCGCGCCAGGCAAGGCGCGGGACGAAAGCGCGGTGCCGTTGCACTGGGTGGATTTTCAGCATGAAGGGTTGGCCGCAGCGCCGGCCGGGGAGGTGGGTAATGTCTAAATGGGATCTGTTGTTGTTCGGGGTCTACCCCTATGTCGCCCTGGCGATTTGTTTGCTCGGCAGTTGGGCACGGTTCGACCTGTCCCAGTACACCTGGAAGGCCGGTTCCAGCCAGATGCTGAGCAATCGCGGCATGCGCGTGGCGAGCAACCTGTTCCACGTCGGTGTGCTGTTCGTGCTGGCCGGGCACTTCGTCGGCCTGCTGACGCCGGCGGCGATCTACCACCATGTGCTGAGCACTGAGAACAAGCAGTTGCTGGCGATGGTCTCCGGTGGGTTCTTCGGCGTGCTGGGCCTGATCGGCCTGGTGATGCTGCTCAACCGCCGCCTGACCGACCCACGGGTCCGTGCCACGTCCAATCCCTCGGACATTCTGGTGCTGGTGGTACTGCTGGTGCAGTTGGTGCTGGGGTTGATGACCATCGTGGCGTCTACCGCGCACATGGACGGCTCGGTGATGGTGATGCTGGCCGACTGGGCCCAGAACACCGTGCTGTTGCGGCCGGTGGAAGCCGCTACCGCGATAGCGCCGGTGGGCCTGGTCTACAAGCTCCATGTGGTGCTGGGCCTGACCTTGTTCGTGTTGTTCCCGTTCACTCGTCTGGTGCACATCGTCAGTGCGCCGGTCTGGTACCTGGGACGTCGTTATCAAATCGTTCGGCAGAAGTTCTGAGGAGAAGATCATGGCGAGTGGATGCGGATGTGGCGGTGGTAGCGGTGGCGGTGGTTGCGGTTCCTCGGCAAAAGTGCCGCCGGTGGTCGATGTGGAACCCGTAGGGGCGGTGCAGTTCGAGCCGGCCCAGGCCGGGCCGGTGGTGGAAGATCAAGCGCCAGAGTTGATTGCCAGCAGTGAGCAGGAGTGGCCGATCATCAGCGTCAACGGGGTGTCGATCACCCCGCAGGCGATGGCCCAGGAGCTGCAGTATCATCCGGCTGACAGTCGCGAGGATGCGGTGTACCAGGCCGCTCGGGCCCTGGTGATTCGCCAATTGCTCCAGCAGCGTATCGCCGAGCTGGGCCTGGCGTTGCAGGTCGGTGCCGGTGAAAACGAAGAAGAGGCAGCCACGCGGCTGTTGCTCGAACGCGAGGTGCAGGTGCCGCAGTGTGACGAGGCCACCTGCCTGCGTTACTACGAAAGCAACCGGGCGCGCTTTCACAGCGCGCCGTTGCTGGCGGTGCGGCACATCCTGCTCGAATGTGCGCCGGACGATGCCGAGGCCCGCAGCCTGGCCCATGTCCAGGCTGAATTGTTGCTGGAACGGCTCGATCAGTTTCCCGGCAGCTTCGCCGAGTTGGCGCTGAAGTATTCGGCGTGTCCATCCAAGGCCCAGGGCGGCTCGCTGGGGCAGATCAGCAAGGGCCAGACCGTGCCTGAACTGGAGCGCCAATTGTTCACCCTGCCGGCGGGCCTGGCGGGCAAGCCGCTGGAAAGTCGCTACGGCTGGCATGTGATCAGCATCGACCAGCGCATCGATGGCCAGCCGTTGCCGTATGAGGCTGTGGCGACCGCGATTCGCACGCAGTTGCAGCAGGGCGTTTGGCAAAAGGCGCTGGTGCAGTACCTGCAAACCCTGATCGGTGCGGCGGATATTCGCGGCATTCATCTTCAGGGCGCCGACTCGCCGCTGGTGCAGTGAGCACGGGCTCAATCAGGAGATCTTCATGAATGCGGTGTTGCAGGACGGATTTGGGCGCCAGATCGATTATTTGCGGATATCGGTGACCGATCGTTGTGATTTTCGTTGTGTGTATTGCATGGCGAAAAACATGACCTTCCTGCCGCGTCAGCAAGTCTTGACCCTGGAAGAGTTGCAGCGCCTGGCGCGGCTGTTCGTCGGCCTGGGGGTGAGGAAAATCCGCCTGACCGGTGGCGAGCCGCTGATCCGCCCGGGCATCGTCGGGTTGTGTCGCGACATCGCGGCGCTGCCCGGCCTGCGGGAGCTGGTGATGACCAGCAACGGCTCGCAGTTGGGGCGATTGGCCCAGCCGCTCGTCGAGGCTGGAGTCAAGCGCATGAACATCAGCCTCGACACCCTCGACGCTGAGCGTTTTCGGGCGATCACCCGTAACGGCAACCTGGACCAGGTGCTGGCCGGGATTGAAGCGGCGAAGGTCGCCGGGTTCGAGCGGATCAAGCTCAACTGTGTGGTCATGAAGGGACGCAACTTCGATGAAGTCCCGGCGCTGGTGCAGTACGCCATCGACCAAGGCATCGATATCAGCTTTATCGAGGAGATGCCGTTGGGGGAGGTCGGGCGTTCCCGGCTCGAGTCGTTCTGTTCCAGCGATGAGGTCCGGGCCGAGATCGCTCGCCATCATCGCCTGCTCGACAGCGCCGAGAGCAGCGGCGGGCCGGCGCGCTATGTGCGCCTGGAGCGTCATCCGGATACCCGGATCGGTTTCATTTCGCCCAATACCCACAACTTCTGCGCCAGTTGCAACCGCGTGCGCATGACCGTCGAGGGGCGCTTGTTGTTGTGCTTGGGGCAGGAGGATTCTCTTGATTTGCGTGGTCTGCTGCGGCGTTATCCGTTGGATGACCAGCCGGTTGTTCAGGCGGTGCGCCAAGCGTTGCGCGGGAAACCTTTGCGCCATGATTTCAATCCTGGTGGGGAGGTGCAGATTGTGCGGTTCATGAATATGAGTGGGGGTTAAGGGCTGACGCGGACCCCGTGGTGAGGGAGCTTGCTCCCGCTGGGGTGCGCAGCAGCCCCGTACTGTTCTGAGCGCTGGGATTTGTTGATTGGGGGCATATCCGTTGCTGCGGTAACGGCCACTTAGGGTTCCGCCCTGACGGCGGCTCACTTTTGAGAAGCGCAAAAGTAAGCAAAACGCTTTTGCCGGTATGACTCACCCACATGGGTTACAAATCAGTTCACGCACATAGGTAACAGTTTTTAACTGGCAGGGTCGATTTCGCGAGGATCTGACCATGCCCTGGAGAGAGCTGAAACCTATGGACCTCAAAGTGATGTTCATCGCTGAGTATCTATCCGAAAAGCACAGCTTTAGCCGGCTGTGCCAGGACTATCAGATCAGCCGAAAGACTGGCTACAAGTGGGTCGAGCGCTATGAGCTGGAGGGACCCAGTGGGCTCGACGAACGTAGCCGCCGACGGCACAACCAAACCTATGTGGTACCGCTGGTTGTGAGGCAGGCCATCATTGAGCTTCGT